>NZ_JBHYJB010000015.1:0-186978 GCF_042740175.1 Streptomyces sp. NPDC059009 | reverse complement strand
GAAGGCGGTTCGCGGCCGGGTGATGGGCTGAAGACGGCCTGCGGCTGGACGGTTGGTCGACGACGGCCCGCAGCCGAACGATCGGTCGAAGACGGTTCGCAGTCGGACAATCGGTCGAAGACGGTTCGCAGGTGGGCGATCGGGCGACGACGGCCTGCAGGCGGGGGACCGGCCGTGGGGTGGGGACGGGGCGGTATGTCCGCCCGCAGTACAGCACCCCACCCACTCCAGTACTCGTGTACTCCTACGGCGCCCCCGGCTTTTCGAGGACGGACATACCGCCCCGTCCCCACCCCACCACCCCCACCGGACAGGCCGACGAAGGGCAACGCACTCTTCCCCGTCGCCCTGTTCTGGGTGAACATGACGGAGTAGCGGCCGACCAGAGACGGAACGGACGGGGGCTCCATGCGCGTGGGACTGCTCACTCGCGAGTATCCGCCCGAGGTGTACGGCGGAGCCGGGGTCCACGTCGAGTTCCTGGCCCGGGAGTTACGCGGCCTCGTAGACGTCGATGTGCACTGCTGGACGGCGGAGGCACCGGCAGGGACCGGGACTGGGGTCGAGTCCGGGTACGGGGGCGACACCGCCCACGCGCCGACCGCATTCCGCCACCGCGCCTGGCCCGGCCTCGACGGCGCCAACGACGCCCTGCGCACCCTCTCCGTGGACCTCTCCATGGCCGCCGCCCTCGCAGGCCGCGACCTCGTCCACTCCCACACCTGGTACGCCAACCTCGCAGGCCACCTCGCCGGTCTCCTCCACGGCGTCCCGCACGTCGTGACCACGCACTCCCTCGAACCCCTGCGCCCCTGGAAAGCCGAGCAACTGGGCGGCGGCTACGCCCTGTCGAGCTGGGCCGAGCGCACCGCCGCAGAGAGCGCCGACGCCGTCATCGCCGTCTCCGCCGCCATGCGCCACGACATCCTCGCGTGCTACCCGGCCATCGACCCGGCCAAGGTCCACATCGTGCACAACGGCATCGACACGGACCTGTACCGCCCGGCGCGGGACGCGGACGCCCTCGCCCGGCTCGGCGTCGACCTCGCCCGCCCGTACGTCGTCTTCGTCGGCCGCATCACCCGGCAGAAGGGCGTCCCGCATCTCCTGCGCGCCGCCCGGCAGTTGGAACCGGAGATCCAGCTCGTGCTGTGCGCGGGCGCACCCGACACTCCCGAGATCGACCGCGAGTTCCGTGTGCTCTTCGAGGAGCTCAGCCAGAGCCGCTCGGGCGTCCACTGGATCCCGCGCATGCTGCCCCGCGCGGAGATCATCCAACTCCTCACGCACGCCCGGGTGTTCGTCTGCCCCTCCGTGTACGAGCCGCTCGGCATCGTCAACTTGGAGGCGATGGCCTGCGGCACGGCGGTCGTGGCGTCCGGCGTCGGGGGCATCCCGGAGGTCGTCGCGGACGGGGAGACGGGGCTGCTGGTGCCGTATGAGGAGAAGACGCCGGGCGGCGAGTTCGAGGACGGTCTCGCCGACGCCCTCAACCGCCTCTGCCGGTCCCCGGAGGCGGCCACGCGCATGGGGGAGTCCGGCCGGGCCCGCGCGGTGGCCGAGTTCGGCTGGGACGTGGTGGCGCGGCGCACGGTGGGGGTGTACGAGGAGGTCCTGGCCGGGTACAAGCGCGGCGTCCAGAGCTAGACCCACAACTGCCCAGCTGCAGAAGCACAACCAACCGGCCAGGCGTACAGAACCACAGCACAACCGGCCAGCCACGCAAGCCACAACCAGCCGGCCAGCCACACAAAGCCGCAACCAGTCAGCCACACAAAGCCACAACCAGCGAGCCAGCCGCACCACAAGCACCGGCCGCACCAGCCACACCACAAGCACCAGCCACACCACAGGCACAAGCACAAGCACACGCACACGCACACGCACACGCACAACCACCCAGGCGTACAGCCGCACAACCGACCCAGGGAGCTGGTGACATGCGCGGTCGACCTGCTGTGCTCGGAATCGTGCTCGCGGGCGGGGAGGGCAAGCGCCTGATGCCCCTCACCGCCGACCGGGCCAAGCCCGCCGTCGTTTTCGGCGGGGCCTACCGGCTCGTCGACTTCGTCCTGTCGAGCCTCGTGAACGGCGACATCCTGCGGATCTGCGTCCTGACGCAGTACAAGTCCCACTCACTGGACCGGCACGTCTCCACGACCTGGCGGATGTCCAGCCTGCTCGGGAACTACGTCACGCCGGTCCCGGCCCAGCAGCGGCTCGGCCCCCGCTGGTACCTGGGCAGCGCGGACGCCATCCTCCAGTCGCTCAACCTCGTCCACGACGAACAGCCCGACTACATCGCGGTGTTCGGCGCCGACCACGTCTACCGCATGGACCCGCGCCAGATGCTGGACCAGCACATCGAGAGCGGCGCGGGCGTGACGGTGGCCGGGATCCGGGTGCCGCGCACCGACGCCGCGTCGTTCGGGGTCATCACCCCGGCGAGCGACGGCACCCGCGTGGAGCGGTTCCTGGAGAAGCCCACGGATCCGCCGGGCCTGGCCGGCGCCCCGCACCAGGTCTTCGCGTCCATGGGCAACTACATCTTCACCACGAAGGTCCTTGTCGACGCGCTCCAGCGGGACGCCGAGGACGACAACTCCGTGCACGACATGGGTGGTTCGCTCCTGCCGATGCTCACTGAGCGCGGCCTCGCCCAGCTCTACGACTTCGACACCAATCACGTCCCCGGTGAGACCCCGCGCGACCACGGCTACTGGCGCGACGTAGGCACCCTGGACGCGTACTACGAGGCCCACTTGGACCTCATCTCGGACCAGCCGACATTCAACCTCGACAACCGCCGCTGGCCCCTCTACACCCACCCCGGTCAGCTCCCGCCCGCCAAGTTCTGCGCGGGCGGCATCGCGAGCGCCTCGATCGTCAGCCCGGGCTGCGTCATCCGCGGCCAGGTCACCCGCTCCGTCCTGTCGCCCGGCGTGACCGTCGCGGAGGGCGCCGTCGTGCAGGGCTCGGTGCTGCACGACAACGTCCGGGTGGGCCGGGGAGCCGTGGTCCGCGGCGCCGTCCTCGACAAGAACGTGGACGTGCCCCCGGGCGCCACCATCGGCGTCAACCCCCAGCGGGACGCGGAGCTCTACACCGTGTCGAAGAGCGGCGTGATCGCTCTGGGGAAGGGCCAGCACGTTCCCGGCTAGGGGGGGCGAAGCCCGCCGGGTGCGGCAGCCCTTGACCCTTGACGCGCCCCCACCCGCCCCGAAGAATGATCGCGGTTCGCACATTGACAACGTTGTCGAGAGCTCCAAGGAGGCGTCCCCGCCCATGAGATGGACGAGATGGATGAGTCGAAGGAGTCGGACGAGGCGGATGACTTGGACGAGGCGGATGACTCGGACGAGGTGGACCCCAGGGCCAAGCGGAGCAGCCGTGGCCCTCGCCACCACCGCACTCCTCGCCGGCGCCCTCGCCGCCCCCGCCGCGCAGGCCGAGAGCCCCGGTCGCGACGGCCGGCTCACCGACCTGGTCAACCCGTTCATCGGCACGGAGAACGAGGGCAACACCTACCCCGGCGCCGCCGTCCCCTTCGGCATGGTGCAGCTCTCGCCGGACACCGGGCACAACACCGGCTACGACCACTCCGACACCCACATCCGCGGCTTCTCCGCCGTCCATCTCTCCGGTGTGGGCTGCGGGTTGGGCGGCGACCTGCCCGTCCTGCCGACCACCGGGGACGTGACGGAGACCGACTACGCCAAGTACGCGGCGGAGTTCAGCCACGACACGGAGAAGGCCGCCCCGGGGACGTACAAGGTCGGGTTCAGGAACGGCATCGGCGCCGAGCTGACCGCGAGCGAGCGCACCGGGGTGCAGCGCTACACCTTCCCCGCCACCGGCAAGGCCAACGTCCTGCTGAACGCGGGCCAGTCGCTGCACAAGACGGCGGCCACCAAGGTCGAGATCCTCGACAACAAGACCGTGCGCACCGCGATCACCGGCAGCGGTTTCTGCCAGGACACCAAGCCGTACACCGTCTACACGGTCACCCGCTTCGACCGGCCCTTCGTCACCTCCGGGACCTGGAAGGGCGGCGCCGTCACCGAGGGGGCGAAGGAGTCGAGCGCGAAGGGCGAGCGCAATGGGGCGTTCGTCCGCTTCGATACCGCCAAGGACCGCACCGTCGAGGCGACCACCGCGATCTCGTACGTCGATGCGAAGGGCGCGGCCGTCAACCTCCGTGCAGAGGGCGGGCGTTCGTACGGCACGGTGGCCAAGGCCGCGCGTGCCGCGTGGGAGGACCGGCTCGACGACGTGCGCGCCCAGGGCGGCAGCGACACGCTGCGGCGGACCTTCTACTCGTCCCTGTACCGCTCGTTCCTCGCGCCCAACATCGGCAGCGACGCGGACGGCCGCTACACCGGCTGGGACCAGAAGATCCACCACGCCGAGGGCTTCACGTACTACCAGAACTGGTCCCTGTGGGACACCTACCGCACCCAGGCCCAGCTCCTCGCGCTGCTCGCGCCGCGTGAGTCGCGGGACATGGCGCTCTCCGTCCTGAAGATCGACGAGGAGAGCGGCTGGCTGCCCAAGTGGGGCTACGGCACGGTCGAGACGAACATCATGACCGGCGACCCGGTCACCCCGTTCCTCACCAACGCCTACCAGCAAGGGCTGTTGAAGGGGTCCCCGGACATCGCTGGGCAGGCGTACCGGGCGCTGAAGAAGAACGCCGACGGGGTGCCGCCCGCCGACTCCGCGGCCGTGGGCCGTGAGGCCAACAAGGAGTACCTCGCCGACGGCTTCGCCCCGTACGTCAAGGGCCGCCCGCACCAGAAGCCCGGCGACTCGGACTACGACCACGGTGCCTCCGCGACCCTCGAGTACGCCCTCTCGGACGCCATGCTCGGCGAGATGGCGCGCGACCTCGGGCACGACGAGGACGCGAAGAGGTATGCCGCCCGCGCGCAGAACTACCGCAAGATCTTTGACAGTTCGACCGGCTTCTTCCGCGCGCGGGACGCCGCGGGCGCCTTCACCGGGCCCGCCGACCCGGCCAAGAGCGAGGGCTTCCACGAGGGCACCAGCTGGCAGTACCAGTGGCTGGTCCCGCAGGACCTGCCCGGCATGGTCGACCTGATCGGCGGCAAGAAGGCCGCGAACGACCGGCTCGACTCCTTCTTCGCGTACGAGCAGCTCCTGAAGGACCCGGCGAAGACGGCGCGCGAGGTGTGGGTCAACGGCCCCTACGACTACTACAACGCCGACAAGTACAACCCGCAGAACGAGCCCGACCTGATCGCCCCGTACACCTATCTGTCCACCGGGCAGCCGTGGAAGACGACGGACGTGGTGCACGCCGCGCTCACGCTCTTCACCGACGCCCCGACCGGCATGACCGGCAACGACGACCTCGGCACCATGTCCGCCTGGAACGTGCTGTCGTCGATCGGCGTCTTCCCGGTCCAGCCCGGCACGGACACCTGGGGCCTGTCGACGCCGGTCTTCGAGCGGGTCGACCTCACTCTGGACCGCCGCTACTACCCGCGCGGCGGGCTCACGGTGACGGCGCCGGGGACCTCGGACGGCAAGCGGTACATCCAGTCCGCGAGCGTCGACGGGGCGGCGTACGGGAAGACGTATCTGACGACCGACGACATCCGTGACATCCGGCGGCTCGCCTTCACGGTGGGGGAGAAGCCCTCGGACTGGGGGACGTCGGCGGAGGCGGCGCCGCCCGCGCTGCGCTGACGTCGCTCAAGCCTCAGCTCTCGCAAGCCTCAGCTCACGTCACCCAAGCCTCAGCTCACGTCACTCGAGCCTCAGAAGACCCGCCCCTTGCACGAGGGGCGGGTCTTAATCTGTTGTTAACTCTGCGTAGCTTGATCGTGCTTGACCGTAATCGCTCGACGGCGGTTGACTGCTCGCTCACCCCCCCCACGCCGTCGTCGACGCGAGAGCGATCCCTTGACTGCTGAGTCTGCTGAGTCTGCTGAGTCCGCGGCGCCTGCCGAGCCCGCCGCGTACACCGAATTGCTCACCCCGCTGGATCTGGCCTTCTGGCACCTGGAGTCCGACGAGCACCCCATGCACCTGGGGGCGCTCGGCGTCTTCGCAGCCGACCGTCCGGGGGCCGCGCACGCCGCCGCGGAGCTCCTCACCGCCCGCGCGGCCGCCGTGCCGGGCCTGCGGCTGCGCATACGTCCCGTCCTGCTGCCCGTGGGCGGGGCCACTCGCGAGCTCGCGCGCGCCTTCGCACCCGGTGACCATGTCCGGCTCGCCGCGCCCGTCGCGGACTTCCACGCGGCGGCGGGCGCGCTCATGGAGCGGCCCCTGGACCGGGACCGGCCGCCGTGGGAGGCGCATGTACTGCCCGGAGCGGACGGGACGTCGTTCGCGGTGCTCTTCAAGTTCCATCACGCCCTCGCCGACGGGCTGCGCGCCCTCACCCTCGCGGCCGCCCTCATGGACCCCGCGGAGCTGCCCGCGCCCCGGGCCGCCCGTCCCGCCGCCGGGCGGCCCGCGCGCCTGCCCGTGCCCGACCCGCGCGCCCTGCCGGGGCTCGTGCGGGGCGCGGTCTCCGGCGCCGTACGGGCCCTCGGCATCGGCACCTCCGTGGCCCGCGCCACCTGGGGCGTACGGTCGTCGCCCGCCCTCGCCGCCGAGGCGAGCGGCACCCGGGCCACCGCGGGCGTCGTGCTCGACCTGGACGACGTGCACCGCGTCCGCAAGGCCGTCGGCGGCGCCGGCTGCACCGTCAACGACGTCCTGCTCGCCGTGGTCGCCGGGGCCGTGCGGCGCTGGCTCGACGAGCGCGGCGACGGCAGCGAGGGCGTGGCGCCGCGCGCCCTGGTCCCCGTGTCCCGGCGCAGGCCGCGCACCGCGCAGCCGCCCGGCAACCGTCTCTCCGGCTATCTGCTGCGCCTGCCCGTGGGCGAGCCCGAGCCGCTCGACCGGCTGCGCGCCGTGCGCGCCGCCATGGACCGCAACAAGGACGCGGGACCGGAGCGGGGCGCGGGGGCCGTCGCCCTGCTCGCCGACCACGTCCGGCCGCTCGGCCACCAGGTGGGCGGCCCCGTCGTCGCGCGCGCCGCCCGGCTGCTCTTCGACGTCCTCGTCACCAGCGTCCCGCTGCCCAGCCTCGGCCTGCGCCTGGGCGGCTGCCCGCTCACCGAGGTGTACCCCTTCGCGCCGCTCGCCCACGGCCACGCCCTGGCCGTCGCCGTCTCCACCTACCGGGGCCGGGTGCACTACGGCCTGGTCGCGGACGCCGCCGCGGTGCCCGACCTGGAGCTGCTCGCGGAGGGGGTGCGGGCCGAGCTGGCGGAGCTCGTGGAGGTCTCCGCGCGGGACACGGGTTTGGTACCGGGGCCCACCGCTACGTAAAGTTCTCCTTTTTGAGAGAGCTTCCGCGGTCGCATCGGCGCACCGCGGCATGAGTGACGCGAGGACACACGGCGATGACGGTGACAGACGACAGCCAGGAGGAGACCGTTTCGTACGGTCCCGGCATCGATCCGGACCGTCTCGCCGTCTGCCTCAGCGTGCTCGACGAGCTCGACAAGCTGGAGGTCGACCACCCGGACGCGATCGCCGTGCGCCGGGCCACCGCCGGGATCTACCGGACCGTGAAGCAGCGCCGCCGCCAGGAGCGCCGCGCCGCCAAGACGGCCCACGACAAGGCCGTCACGGAGGCCACCGCCACCGGCTCCGCCGAGCGCATCGACGACGAGACCGAGGGCATCCTGCCGTCGTCGAAGACCGAGGAGGGCCGGATCGCGGGGATACTCCAGCGCCCGCGCTCCTGCTACACCTGCAAGACCCGGTATGTGGAAGTCGACTACTTCTACCACCAGCTCTGTCCCGACTGCGCCGCCCTGAACCGGGCCAAGCGCGACGTCCGCGCCGACCTCAGCGGCAAGCGCGCCCTGCTCACCGGCGGCCGCGCCAAGATCGGCATGTACATCGCGCTGCGGCTGCTGCGCGACGGCGCGCACACCACGATCACCACGCGCTTCCCCAAGGACGCCATCCGCCGATTCAAGGCGATGGACGACTCGGCGGACTGGCTGCACCGCCTCGAGGTCGTCGGCCTCGACCTGCGCGACCCGGCCCAGTCCGTGGCCCTCGCCGAGCAGGTCGCCGCGGCCGGGCCCCTCGACATCCTCATCAACAACGCGACGCAGACCGTGCGCCGCCTGCCCTCCGCCTACGCCGCCCTCGTCGACGGCGAGAGCGCCCCGCTGCCCGCCGGCGAGCTCCCCGCCCACTCCGTCATCGGCGCCTTCAACTCCGGTGCCGTGGACGGACTCGCGGCCCTGCCCGTGGGCACCAGCGGCCTCGACGCGCAGCAGGTCGCCGACCTCGCCCTGGTCGCCGGGAACGCCAGCGTCGCGCGGCACCGCGACGGCAGCGCCATCGACGCGGGCGGACTGGTCCCGGACGTCGTCGACACCAACACCTGGGTGCAGACCATCGAACAGATTTCCCCCGTGGAGCTGCTCGAGACCCAGCTGTGCAACTACACCTCGCCGTTCATCCTCATCAGCGCGCTGCGTCCGGCGATGGCCGAGGCCGCGAAGAAGGCGGCGAGCGGTCGCGCGTACGTCGTCAACGTCTCCGCGATGGAGGGCGTGTTCGGCCGCGGCTACAAGGGCGCGGGCCACCCGAACACGAACGCCGCGAAGGCCGCGATGAACATGGTGACGCGGACCAGCGCCCAGGAGATGTTCCAGACCGACGGCATCCTCATGACCTCGGTCGACACCGGCTGGATCACCGACGAGCGCCCGCACTACGACAAGCTGCGCCTCGCCGACGAGGGCTTCCACGCCCCGCTCGACCTGATCGACGGCGCCGCCCGCGTCTACGACCCGGTGGTGCGCGGCGAGGCGGGCGATGACCTGTACGGCGTCTTCATGAAGGACTACGCGCCGGGCAAGTGGTAGTCCGCGGCTGAAGAGTCGTCGCCCCTGGGGGAGCAGGGCGCACAGGGCGCCCTGCAACCTCCGTAAGTCTCGTCGAACACCGCGCGCTCTGTCCGGAATCTTCCCGTTTCCCGGATTCCATAGAGCGGACCCGCGCTCATTTGGTTAACCTAGAGCGCACGGACGGCCACAAGGGATCCACAAACGCCCCTTGCCCGTCCCGGGACAGGCTGGCAACCCAAGGCCGCGATCCCGCCCAGAACCGGCGCCACCGCGACCGAATGGCTCTTGTCCTTCCGTTACGCGACACAAAGGAGTGCGCGGTGACACCAGATCTCACGAAGCAGGAAAAGCGACCAGTGGACCGTGCCGGCGACCGGGCCGGCCGACCCCACAAGCTCCGTAACCTCGAGGCGTGGGCCAAGGCGGCCCCGATCCGCCTCGCCGGGTACGAGGACGACCTCGCGGAGCCGCACATCCTGCAGGGCGTCGACTGAGCAGGACGCTTCGTCCGTGCCCCCGGCCTTGGTTGACCGGGGGCACAGTCATCCGATGAGTTGAGATCTCCCTCCGGGCCCCTCGGGAACGCCCCTGAGGAATGCCCCAGCGAAATGTCCAAGTGCCCGCCGCTGACGGTGCATTGACGCCCCCGCACAGGTCCTTGAATCATCGGACCTCATGACAGCCAACGTCAGCAGACGTGTCTTCGTGACCGCCGCCGTGAGCACCGCCGTCGCCGCCTCCGGCAGCCCCCTCGCCCTGGCCGCCCCGAAGGGCGGAGCCGCGGGAGACGGGGCAGACCCGCCGTACCGCATCGCCATCGGCCCCGGCGACTCGCCCGAGTCCGTCGTCGCCAAGGCGTCCCAAGTCCGGCCCACCGCACGGCAGATCGCCTGGCAGAAGCTGGAGCGGACGGCCTTCCTGCACTTCGGCGTCAACACCTTCACCGGCCTGGAGTGGGGCACGGGCGACGAGGACCCCGACGTGTTCCAGCCGTCCGCCCTCGACACCGACCAGTGGGCGCGCGCCCTGCGTGACGGCGGCTTCAGACTCGCCGTCCTCACCGTCAAGCACCACGACGGCTTCGTCCTCTACCCCTCCCGCCACACCAAGCACTCGGTGGCGAGCAGCAGTTGGCGGGGCGGCAAGGGCGATGTGCTGCGCTCCTTCTCGGACTCGCTGCGCACGTACGGCCTCAAGGTCGGCGTGTACATCTCGCCCGCCGACGAGAACCAGAATCTGCACGGGGTCTACGCGAACGGCAGCGCCCGCTCGCCCCGCACGATCCCGAGCCCTCGTCAGGACGGTGACGGCGTGCCCACCTTCACGCTGGACGCCACCGACTACGGCGCCCACATGCTCAACCAGCTCTACGAAGTCCTCACCGAGTACGGCCCGATCGACGAGGTGTGGTTCGACGGGGCGCAGGGCCGCATCCCGCCCGACAAGGTCGAGCGCTACGACTGGGACAGCTGGTACGCGCTGATCCGCGCCCTCGCGCCGGACGCGGCGATCGCGGTGCGCGGCCCCGACGTGCGGTGGGTCGGCAACGAAGGGGGCCTGGCCCGGGAGAACGAGTGGAGCGTCGTCCCGGTGAAGGACTCCGGCAACGGCAGCGTCGACTACGCGCTCCGCTACGACGCGCCCGACCAGGGCAGCAGGGCCGCGCTCGCCGAGGCGCGCGCCGTCGCCCAGTACGTGCAGTGGTGGCCCGCGGAGTGCGATGTGTCGATCCGGCCCGGCTGGTTCCATCACGCCGACGAACAGCCCAAGTCCGTGGAGCAGTTGACCGACATCTGGTTCCGCTCGGTGGGCCGCAACTCGGTGCTCCTGCTGAACGTGCCGCCGGACCAGCGGGGCCTGCTGCCGGACGCGGACGTGGCCCGGCTCCGGGAGTTCCGCGAGCGGATACGGGCCGAGCTCCCCGCGGACCTGACGCGCGAGAGCGGGGCGCGGGTGCGGCGCCGGGGCAGCACGGTCACGGCCGACCTCGGCGGTGACCGCGAGGTCGACCGGATCCGGCTCGCGGAGGACGTCGGCCGCTACGGGCAGCAGGTGGAGCACGCGGTGGTGGAGGTGCGCCGGACGCCGGGCGGGGCGTGGGAGACGGTCGTGGCGGTGGACACCGTCGGGGCGAGCCGGATCCTGGTCCTGGGGACGGCCGTCCGTGCCCCGGAGTGGCGGGTGCGGGTGACCGCGTCGCGGGGGAAGGCGCGGCTCGCGGAGTTCGGCCTGTACCGGTCCCGGACGTAAGGGGGTTGTTCCCGGCAATTGCCCCGTGCACGGGGGTTGCCTCGTCCCCTGCCCTGGCTGGACCCTCGACGATACCGAGACGGCGGGTGCCGCTCGACGTCGCCCGGTCGGGGAGGCGGCATGCCACATCGGGGAGAGCCGGGGACGCATCCCCTGCCGAGCCTGCGGGTCAAAGGGCTCGTCTCGACGTGGGAAGTGGACACCGCCCTGGTGGACCTGGCTCCCTTCCTGCTGAAGGCGGACACGGTCGTCGTCGACCTGGCGGGCGCGGAGGCGTTCGAAGTCATCGCCCTGCAGCAGCTGTTGTCCGCGGTGGCCGCCCGCCGCAGCAGAGGACTGGAGACGCGCTTTCGGCTGCCGGCCGGGGCGATGGCGCGTCACCAGCTCCGGCTCTGGGGATTTCCCGCCGCTGTCGCCGCCGTGACGCGCATACCGTTCCGGCTCCTGGTGCGGCCCGAGGACCACGCCTACTTCGGCGAGGAACCACCCACCGGGTCCCCTTGGAACGGGGCGCCGAGCCCGCGCTCCTCGGTGCACGCCTATCTCACCGCGCAGCGCTGCTTCGGGCTGCGCGCCTACGAGTTGAGGGATGCGGCGGACCGGCAGCGGATGCTCGACAGCGAGGTCGCCCACTGGGGCGGGCACGCCTTGATGCGGCTGCTCGACAGCGTCGTGTGCGGACCGGCCCGCGACCTCCTCCGCGTCCTGGTGCAGGAGCTGGTGGCCGGTGCCGTGCAGCGCTCCCTCGCCCGCATCGCCGTCATCGGCGCCGAACTCACCCTGCCGCGCACGGCGGGCGAGGTCGGTCGGCTCACCATCAGCGAGTGGGACGACGGCGGCCTGGAGATGGTGCGCAAGGAGCGCAGGACCGGTCCACGCGGCACGGACTCCTTCCTCGTCCACCGCGAGGGGCGGACCCCGGCCCTGGAGACGTACGACGCACGCAGGAAGCCGTGGTCCGACACCGATGACCCCGAGCTGCTGCTGGCGAGCGTGATCGCGAGCAACCCCGGTGACCGCGACGGCACCGGAGGCGGCGAAGGGAGCCACCGCATGTACACGCTCTACAAATGCGCGATCGACTCGTTCCAGGGCACCCTGCGCATCGACTCCGGCCGGCACCGCCTGCGGATCGAGGCCGCCCCCGACGAGGGCACGCACCGCTACCGCGTCGACCTGAGGTCCGGGGACCGCCTCCCCGACCTGCAGGGGAGCCTGCTCGCGATGCAGCTGCCGGTGCGCGATGCCTGAACCGGACGTGGTGGTCACCGCCCGCAAGATATCCGTGGGCCGCGAGGTCCCCGAGTCGGTCCCCGACGCCAGGACCGCCTTCTACCGCTGGCTGGGAGAGCGTGTGGTCGGCGGCCCCGTCGCGACACCGACGGCCCGGCACACCCTGTACGTCCGGCCGGAGGAGCTGCGCTCCCAGTCGCTGGAGGTCCGCGAACACCTCCGCAGGTCCCTGCCGACCGACGACCGGCCGCACCTGTTCGTCGTCGACATGGCGGAGAACCCGTATCACCGCCTGAGCGAACCGCTGTTGTTCGACGTCGCGCGGCTGACCGGCGAGTGGTGGAACGCCTCGCCCCGCCGCTCGCTGGCGATCCTGCTGCCCGCGCTGCCCCTGGACAGTTCGAGCTTCTGGACCGAACTGCGGTCGCTGGAGGGCGCCGAGGAGCACTCCGCGGTGCTGACCGTGATCGCCAAGGACGGCCAGTACGAGGTGCTCGGCGGCGACCGCTGGGACCCGGGCGAGGGGTTCGCCGCGGACTACGCGGACCGTCAGCCGCAGCCCGAACCGCTGCCGAACCGGCTCTCGATGAAGATCGTCAAGCGGCTCGGGCACTACCGCGTCGGCCATCAGTCCGCGCCCGACTGCCGGCGGTTCTTCTTCGACGTGGAGAACGCCGTCCCGGAGATCAGCGGCCTCGCCGGGGCCTGGCTGACGCAGGAGATCATTCCGCACATACCCGACCCCGGAAAGGTGTTCCTGCTCAGCAAGGACCAGCAGATGGGACTCCACGAGGCAGTGGCCGGCATCGCGGCGGCCCGGGGCTGCCGCTTCGGCAGGTTCGACGCCGACGGCAGGATCTTCGACGGTACGGGGACCCGGCCGCTGATCGGGGCGGACATCGATGCGACGGCGGTGCTGTTCTTCGCCGTGGTGGACAAGGTGCGCACGTACGAGGAGGTCATCCGGTCCCTGCGCCGGCAGGGCGTCGACCTCGCTCCCCGCTCCTGGGCCGTCATGATCACCAACCGGCAGGCGCAGGAGACCCTGGCGGCCTCGGCCGTGCCGCTGACGGCGGCCGAGTGCCGCGACCGGCGGACCAAGAGCCGCGGGGAGTGCGAGCAGTGCACCATCGGACTGCCGCACACCGACCCGCTCCGGGACCGGAGCCACACGCTGCGCAGCTACGACGCCTGGGACATCTTCCTCAACTCCCGGTGGGGCTCCGAGAAGATCACGCCGATGCCCTCGGGACACCGCTTCCACTACGCCCCCGATCTGAAGGCCGTGTTCGAGGAGCACGGGGGGTGGCTTGCCCACAAGATCATGTCGCTGCTCGACATGCTCCAGGTGCCCTCGCCCGTCGTCTTCGTGTGCCCCGACGAGGCCCCGATCAGGACCCTCGCCGCCAAACTGGCCGCGCTGATGGGCGAGCGCCAGGACGTGGTCCACATCCCCAGCGCCGTCCTTGACCACCGCACCTCGCTCGATGCCGCGGAGGCCCACAAGCAGGTCGAGGAGACGCGCAGCGATCTGTGGCAGCGCCAGCTGCGGGGCCTGCGCGGACGGGGCGACAAGGTCGTGATCCTCGACGAGTTCCGGGCCTCGGGCACGACGGCGCGCACCATGCGGGACCTACTGCTCCGCCACGGCATCGAGCCGCGCGCGCTCGTCCCGATCATCGACTTCTCCGAGGACTGCGACCTCGACGGGCTGCCCGTCCACTCCCTGTACCGGATCCGGGCGGCGAGGAGCGGGGCATGACGGAGAGCCACTCCGGTGACGGGCCCGCCGCTCCGGGCGCGGCGACGGGGGAGACGGCGGACGAGGCGTGCCGGACGCTCGTCCACCTGCTGTACGGCCGCAGGAACGTGTGGGACCCGCTGGACTCGCCCCCGGACGGGCGCGGCCAGTTGAAGCGCAGCCTGCTGATCGCCGACTACGCCCGCAAGTCGTTGGGGCTCTCGGAGGAGCGGAAGCCCGCGCTCGACCGGCTGGTGGTCGACTCCTTCCTGCCCGTCAATCCGTCGGTCCGGTGGCAGGGAGTCCCGCCGGAGGCCGACGCCGCGACCGCCGCCGACATCGGCGTCGTCGTGGTGATCCACGAGGAACTGGAAGCGGTGCTGCAGGTCTTCGGACTGGACCGCGACCGGTTCGAGTCCGCCCCGGGCGGGCAGCGCTTCTACAGCGCCGAGGTGACCAGCGCCTTCCGGCCGGGACGGCCGCTGTCGCTCGTCATCACACCGGCCGGCCGGGCGGGCAACGTGCACGTCGTCGAGCCCACCCGGGAACTCGTCAAGCGGTACGACCCGCAGGCCGTGTTCCTGCTCGGAACCGCGGCCGGGGTGCGCGGAGCGGTGCGGCTCGGCGACGTCGTGGCGAGCGACCGGGTGCACTACCACGGGATGGGCCGGGTCACGATGAGCGGCTCCGGCGACGACACCGAGCAGCAGCCGCGGCCCAAGTACGAGCACGGGAACGACCCTTACGGGTACGGGCTCTACTACTTCGACTCCCGGCGCCAGCGGTTCCGCGACCAGGTGACGGACTTCCTCGCCCGGCTGCCGGCCGACGTGTTCCCCGACCGGGTGACCGCCTCGCACCAGCCCCAGGTGCACACCGGAAACGTGACGATCACGTCCGGGGAGAACGTCCTGCGGGACGGGAAGTTCCTGGCCGCCCTGCGGGAGCGGCACGACGAGACCATCCGCGCCGCCGACATGGAGGCATACGGCTTCGTCCGGGCCGTCGGCGCGCGGCGCTGGCTGATCTTCCGGGGCATCAGTGACTACGGGGACGCCCGGCAGCGGGAGAAGTGGAAGTTCCTGTCGTCGGCCTTCGCCGCGCTCAGCCTCCAGGAGTTCCTGCGGACCTGCTATCTGCCTCCGGGAGTGGACTCCTTCTGACGCTCTCCCGCTCGATCAGCCGGGGCAGCGGCACCTGAACCGTCCCTCCGCCCGCCCCGTCCAGGAGCGCCACCAACTCCCGCGCCGCCGCCCGCCCGAAGGACACCGCGTCGCGGGACAGCGCCGTCAGCCACGGATGCACCATCCGGCACAGCGCGGAGTCCTCCCACGACACCACCGACACGTCCTGTGGCACCGCGAACCCGAGCGACGCCGCCGCCGCCACGCCCGCGACCGCCATCACGTCGTTGTCGTACACCAGCGCCGTCGGCGGCGACTGCGCGGACAGGACGCGCCGCGTCACCGCCGCGCCCTCCGCGTCCGAGTAGTCCGTCGGCACCGAGCGCACCTCGCTGAGCCCCCGCCGCTCCGCCTCCGCGCGCAGTGTCCGCACCCGCCGCTCCGTGTGCGCGAGCCCCTCGAGCCCCGCGATGTGCACGATGCGGCGGTGCCCGAGCGCGTACAGGTGGTCCACGACCGTGGCCATCGCCCCCGCGTCGTCCACCCAGACCGTGGCGAACCCGGGGCGCGCCGGGCGGTCGGGGTCGGGGACGCCGCCCACCAGCACCGCGGGCAGGCCGAGTTCGTCGAGGAGGCCGGGGCGCGGGTCGTCGCGGCGCGGGTCCACGACCAGGACGCCGTCCACCCGGTGCTCGGCCCACCAGCGCCGGTAGGCCGCGCACTCGGCGGCCACGTCCTCCACGACCTGGAAGAGCAGCCCCAACTGCCGCTGGGCGAGCACCTCTTGGACGCCCGAGATCAGCTGCAGAAAGAAGGAGTCCACGCCGAGCGTCGCCGCGGGCCGGGCGAGGACCAGGCCCACCGTCGCGGCGCCCTCGCCCGACAGGGCGCGCGCGGCCGTGCTCGGACGCCAGCCGAGCTGCTCGGCGACCCGGCGCACCCGGTCGCGGGTGACCTCGGAGACCCCCGGCCGGTCGTTGAGCGCGAAGGACACGGCGCTCTCGGAGACCCCGGCGCGCCGCGCGATGTCCTTCATCGTCGGACGCCGCGTCGACGGCCGCTTTCCTTGCACTCGCTGCCCCCTGACTAATGCGCTTGAGTCGCATCACCCTAAAGCGCATTAGCCCAACGCCGCAATACTCTCAACAGACCTGTTTGACCTGGGCAGTTGAGCATGTCGAAGCGATTCTCCGTGTCAATCCATTGACTTGGCGCGTGAGTTCCATGCAGGGTCTGCCCGGACGCCGAATCTCACGGCCTCCGTCGCATCCCGAGTCCCACGCTGAGCCGAGCAAAGGAGCCGATTCACCGTGCGTATCTCCCGGAACTCCCCAACTCCCCGCAGGGCGGCCGCCGCTGCCGTCGCCCTGGCCGCCCTGCTGCCGCTGAGCGCCTGCGGGGGAGGGGACGGCGGCGGGTCGACGGACGCCTCCGGCAAGGTCGAGGGCGAGATCACCTTCCAGACCTGGAACTTGAAGGCCAACTTCAAGTCGTACTTCGAGGACCTCATCGACGGCTTCGAGCAGAAGTACCCGGACGCGAAGGTGCGCTGGATCGACCAGCCCGCCGAGGGCTACGCCGACAAGATCAGCGCCGACGCGGCGGGCGGCACCCTGCCCGACGTCGTGAACGTCTCGCCCGACCTCGTCGTCCCGCTCGCCAAGGCCGGGCTCGCGCTCGACCTGGACAAGGCCGCGGGGAAGTACGAGAAGGAGTATCTGCCCGGCGCCTGGAAGGCCCATCAGATACCGGGCGCCGAGGGCACGTACGCCTTCCCCTGGTATCTGAACACCGGCCCGCTCTTCTACAACAAGCGGCTCTTCAAGGACGCCGGCCTCGACGAGGCCGAGCCGCCGACGACGTATCCGGAGCTCTTCGACGACGCGCTGCAGCTCGCGAAGAAGAGCAAGGGCAAGGCGGCCACCCTCGCCAACGTCCCCACCATCGAGGACTTCGGCCGCTACGGCGTCCCGCTGCTGAACAAGGCAGGCACCGGCTTCACCTTCAACGGACCCAAGGGCGTCGAACTCCTCACCAAGTACAAGGAGTTGTACGACGCGAAGGCGCTCGACGGGCAGGCGCTGACCGCGACGCCGGAGTCCTCGGGCAAGAAGTTCCTCACCGAGGCCGTGGCGATGAACCCGGGCAGCGCGCTCGACCTCGCCAAGTTCAAGAAGGAGGCGCCCGGCCTCTACAAGAACATCGGGATCACCCCGCAGATCAGCAACACCGGCAAGGACAACATGTATGTGATGGGCGTGATGGTGAACACGCGCACCAAGCACACGCCCGCCGCCGTCGCCTTCGCGCACTACGTGACGGACGCGCGGCACCAGATGTCGTTCGCCAAGAAGGTCGCGATCTTCCCGAGCACCCAAGGGTCCCTGGACGACCCGTACTTCACCAAGCAGGACGGCACCGACGAGACGCGTGTGCGGGTCGCCGCCGCCCAGTCCATCAAGACGGCGGTCAACTACACGCCGGTGGTCTTCAGCGAGCAGATGAAGGTCGAGCTGCGCAACGCCGTCGCGCGGGCGCTGCAGGGCAAGCAGAGTCCCAAGGAAGCGCTCGACAACGCTGTCAAGGGCTGTGACCGGCTGCTGAAGCAGAGCTGAGAGCCCCAGCCATGAAGAGCAGCGGCTCCTCCACCCTGACCCGCCCCGCATCCGGATCCGCCACCGCCGGTGCCGATGGCCACCCGCGCCGCCGCAAGGGGCGCAAGGGGCGCATCCCCCGCCAACTGGCCGTCAGCCCCTGGCTGTTCGCCGCCCCCGGCCTCGGCATCGTCGGCACGTTCATCCTGTATCCGTTCATCAGCACCGTCATCAACGCCTTCACCGACAAGCGGACCCTGATCGACGGCCAGTACGTCGGCCTCGCCAACTTCCGTGAGCTGCTGCACGACGACATGTTCTGGATCGGCCTGCGCAACAGCAGCCTGTACGTGCTCGGCGTGGTCCCCGCCCTGGTCGTCCTGCCGCTGCTGCTCGCGATGCTCGTGCAGAAGCACATCCCGGGCATCGGCTTCTTCCGGTCCGCCTTCTACACGCCGGTGGTGGCGTCCATCGTCGTCGTGGGCCTCATCTGGGTGTGGCTGCTCGACGAACGGGGCCTGGTCAACGCCGTGTTGGAGGCGGTCGGCGTCGGCAAGGTCGGGTTCCTCAGCGACCAGTGGCTGCTCCTGCTGAGCGCCATGGCCGTCACGGTCTGGCGGGGACTCGGCTACTACATGATCATTTACCTCGCGGCGCTCGCGAGCGTCCCGCGCGAGCTGCACGAGGCGGCCGCGGTGGACGGCGCGGGAGCGTTCCGCCGCTTCCTCACCGTCACCGTCCCCGCCGTCCGCTCCACGATGGTCCTGGTCGGCGCGCTCTCCTCGGTCACCGCGTTCAAGGTGTTCTCCGAGGTGTATCTGATGGCCGGGCCGAACGGCGGCCCCGCGGGCGAGGACACCACCCTCGTCATGCTCGTCCAGCGCACCGGCACCGGCCTCACCGGCCGCATCGGCTACGCCTCCGCCCTCTCCGTGGTCGTCTTCGTGGTCACCGTCGGCCTGATGCTGCTCGTGCTGCGCGCGGACCGGAAGGAGGAGCAGTGAGTGCCACCACCGAACAGCGAAGGCGGCGGCGACGGTTCGTCGACGAGAACGGGCGCCGCATGCCGCTGTGGGAGCTCATCCTCCGCTACGTGCTGCTGCTGGCCGTCCTCGCGATCTCCGTGGGCCCCTTCCTGTGGCAGCTGTCCACCTCCCTGAAGGGCCCGCACGAGAACATCTTCAGCTCGCCGCCCCGCTTCCTGCCGTCCAGCCCGACGCTGCACAACTACGAGCGGGTCGCCGACACCATCCCCGTATGGGACTACGCCCTCAACTCCCTGAAGGTGTCCGTCGCCAACGTCGTCACCAACTGCGTGGGGGCCTCCTGCGCGGGCTACGCCCTCGCGCGGCTGCGCTACCGGGGCCGCAGGGCGGCGACGCTCGTCTTCATCCTCGCGATGCTCGTGCCCGTGGAGAGCATCATCATCGCCCAGTTCACGACCATGCGGGACCTCGAGCTCAACAACACCCTGATCGCGGTCCTGCTGCCCGCCTCGGTCTCCTCCCTGAACGTGCTGCTGATGCGCAACGCGTTCCTCAATCTGCCGTACGAGGTGGAGGAGGCGGCGTTCGTCGACGGCGCGAACGTCTGGCAGCGGTTCGTGCGCATCGCCCTGCCTTCGGTACGGGGGACGCTCGCCGTCGTGGCCATCTTCGCGTTCATGGGCGCCTGGGACGACTTCCTGTGGCCCCTGATCGTGCTCAGCGACCCCGACCGCTTCACCCTCACCATCGGCCTCAACTACCTGCACGGCACGTTCGCCAACGACGAACGGCTCGTGGCAGCGGGCACCGTCATCGCCGTCCTCCCCCTCATCGCCCTCTTCGCCTGCCTGCAGCGGTACTTCTTCCGCGGGGTGGGCGAGGGCGCGGTGAAGGGCTGAGCACCTGCCTCACTCCCCGACGAACCAGGAAGTGCATGTCTGACGACGTGGTGCGCTTCGGCGCCAACTACACGCCCAGCCAGGGGTGGTTCCACCACTGGCTCGACTTCGACCTCGACGCCGTGCGCGCGGATCTCGACGCGATCGCCGCGCTCGGCCTCGACCACATCCGGGTCTTCCCCGTCTGGCCCTACTTCCAGCCCAACCGCACCCTGATCCGCCCGCGCGCCGTCGAGCAGCTCGTCGCCCTCGCGGACGCGGCCGCCGAGCGGGGACTCGACGTCAACGTCGACGGACTCCAGGGCCACCTGTCCAGCTTCGACTTCCTCCCCGCCTGGACCCGGACCTGGCACCGCCGCAACATGTTCACCGACCCGGACGTGGTGGCCGCGCAGGCGGAGTACCTGCGCACCCTGGCCGCCGCCCTCGCCGACCGGCCGAACTTCATCGGCATGACGATCGGCAACGAGGTGAACCAGTTCGCGGCGGGCCCGCACCCCGACCCCGACCGCATCACCGAGGCGCAGGCCGAGAGCTGGCTGAGCCGCCTCCTCGCGGCCTGCGAGGAGGGCGCCCCCGGCCGCCCGCACGTGCACGCCGAGTACGACGCCGCGTGGTACCAGGACGACCAGCCCTTCACCCCGGCGCAGGCGGCGCGCCTCGGGGCGATGACGGCGGTGCACTCGTGGGTGTTCAACGGGACGGCGCAGCGGCACGGGCGGGACGGCGCCGCGACCCGCCACCACGCGGCGTACCTCATCGAGCTCTCCAAGGCATGGTCCCCGGACCCGCACCGCCCCGTCTGGCTCCAGGAGGTGGGCGCCCCCGCTCCGCTGATCCCGGCGGCGGACGCGGCGGCGTTCACCGAGGCGACGGTGGCGGCGGCGCTGGACTGCGCGGATGTGTGGGGCGTGACGTGGTGGTGCTCCCACGATGTGTCGCGGACGCTCGCGGACTTTCCTGAACTGGAGTACAGCCTGGGGCTGTTGACGAACGAGGGGCGGGTGAAGCCGGTGGGGGCGGCGTTGGCGCGGGTGGCGAAGGAGAGCCGGGGTCGCGCGCGTGCGGTCCCGCCCCGTACGACGGCGCTCGTCCTCGACGACTCCGCCCCGGGGTGGCGGTCCTCGTGTGCGCCCGGGGGAGCGGTGTTCGAGGCGTTCGCGGGCCTGTCGGCGGATGGGGTCCGCCCTGCGGTGGTCCTTGCCGGACGGGTGGGGGAGCCGGGGTATCTCGCGGCGCGGGGGGTGGGGGAGGTGGTGCGGCCGGAGGAGGTGGGCCGGTAGGCCCAGGAGGTTTCCCTTTCCCCAATCCCGCCCCTTCCCGAATCGCCGTTCCCGCGGCCCTGGGGCACCCGATATCGCCTCAAGGGCTCGTCCTCAAACGCCGGACGGGCTGAGTGTGCTCGGCCTCGGCTGGGGGTTTTCAGCCCGTCCGGCGTTTGAGGACGAGGCGCGTTCAGCGCCGATACGGGGGTCTAGGGGCGCAGCCCCAGGACGGGCACCCCAGGGCGACGGAGTCGCCGGATCGGGAAGGGGCGGGGTTGGGGAAAGAAGAACAATCACCGGCACCCGAACCCGCACCCGAAAGGAACCCGCACCCCCATGCACGACAACACCACCCTCACAGAAGCCCGCCTCAAGCGCGTCCTGGACGAACGCATCCGCCCCGCGATCCACCCCCGCTCCACCCCCCTCACCCTCGAGATATGGACCGCCCCCGGCGAACCCGTCCCCGTCCAGGAGGGACTGACCGCCACCCCGCACCCCACCGCCGCAGGCGAACGCTGGGGCGCCCCCTGGTCCACCAGCTGGTTCCGCGTCACCGGCACCGTCCCCGACGACTGGGCGGGCGAGACCGTCGAGGCCCTCCTCGACCTCGGCTTCGACGAGAACATGCCCGGCTTCCAGTGCGAGGGCCTCGTCTACCTCCCCGACGGCACCCCCGTGAAGGGACTCAACCCGCGCAACCAGTGGGTGCGGATAGCGGCCCCGGCACAGGGCGGCGAGGAGGTGAGGCTCCACATCGAAGCCGCCTCCAACCCCGTCATCCTCGACTATCACCCCTTTCTGCCGACCCGGTTGGGCGACAAGGAGACCGCGGGGGACGAGCCCCAGTACACCCTGGCCCGCATGGACCTCGCCGTCTTCGACGAGACGGTGTGGCAGCTCGTGCTCGACCTCGAAGTCCTCGGCGAGCTCGCCCAGGAGCTCCCGAAGGACGCCGCCCGCCGCCACGACATCCTGCGCGCGATCGCCCGCTCCCTGGACGCCGTGGACCTCCAGGACGTCAACGGCACGGCAGCGGCAGCCCGTTCATGTCTCACCGACGTCCTCTCCACCCCCGCCGAACCCTCCGCGCACCGCGTCAGCGCCGTCGGTCACGCCCACATCGACTCGGCGTGGCTGTGGCCGCTGCGCGAGACGGTGCGGAAGGTGGCCCGTACGACCTCCAACATGACCGCGCTGCTCGCGGACGAGCCGGACTTCGTCTTCGCCATGTCCCAGGCGCAGCAGTGGGCCTGGGTGAAGGAGCACCGGCCCGAGGTGTGGGCGAAGGTCAAGAAGGCCGTGGCGGACGGGCGGTTCGTGCCCGCGGGCGGCATGTGGGTGGAGTCGGACACGAACATGCCGGGCTCGGAGGCGATGGCCCGTCAGTTCGTGCACGGGAAGAGGTTCTTCCTCGACGAGTTCGGGATCGAGAACGACGAGGCGTGGCTGCCCGACACCTTCGGGTTCGCCGCGGGGCTGCCGCAGATCATCAAGGCGGCGGGGTCGAAGTGGCTGCTCACGCAGAAGATCTCGTGGTCGCAGACGAACCGCTTCCCGCACCACACCTTCCGGTGGGAGGGCATCGACGGCACCCGCATCTTCACGCACTTCCCGCCCGTCGACACCTACAACTGCTCCATGAAGGGCAGCGAAATCGCCCACGCCGCACGGAACTTCAAGGACAAGGGCGCGGCACGCCACTCCCTCGCGCCGACCGGCTGGGGCGACGGGGGCGGCGGCACCACCCGCGAGATGATCGCGAAGGCGGCCCGGCTGCGGAACCTGGAGGGCTCGCCGACCGTCGAGTGGGCGACCCCGGCCGCCTTCTTCGAGAAGGCCGAGGCGGAACACCCGAACGCCCCCGTCTGGGTCGGCGAGCTCTACCTCGAACTCCACCGGGCCACGCTCACCAGCCAGGCCGGCACCAAGCAGGGCAACCGGCGCAGCGAGCACCTGCTGCGCGAGGCGGAACTGTGGGCGGCGACGGCGGCGGTTCGCACCGGATTCCCTTATCCGTACGAGGAGTTGGACCGTATCTGGAAGACGGTGCTGCTCCACCAGTTCCACGACATCCTGCCCGGCTCGTCGATCGCGTGGGTGCACCGGGAGGCGCGGGCGACGTACGCGAAGGTGGCGGCGGAGCTGACCGGGATCATCGAGTCCGCGCAGCGCGCGCTTGCGGGGGAGGGCGACACGCCCCTGACCTTCAACGCGGCGCCGCACGCCCTGGACGGCATCCCGGCGGGCGGCGCGGCGCGCACCGGGGAGGCGGTGGAGGCGGGCCGTTCGACGGTCACCCCGCGCACGGAGGGCGGCTACGTCCTGGACAACGGGCTTCTGCGGGTGGAGATCGACGGGCGCGGCCTGCTCGTCTCCGCGTACGACAGGGAGTCGGACCGCGAGACGATCGCGCCGGGCGCCGTCGGCAACCTCCCCCAACTCCACGCGGATTTCCCGAACATGTGGGACGCGTGGGACGTGGACGAGTTCTACCGGAACACGGTGACGGACCTGACGGCGGCGGACGAGGTGGTGCCGGGGGAGGCCGGTCCGCGGGGAGCGGCCTCGGTCCGTGTGCTCCGCGCCTTCGGCGCCTCCCGTATGACGCAGGTGCTGACCCTCCCGCCGGGCGCGCCACGGCTCGACATCGACACGGAGGTGGACTGGCACGAGACGGAGAAGTTCCTGAAGCTGGCGTTCCCGCTGGACGTGCACGCCGAGCGGTACGCGTCGGAGACCCAGTTCGGGCACTTCTACCGAGCCACGCACACCAACACGAGTTGGGAGGCGGCGAAGTTCGAGGCGTGCAACCACCGGTTCGTGCATGTGGCGGAGCCGGGCTGGGGCGTGGCGCTGGTGAACGACTCGACGTACGGGCACGACGTCACGCGCGACGTGCGGCCGGCGGACGGCGGCACGACCACGACGGTACGGGCTTCGCTGCTGCGCGCCCCGCGCTTTCCCGACCCGGAGACGGACCAGGGGGTGCACCGCTTCCGGCACGCGCTGGTGCCGGGGGCGGCGATCGGCGACGCCGTGCGCGAGGGGTACCGGATCAACCTGCCCGGGCGCCGGGTCTCCGGCGGCGCCGAGGTGGCCCCGCTGGTGAGCGTCGACCACGACGCGGTGGTCGTCACGGCGGTCAAGCTGGCGGACGACGGCAGCGGCGATGTGGTCGTCCGCTTCCACGAGGCGGACGGGGGCCGGGCGCGGGCCACGCTGACGGCGGGCTTCGCGGTCGGCTCGGTCACCGTGACGGATCTGCTGGAGCGGCCCCTGGCCGACGCGGCCGCCCCCCGGTGCGAGGGCGAGGCGATCGCGGTGTCGCTGCGCCCGTTCGAGCTGATGACGCTGCGGCTGACGCGGGCCTGATCGCGACCTGATAGGGGCCTGACCCGCACAAGGAACGCCACCTCCCCGATTCCGGAGGAGGTGGCGTTCCGAGGGCTCAAGGGCTCAAGACCCTTGTGGCGGCGGCCTGTCGGCCACGGCTCACGTGCCCGAGAGCTTGCCGCAGTAGACCTTCATTTCCTTCAGCTTGCCGCCGTTCGGGTACACCCCTTCGTGGGCCCTGGCGACATACTTCACGTTGCGCATGCCGGTCGGCGTGATGCGCATGTCCATCAGGTAGCCCTGACGGGTGAGGTCATGGGTGTACGTGTGCCCGCCCTTGGTGGACTTGAACTTGTGCCGGACCCAGCCCATGCCCCAGGAGCGGATGACGACCTGCTTGCCGCGTCCGCAGTGCTTCGTGCCGGTCTTCTTCGCCATCACCTTCGTGGAGCGGCCCTTCCGCGGCTGGCCGCCGTCCTTGCTGCAGTAGGCGTAGACCTTGGTGAGGTTCTTCTTGGTCGCGCCCCACTCGCTGGTGACCTTCCACGTCACCTTCTTGCGCCAGGTGGGAAGGGGGTGGCTGGCGATGCCCGAAGGGTCGAACGCGTAGCGCGCGGAGTGCACCTTGCCGCCCGGAACCTTCCATGAGAAGCGGGTGTACCCGATGGCCGAGACCATGACGTGCGCGTACTTGCCGCGCCCGCAGCTCTTCGTCCCCTTCTTGGAGTGGAAGCCGTCGGCCGCGGCGGACACGGGCGCCTTGTCGCCCTGCGTGGCGGCGACAGCCGTCGTGGCCCCGCTCGCCCCGACCGGTGCGACGACCGCGGCGGCCGCGAGCGCGCTGACCATCAGGCCCGCTTGGCGATTCATCTGCATACAGCGTCTCCCCGTGGATCACGTGTGTTCGATCAACTCCCTTCGAAATTAGGGCATGCGGCGGATCGTCGGTATTGCACGAAGGGGCAACACGTAGGAACTCCGTAAGAGGTCCGTCATCTGGACCCGGCCGACGGGCCGGTCCTGATCCTCCGGCTGGTCCTGATCCTCCGGCTAGTCCTGATCGTCCAGCTGGGCCCGCAGCCACGTCTCGACCTCGCCGACGTGCGCCGCCGCCGCGGCGCGTGCCGCCTCGGGGTCGCGGGCCGCCAGCGCGCGGTGGATGCGGGCGTGTTCCCTGCGGGTGCGTTCGAACGCACCCTCCTCCTGGTAGCCGCGCCACACACGGGCACGGAACGTGCGCGACGAGAGGCCCTCCAGGATGGCGGCCATCGTGTCGTTGCCCGCCGCGAGGGCGATCGTGCGGTGGAACGCGAGATCGTGGGAGAGGATCTCCTCGGGGTCGTCCGTGGCGTTCATCGCCTCCAAGTGCAGCTCCACATCGGCCAGTTGGTCGGCGGAGATGCGCGCGGCCGCCAGCGCCGTCGCCGTCGACTCCAGGACCCGCCGCACCTCCAGGAGCTCCACGAGCCGCGGCCCCCGCGACAGGTCGGCGACCACCCCGAAGGTCTCCAGGAGGTCCCCGGCCTCCAGCTGCGTCACATAGATCCCTGAGCCGTGGCGGGCCTCCAGGACGCCGAGGACCGTCAGCGCCCGGATCGCCTCCCGCATCGAACTCCGCGAGATGCCGAGCTGCTGCGCCAAGTCCCGCTCCGTGGGCAGGCGTTGGCCAGGCTCCAGGCGGCCCTCCGCGATCATCGCCTTGATCTGCTCGATGGCCCGCTGCGTCACGGTGCCCTTCTGCGGGGCCACGGGGCCGTCCACAGGGCTCTCCACGGTGCTCTCCACGTAACGCTCCTCCAGTAGCCGACGGCGTCGGGTGCGCCGCAGTCTAGCCACAGAGGTGGTCGGACCACTACGGCCGGAAACCGCGAAAAGTAGGCGACGAGGGGTGTTGTGCGTGCCAAGTGGTCTGATAAATATTCGCCCATCAGGAGCTGGAACCCATTCGATCCCCTTCGATGAGGAGCCCTCAGATGGCCGCCACAACAGTGCGGAACAGGCGTAGCGGACCGGGCACTTCGCGGGTGGTGCGCGCCGCCGCGGCGGCCGCGTGTGCCGCCCTCGTGCTCACGGCGTGCGGCAGCACGAAGGACACCGGCGGCGGCGCGGGCGGCGGGGGAGAGGGCAAGGTCGGGGTGATCCTGCCGCTGCTCACCTCGCCGTTCTGGCAGTCGTACAACGACTACGTGCCGAAGATGGCGAAGTCCGAGGACGTCGACACGCTGAAGACGGTCAACTCCAACAGCGACCCCTCCCAGCAGATCACCGACATCAACAACCAGCTCAACCAGGGCGTGAAGGGCCTCGTCGTCGCCCCGCTCGACAGCGCCGCCATCTCCGCCGGACTCGACCAGGCCGAGCGCAAGGGCGTGCCCGTCGTGGCCGTCGACGTCGCCCCCGAGAAGGGCAAGGTCGCGATGGTCGTACGGGCGAACAACGTCGCGTACGGGCAGAAGGCGTGCGAGTACCTCGGCAGGACCGTCAAGAGCGGCAAGGTCGTGCAGATCATGGGCGACCTCGCGTCCGTCAACGGGCGTGAGCGGTCCAAGGCGTTCCGCGACTGCGTGCAGGACACGTACCCGAAGCTGAAGGTCCTGGAGATCCCCGCCAAGTGGGAGTCCGACACCGCCGCCTCCAAGCTCGACACCCTCCTCAACTCCAACCCCGACATCAAGGGGATCTACATGCAGGCGGGCGGTGTATATCTCGCGCCGACCCTCCAAACCCTCAAGGCCAAGGGGAAGTTGAAGAAGGCGGGGGAGGCGGGGCACATCGCCGTCGTCTCGAACGACGGCATTCCGCAGGAGTTCGACGCCATCCGCAAGGGCCAGATCGACGCGACGGTGTCGCAGCCCGCCGACGCCTACGCCAAGTACGGCATGTACTACATCAAGGCGGCCATGAACGGGAAGAAGTTCACGCCAGGACCGACCGACCACGGCTCGAAGATCGTGAAGCTGCCCAGCGGCATCCTGGAGGACCAGCTGCCCGCCCCGCTGGTCACCAAGGACAACGTCGACGACGCCAAGCTGTGGGGCAACGCGGTCAAATGAGTGAGCCGATGAGCGAGCCGACACCGCAGAGTCCACCGCCCGCCGCCCCGCCCCTCGTCGAGGCCGTCGGCATCGTCAAGCGGTACGGGCCCACCGTCGCGCTCCAGGACGGCTGCCTCACCGTCCGGGCGGGCGAGTCCCACGCCCTCGTCGGGCGCAACGGAGCCGGGAAGTCCACCCTGGTCTCCCTGCTGACCGGCCTCCAGGCACCGGACGCGGGCGACATCCGCTTCGACGGCGAGCCCGCCCCGCCGCTCGCCGACCGCGACGCCTGGCGCGCCAAGGTGGCCTGCGTCTACCAGAAGCCCACCGTCGTGCCCGACCTGACCGTCGCCGAGAACCTCTTCATCAACCGGCAGCCGCAGGGCCGCGGCGGCCTCATCAGCTGGCGCCGTCTGCGCGCCGAGGCCGCGGCCGTGCTCGACACCTGGGACGTGCGCGTCGACCCGGATGCCGTGACCGCCGAGCTCTCGGTCGAGGACCGTCAAATGGTGGAGATCGCCCGGGCGTTGAGCTTCGGGGCGCGGTTCATCATTCTCGACGAGCCCACCGCTCAGTTGGACAACAAGGAGATCGAACGGCTCTTCACGCGGATGCGCGGCCTCCAGGAGTCCGGCGTCACCTTCCTGTTCATCTCGCACCACCTCCAGGAGGTGTACGAGGTGTGCCAGACCGTCACGGTGCTGCGCGACGCCCGCTGGATCACCAGCGCCCCCGTCGCCGAACTCCCGCGCACCGCCCTGGTGGAGGCCATGGCGGGCGAGGCCGTCGCCGAGCAGGAGCGGGCCGCGGCGCGCGAGACCGGCCCGGTCGACGCACCCGTGCTCCTCGCCGCGAAGGGGCTCACCTCACCCTCGTACACCGATGTCGACCTGACCGTGCGGCGCGGCGAGGTCGTCGGGCTCGCCGGGTCCAGCGGCAGCGGCAAGATCAATCTCGCGGAGACCTTCGCCGGGCTGCACACGCCGACGCGTGGCAGCGCGCAACTCGACGGCGAGGAGCTGCCGTTCGGGGACGTGAGCGCCGCGCTGAAGGCGGGCGTGGGGTGCGTGCCGCGCGACCGGCACGGCCAGGGGCTCGTCTTCGGGATGTCGATCGGGGACAACGCCACGATGAGCGTCCTGGACCGGCTCGGCCGCTTCGGCTTCGTCGGCGGCGACAACAAGCGGGCCTTCGCCGACGAGCTGATCGAGCGGCTCGACATCCACGCCGAGGGCCCCGACCAGCCGGTGTCGGACCTCTCCGGGGGCAACGCGCAGAAGGTCGTGATGGCCCGCGCTCTCGCCTGTGATCCGCGCCTGCTCGTGCTCATCAACCCCACCGCGGGCGTCGACGTGAAGTCGAAGGAGTCCCTGCTCGCCCGGATGGCGGGGGCCCGCGAGGACGGCACCGCGGTCCTCGTCGTCTCGGACGAACTCGACGACCTGCGCCGCTGCGACCGCGTCCTCGTCCTCTTCCACGGCCGTGTCGTCGCCGAGCATCCGGCGGGCTGGCACGACCACGAGCTGATCGCCTCCATCGAAGGAGTGGACCAAGAACATGGCTGACCTGAAGGCCGCGTCGGCCGCACCCGCCGTCACCGCGAAAGGCGGCCGCGAAGCGGCATCGGCCAAGGCCGTCCTGCTCCGCCGCGCCCGTGAACTCGCCCTCGTACCGGCCCTGTTGTTGCTCATGGTGCTCGGCGCGGTCGTCAACGACTCGTTCCTCACCGAGCGGAACCTCATCTCCATCCTCGGCGCCTCCGCGGCCCTCGCGATGGTCGTGCTCGCCGAGTCCCTCGTCCTGATCACCGGGAAGTTCGACCTGTCCCTGGAGTCGGTCGTGGGCATCGCGCCCGCCGTCGGGGCGCTCCTCGTGCTGCCCGCCGCGCAGTCGGGCTGGGGCAGCGAATTCCCGGTCGCGCTCGCGCTGTTGGCCATCCTGGTCGTCGGCGGGGTCATCGGCGCCTTCAACGGCATCCTCGTGGTGAAGCTGAAGCTCAACGCGTTCATCGTGACGCTCGCCATGCTGATCGTGCTGCGCGGACTGCTCGTCGGCGCCACCGAGGGCAAGACGCTCTTCGGCATGCCCGAAGCCTTCTACACCCTGGCCACCTCCACCTTCCTGTCCATCCCCATGTCGGTGTGGCTGGCTGCGGCCGCCTTCGCCGTCGCGGGTCTCGTCCTCAAGTACCACCGGGTGGGGCGGGCGTTGTACGCGATCGGCGGCAACCCGGAGGCGGCGCGCGCGGCCGGGATCCGGGTGGAGCGCGTCATGCTCGGCGTGTTCGTCGTCGCGGGCGTCCTCGCCGCGGCGGGCGGCCTGATGCAGACCGGCTACGTCGGCGCGATCAACGCCAACCAGGGCCAGAACATGATCTTCACCGTGTTCGCGGCGGCGGTCATCGGCGGCATCAGCCTCGACGGCGGCAAGGGCACCATGTTCGGCGCCCTCACCGGCGTGCTGCTGCTCGGCGTCGTGCAGAACCTGCTGACCCTCGCCCAGGTGCCGTCCTTCTGGATCCAGGCCATCTACGGCGGCATCATCCTGGTCGCCCTCATGATCGCGCGCGTCACCACGGGCCGCGCCCAGGACTGAGCCACCGCGGCCGCACCCGGTCCGCCGGCCCCCGCTCCCTGCCAGAAAGGCATGCTGTGCCTCCTGCCTACCCGACTCCCGCGCGCATCACGGCGGTTGACACGTACGACATCCGCTTCCCGACATCCCGGGAGCTCGACGGGTCCGACGCCATGAACCCGGACCCCGACTACTCCGCCGCCTACCTGGTGCTGCGCACCGAACCCACCGGCACCGGCGCGGGCCTGGAGGGGCACGGATTCACCTTCACCATCGGCCGCGGCAACGACGTCCAGGTGGCCGCCATCGAGGCGCTGCGCCACCACGTCGTCGGCCGCTCCGTCGAGGAGGTCTGCGCCGACCCCGGCACTGTCAACCGCGCCCTGGTCGGCGACAGCCAGCTGCGCTGGCTCGGCCCCGAGAAGGGCGTGATGCACATGGCGATCGGGGCTGTCGTCAACGCGGTCTGGGACCTCGCCGCCAAACGCGCCGAGAAGCCCCTGTGGCAGCTCCTCGCCGAGGCGGACCCGGAGTGGCTCGTCTCCCAGGTCGACTTCCGCTACATCGCCGACGCCCTCACCCCCGAGGAGGCCCTCGCCCTGCTGCGGGCCGGACGCGAGGGCGCGGCGGCCCGCACGGCAGCCCTGCGCGAGCGCGGCTTCCCCGGCTACACCACCTCGCCCGGCTGGCTCGGCTACAGCGACGAGAAGCTGACCCGGCTCGCCCGCCAGGCCGTCGCCGACGGCTTCACGCAGATCAAGCTGAAGGTCGGCGCGGACCTCGACGACGACATCCGCCGCTGCCGCACCGCCCGCGAGGCCATCGGCCCCGGCGTGCGCCTGGCCATCGACGCCAACCAGCGCTGGAACGTGGACGAGGCCATCCGCTGGACCCGCGCCCTCGCCGCCTTCGACCCCTACTGGATCGAGGAGCCCACCAGCCCCGACGACGTCCTCGGCCACGCGGCGATCCGCGAGGCCGTCGCCCCTGTCCGGGTCGCCACCGGCGAACACGTACAGAACCGCATCGTCTTCAAACAGCTCCTCCAGGCGGGCGCCATCGACGTCCTGCAGATCGACGCGGCCCGCGTCGGCGGCGTCAACGAGAACCTCGCGATCCTGCTGCTCGCCGCCAAGTTCGGCGTCCCCGTCTGCCCGCACGCGGGCGGCGTCGGCCTGTGCGAGCTCGTCCAGCACCTGTCGATGTTCGACTACGTGGCGCTCGCGGGCACCACGGAGAACCGCGTCATCGAGTACGTCGACCACCTCCACGACCACTTCACGGCGCCGGTCGTCCTCCGCGACGGCCACTACCAGGCGCCCACCACGCCCGGCTTCTCGGCGACGATGCGCGCCGAGTCGCTGGCCGAATTCGCCTACCCGGACGGCACGTTCTGGGCCGCGGACCTGGCCGGACAGCCCCAGCGCACTCAGGAGCCCAGGCACCCCCGACACAAAGGAGCAGTGGCATGACCGACTTCGAGGGGCTGCGGGCCCTGGTCACCGGCGGGGCCTCCGGCATCGGCCGCGCCACCGCCGAGCTGATGGCGTCGCGGGGCGCCCGGGTCGCCGTCCTCGACCTGGACCCGAGCACCGTGGACAAGCCCCTGCACGCGTACGAGGCCGACGTCACCGGCGACGCGTCGGTGCGCACGGCGGTGGCGGCCGCAGCGGCCGACCTCGGCGGACTCGACGTCGTCATCAACAATGCGGGCATCGGCGCCCAGGGCACCGTCGAGGACAACGACGACGAGCAGTGGCACCGCGTCCTGGACGTCAACGTCCTCGGCATCGTCCGCACCACCCGGGCCGCCCTCCCGCACCTGCGGGAGTCCGCCCACGCGGCCGTCGTCAACACCTGCTCCATAGCCGCCACCGCCGGACTTCCGCAGCGCGCGCTGTACTCGGCCTCGAAGGGCGCCGTGCTCTCCCTCACCCTCGCGATGGCCGCCGACCACGTGCGCGAGGGAATCCGCGTCAACTGCGTGAACCCCGGCACCGTGGACACGCCGTGGGTCGGCCGCCTGCTGGACGCCGCCCCCGACCCGGCCGCCGAGCGGGCCGCGCTCCAGGCCCGCCAGCCGACCGGCCGCCTCGTCACGGCCGCCGAAGTCGCGGGCGCCATCGCCTACTTGGCGAGCCCCCTGTCCGGCGCCACGACCGGCACCGCGCTCGCCGTGGACGGCGGCATGCAGGGCCTGCGGCTGCGCCCGGCGGGCCGGTGACGCCCCTGGCCACCCGCCGCCTGGGACGCACCACCGTCCCGGTGACGGAGCTGTCCTTCGGCGGCGCGGGCATCGGCAACCTCTTCACGCCGGTCACCGACGAACAGGCACACGAGGCGGTGACGGCGGCCTGGGACGCGGGCATCCGCTACTTCGACACGGCCCCGCACTACGGCCTGGGCCTCTCGGAACGCAGACTGGGCGCGGCTCTCGCCGGTCGCGACCGCGCGACGTACACGATCTCGACGAAGGCGGGCCGCCTCCTGGAGCCGGATCCGGTTCCGGAGCCGGAGTCAGGGCTGATGGCCGGAGCCCCGCAGACAGCCGACGACCTGAGCGACGGCGGCTTCGCGGTCCCCGCCACCCACCGCCGCGTCTGGGACTTCAGCGCCGACGGCGTCCGCCGTTCCCTGGAGGCGAGCCTGACCCGACTCGGCCTCGACCGCATCGACGTCGTCTACCTCCACGACCCCGACGACCACGCGGAGCAGGCGTTCCGCGAGGCGTACCCGGCCCTGGAACGCCTGCGCGCCGAAGGCGTCGTCGGCGCGATCGGCGCGGGCATGAACCAGGCGGAGATGCTCACCCGCTTCGTCCGCGACACGGACGTGGACGCGGTCCTGTGCGCCGGCCGCTACACGCTCCTGGACCAGCGGGCCCTCGCCGAACTCCTCCCGGCGGCACAGGAACACCACGTCTCCGTGGTCATCGGCGGCGTCTTCAACTCGGGCCTCCTGGCGGACCCGCGCCCGGGCGCGACGTACGACTACGCGGCGGCCCCCGAGGCGCTGCTGGACCGAGCGGGCCGATTCAAAGCCCTCGCGACCCGCCACGGCACGACGCTGCGCGCGGCGGCCCTGGCCTTCCCGTTCGGCCACCCGGCGGTGGCGAGCGTGCTGGTCGGCACCCGCTCACCGCACGAAGTGAGCGATGCAGTGAGCCAGTTCAGGTCACGCGTACCACCGGACCTCTGGAAGGAAGCACGCGCCGAGGGCCTCCTGCCCGCCGACACCCCCACCCCCGAGGAGGATCCGCTCCCGTGAGGATCGCCCTGCACACCAAGGTCCGCGCGGACCGCATCGAGGAGTACGAGGCGGCGCACCGCGAGGTCCCCGCCGAACTGACCGACGCGATCCGCGCGGCGGGCGCCACGTCGTGGACGATCTGGCGCAGCGGTACGGACCTCTTCCACGTCCTGGAGTGCGAGGACTACGCCCGCATGCTCGCCGCACTGGAGGGGCTCCCCGCCAACGTCACCTGGCAGGCCCGCATGGCGGAGCTGCTGGACGTGGTCCACGACTACTCGTCCGAGGGCGCGCAGGCGGGTCTCCCCACGGTATGGGAACTTCCATGACCCGCATCGACATGGGCACTCCCGCGGCCCGCATCGACGCCCACCACCACGTGTGGGACCTCTCGGTCCGCGACCAGGACTGGATCAGGGGCCCGGAACTGGCCGCACTCCGCCGCAACTTCACCCTCCCGGACCTGGCCCCCGAGGCGAAGGCTCACGGAGTGACGGCCACGATTCTCGTGCAGACGATCACGGTGCCGGAGGAGACGCCCGAGTTCCTGGCCCTGGCGGCGCGGAGCGACCTGGTGGCGGGGGTGGTGGGCTGGACGGATCTGACGGCTCCCGACGTGGCGTCCACCCTGGCGGCCCTCCGCGAACTCCCGGGCGGCGAGCACCTGGTGGGCATCCGCCACCAGGTCCAGGGCGAACCGGACCCGGAGTGGCTGCTCCGCCCCGACGTCCGCAGGGGACTGTCGGCGGTGGCGGCGGCGGGCCTCACGTACGACTTGATCGTGACCCCACCCCAACTCCCGTCCTGCATCCAGGCAGCCGCGGCCCACCCCGAACTGACCTTCGTCCTCGACCACTTGGGCAAGCCTCCGATCGCCTCGGGCGGCCTGGAACCCTGGTCGACCCACATCCGCGCCCTGGCCGGGCTCCCCAACACGGTGGCCAAACTGTCCGGCCTGGTGACGGAGGCGGCGCCGGGACGGTCGACGCCGGCGGACCTGCGCCCCTACACGGAGACGGCCCTCGACGCATTCGGCCCGGCACGCCTGATGTTCGGCTCGGACTGGCCGGTGTGCACGGTGCGGGCCGCGTATGGCGAAGTGGTGCGGTCGGCACAACAGTTGACGGAAACACTGACTCTCGACGAGCGGGCGGAAGTCTTCGCAGGCACGGCGAGAAGGGTGTACCTCAGCCCGTCCGGCGTTTGAGGACGAGGCGCGAAGCGCCGACAGGGGGCAAGGGACGAAGCCCCATGACAGCACCCAGAGCGACGGAGTCGCTTTTCGGGAAGGGGCGGGATCGGGGAAAGGACAAGGCGAACCTCACCGCCCGAGCCGAGAAGCCGGAAAGAACTCCCGCACCAACTCCCGCTCCCACCAGACCCCTTCCTTCCGAAGCCCGGCCCAAGAAGCGTACCGATACCGATAGAGCCGAGCCCGCACCACCGCAGGCCGCACCCCCACCCCGAACGGACTCCTCCGCAACAACCGAAGCGTGTCCCGGTCCCCCTCCAGCAACCGCTCCATCAACCCCCCGAACCACGCCTCCGCATAAGCAGGCGAGAGCGCCGCGAACCACATCATCCAGTCCAGCCGGAGGTGATAGGGAGCGAACTGCCGAGGCCACCGCCCCGGATCTCCGGGCTTCCCCTTGAACTCGTACGGACGCCACTCCACCGCCTCCCCGGTCCCCGCCTTCCCGTCCCCAGCCTCCACCGCGCCCTCGATGACGATCTCGTGCCGCACCCGGCTCACACTCCCGAACGCCCCATAGGAATTGACGAGATGGAGCGGGTCGAACGAGGTGTTCATGACCTGCCGCCGTGAGACCAGATTCAGCACCGGCCGATAACTCAGCAGAACCAGCACACACCCCACAAGGACGACCACCACCTCGTACCAAAGGGGAGTGCTCCCGTACGAGGACGAGGACGAGGACAAGAAGGACGAAGGAGAAGACGAAGAGGACGACCCGACCCCGAGCACCGAGAAGTCCACCACAGACAGGCCGAGCGCGATCGTCAGCCAGTTCAGCCACGCGAAGTTCCCCGACAGCACCAGCCACACCTGCGTGACCACCATCAGGCACGCGGCCCACGTGGCAATCGGCTGCGGAGTGAACAGCAGGAAAGGGACGACGAGTTGGGTGAAGTGGTTGGCCGCGACCTCCATCCGGTGCACCGGCTTCGGGAGGTGGTGGAAGAACCAGCTCAGCGGCCCCGGCATCGGCTGCGTCTCATGGTGGAAATACAGACATGTCAGCTTCCGCCAGCACGCGTCCCCCCGCATTTTGATGAGCCCGGCCCCGAACTCGACGCGGAACAGCACCCACCGCAGCAGGAACAGCACCAGAACCGGCGGCGCGACCTCGTCGTTGCCGAGGAAGACCGCCAGGAACCCCACTTCGAGCAGCAGTGACTCCCAGCCGAAGCCGTACCAGGTCTGGCCCACGTTCACGATCGACAGGTACAGCAGCCACGGCAGCGCCCACAGCGCCATCGCGCCCCCGAGCGGCAGCAGTCCGTCCACGCCCGCGAGCAGCGCCGCCGCGCACCCGACGCCCGTCCACGCGACCGTCGCGAACAGCCGGTCGGAGTAGCGGAGTTGGAAGAGGCTCGGCGCCTGCCGGAACGGCACCCGGGCCACGTACCGGGGCACCGGCAGCATCCCCCGCTCCCCGATGAGCGCACGGAACTGCCGTGCCGCCCCGAGGAACGCCACGAGGTAGACGGCGGCAAGGACCCGCTGGAAGACCAGCCGGCTCAGCCCGTAGTCGGCATCCGTGAACCACTGCACGTGCCCATTGTCACGCCGATCGTGACGCTGAGTGAGAGCTGCGGCCCACGTGGCGTGAGAGTCGCCCCGTCTCCCGCAGCCTCAGAAGCTCCGAGGGCCGCGCCTCCCTCGTGCGATCTCGCCCTGCTCCTCCCAGAATGGGCCGAAATGCCCCGGCAACAGGCGGGAGACCCCCGGTGCGCACACCGACCAGGACCTACGCGGCGGCCTTCGCGATATCCATGGCCCTCGCCGTGGCGGGCTGCTCCAGCGGCGGCTCCAAGGACGCCGCGAGCACGGCGAGCAGCGGCGAGGAGCTCTTCCTGCAGCCCGTGGCCGCCCAGGGCCCCGACCCCTTCACGGACTCCACCGCCACCTCCACCGCGACGCCCTCACCCGTCGTCACCCGTTCGCCGGAGCCGGCGCCCACGGGTTCGTCCTCGCCGACGGCCCAGGGCCTGCGCTCCATCCAGGGCGGCACCCCCGGCCTGTACGGCGGCACGCACAACATCGGCAGCTGCGACGTCGGGCAGCAGATCCGCTTCCTCACCTCCGACCAGGCCAAGGGCCGCGCGTTCGCGCAGGCGTCGGGCATCGCCCAGGCGGACATCGCGAGCTTCCTGCGCGGGCTCACCCCGGTCGTGCTGCGCGCCGACACCCGGGTCACCAACCACGGCTTCCGGAGCGGGCAGGCGACCAGCTTCCAGTCGGTGCTCCAGGCCGGCACCGCCGTCCTCGTCGACGAGCGCGGCATGCCCCGGGTGCGCTGCGCCTGCGGCAACCCGCTGAAGCCCCCGGTCGCCCTCAAGGGCAGTCCGCACCACGTCGGGCCGCAGTGGAACGGCTACCGGCAGGGCCAGGTCGTCATCGTGACCCCGGCGCCGCAGCCGATCACCAACATCACGATCATCAACATCATCAACAACACCTGGATCGAGCGGAAGATCGGCGACGAGGACGCGAACCGCGACCGCGTCGTCCCGAAGCCCAAGCCGAAGCCCTCCCCGCCCACACCGGACCCGAGCAGCCCGAGCCCCGACCCGGACTCCTCGTCGCCGGACCCGGACGACACCTCGCCGAGCCCCGACGAGGAGAGCCCCTCGCCGGACGACACGTCGTCGAGCCCGGACGAGGACGACTCGACCAGCCCGAGCCCCGCGACGACGGACTGCCCGTCGCCGGACCCGGACAACCCGGGCCAGTTCCTGGACAGCCCGAGCCCGTGGCCCAGCGGCTGCCCCTCGCCCAGCACCTCGTCGCAGGAGCCGCCGCCGCCCGTACCGCCCCAGCCGCCGAACCCGGAGCCGGTGGTCCCGGACCAGCCGGACACCCAGGACCAGCCCAACCAGCCGGATCAGCCGGATCAGCCGGGTCAGTCGGACGGCGGCGGTGACGCGGGCGTCTTCGAGAGCTGAGGCGAGGAGGGCCGGGGCGAGGAGAGCTGAGGAAGCGTCAGCGGTGTCAGCTCTCCTCGCGCACCACGACCACCGTGCACGCCGCGTACTGCACCACCTGCTGGCTGACCGAGCCGAGCATCGCGCTCTTGAAACCGCCGTAGCCGCGCGTCCCCACCACCAGGAGGGACGCCGACTGCGACTCCTCGACCAGCACATGGGCCGGGTCGCCCTGGACGGCCCGGCCCTTCACGGCGTCGGGCACCGTGCCGCCGGGGAAGGTCTCGGCGAGGGCGGTGGCAAGCTTCTCGCGGGCCGCCTCCTCAGGGGTGACGGGTTCGCCGTCGCGGCCCTTGGCGCCCATGTTGAAGGGGTTCGCGGACCACTCCCAGCTCATGACGGCGTGCACCAGGCCGCCGGCGAGCTCCGCCTGTCCCGCGGCCCAGCGCAGGGCGGCCAGTGAATGGCGCGAGCCGTCGACGCCGACGACAATCAACTGCTTTTCCTTGCTCACCACGTGACTCCTGACTCCTGGTCCGGTGACCTCCGGTCCGGTGACTTCCGGTCCGGGTTCTGTGATTCCGGTGAAACCCTCGCATTGAAGGACAGGAGGGGGCGAACGCAAAGGAGAAATGCCATTCTGAACGTATGGCCGCAAACCCCTCCGACCGCTCGGGCGAGCACCGCCCCGTGGTCGCCGCCGTGGACGGATCGGAACCCAGCCTGAAGGCGCTCGCCTGGGCGACGCGCGCGGCGGGCCGGATCGGCACGGAGCTCGTGGTCGCCCACGTCCGGCCGGGCCACGGCGGAGGCGACGCCGACCCCGTCCTGTCGGCCCTGCCCGGCCGGGGCGCGGCGGACGGCCCGGCCACCCGCCATGTCTCCCTGGAGGGCGACGTCGTCGGCGCGCTGCGCGACCAGGGGGCCCGAGCCCGCCTCCTCGTCCTCGGCTCGCGCGGCCGCGGCGGCTTCGCCAGCCTGCTGCTCGGGTCCACCAGCCGGAAGGTCGCGGGCAGCGCGCCCTGCCCCGTCGTCGTGGTCCCGCACGACGACCGGACGACCGACGCGGGCGCGGGCACCCCGGGCGACCAGGTCGTCCTCGGCCTGCACCCCACCGACACCGCGGACGCCGTCGTGGGCTTCGCCTTCGCCGCGGCGACCGCGCAGCAGCTGCCGCTCCTCGTGATCTCCGCGTACCACGTGCCGCCCTCGCCCGCGCTCCTGATGAACTCCCCGCTCGACGCCGTCGCCCTGGAGACCGTGATGGACGGGAGCGAGGGCGCCGCCGCGGCCGAGGGCCAGACGCGGCAGGCGCAGGCGGAGCGGCTGCGGCCGTTCGCCGAGCGGTACCCGGACGTGGCGGTGACCGCGGCCGCCGCGCCGGCCGACGCCGCGGGGCCGATCGTCGACGCGTCGCGGACCGCCGCCCTCGTGGTCGTCGGCCGCCACCACCGCAGGCTGCCCGACTCCCTGCTGCTCGGCTCCGTGGCGCACGCGACGCTGCACCACGCGCACTGCCCGGTCGCCGTCGTCCCCGCCGCCGGCGACGACTGATCCGTGCCGCCCGGCCCCGCCTCGCCGAGCGATGCGGGCGGGCCGCGTCTAGCGTGGGCGCATGGACCCGGGAACAGGGGCTGGCGACACGGCCGCCGGGAGCGGCGGCCGCGATGAGCCGCAGGCCGAGGGACACGCGTCCGAGGAGCACGCGTCCGGTTCAGTAGACGAACCAGGGACCGTCTCCGGTGCCACCTCAGGGACCGTCTCCGGCGCAGCCTCCGACACCGCCTCCGACACCGCCTCCGGCACCGGCTTCCTGGAGACGTACGGCCCCGCCCTCGCGACCGGCTCCTTCGACTGGGATCTCGACCGCGGCCAGATGGACCTCGACGACACGGCCCTGCGCCTGTTCGACGTGCGCCGCGAGGAGTACAACGGGCGCCCCGAGTCCCTGTCCGGCCGCGTCCCGCCCGTCCAGGCCCACCGGCTCGACGCCCTCGTCTCGCAGGCCCTCAAGGACGGCAGCGCGTCCTACGGCGCGTACTTCCGCATCCGGCGCCGCGACGGGAGCCCCCAGTGGACCCACACCCACGGCTACATCCACCGCGACGAGAACGGCCGCCCGTACCGCATCGTGGGTCTGTTGCGCGACGCCACCCAGGAGCTCGGCGACACCACGGCGCTGCCCGAGCGCGTCGCCCAGGAGGCCGAGCGGTACCGCACCACGAGCCTGGTGCAGAACACCACGGCGGCCCTCGCGCACGCCCGTACCGTCCGGGACGTCATCGACGTCCTGAAGGACACCCACGGGCTCGCCCACCTCGGCGCCTCGAACCTCGTCATGGGGCTCGTCGAGGCGGGCCGGATCCGCCTCGTCGCCGAGGGGCCGGTGGGCAGTTTCGTGCCGGGCACCCGGTTCACCCGGGTCGACGAGCCGTACCCGATGAGCGAGGTCGTGCGCACGATGACGCCGCGCTTCATCGAGTCGGCGCAGGAGTTCGCCGCCGAGTACCCGCTGCTGTGGCCGCACATCGAGCACCTCGGGATCACCTCCGCCGCGTATCTGCCGCTGATCGCGCAGGCCCGGTCCATCGGGGCGCTCGGCCTGCTGTACGAGCGCAAGACCGGCTTCCCCGAGGACGAGCGCAACGTCCTGGTCGCCCTCGGCAGCAGCATCGCGCAGAGCCTGCAGCGCGCCATGTTCTACGAGCAGGAGAGCGATCTCGCGCAGGGGCTCCAGCAAGCCATGCTGCCGCGCACCATCCCCGGCGTGCCGGGCGCCGACATCGCGGTGCGCTACCGCTCCGCCGCCCTCGGCCGGGACATCGGCGGCGACTGGTACGACGTGATCCCGCTGCCCGGCGGCCGGGTCGGCGCCGTCATCGGCGACGTCCAGGGCCACGACACCCACGCGGCCGCCGTCATGGGCCAGCTCCGCATCGTGCTGCGCGCCTACGCCGCCGAGGGCCACACCCCGGCCACCGTGATGGCCCGTGCCTCCGGCTTCCTGCACGAGCTCGACACCGACCGCTTCGCGACCTGCCTGTACGCGGAGGCCGACCTGTCCACGGGCGTCGTGCAGTTCGTCCGGGCGGGCCACGTCGACCCGCTGCTCCAGCTCACCGACGGAAGCTGCCGCCGGGTGCCCGTGGACGGCGGGCTCCCGCTCGGCCTCTCCGCCGAGTTCGGCCGCCTCGAGTACCCGGTCACCACCCTCGAACTCGACGCGGGCCAGACCCTGTTGCTCTACACCGACGGCCTGGTGGAGGAGCCGGGGGCCGACCTCGACGACGGGCTGCAGGCCCTCGCCTCGCTCGCCGCGACGGGGCCGCGCGACCTCCAGCAGCTCGCCGACCGGCTCTGCGCGATCACGGACGGCCGGGGCGGCGACGACGACGCGGCGCTGCTGCTCCTGCGCCGCCGCATGATCGACGCCCCGCAGTCCGGCGGCCGCCTCCAGCAGCACGTCGCGCCGAGCGACCCGGAGGCCCTCGCCGAGGCCCGGCACATGATCCGGGCGGCGGTCCGCGCCTGGGGCGCCCGTGAGCGCTCCGACGAGATCGAGCTCGTCGCCGACGAACTCATCACCAACGCCCTGATGCACACCGACGGCTCCGCGATCGTCACCCTGCGCGTGCTCACCGGCACCGACCGGCGCCTGCGCGTCGAGGTGGAGGACTCCTCCAGCGCCCTGCCGCGCCGCCGCGAGGCGGGGGAGTCCGGGGTGTCCGGACGCGGACTGCTCCTGGTGGACCGGCTCGCGGACGTCTGGGGCGTGGACTCGCGGGGCACCGGCAAGTGCGTGTGGTGCGAGTTCATCGTGCCCGCGCGAGACTGACGCGACGGACCACGACAGACGGGAAGGGTCATGCCGGAACTCCCCGAAGTCGAGGCGCTCAGGGACTTCCTCACCGAGCACCTCGTCGGCCACGAGATCGTCCGGGTGCTGCCCGTCGCGATCAGCGTCCTCAAGACGTACGAGCCCCCGCTCACCGCCCTCGAAGGCCGCACCGTCGAGGGCGTCGCCCGGCACGGCAAGTTCCTCGCGATCGACACGGGCGGCCTCCACCTGGTCACGCACCTGGCCCGCGCGGGCTGGCTGCACTGGAAGGACCGCCTCCCGGACGGCCAACCCCGGCCGGGGAAGGGCCCGTTGGCGCTCCGCGTCGCCCTGGAGACCGGAGCGGGCTTCGACCTGACGGAGGCCGGCACCCAGAAGCGCCTCGCCGTGTACGTCACCGCCGACCCGCGGACCGTCCCCGGCATCGCCCGGCTGGCCCCGACCCTCCCCCAAGGTCTTCAGGACCAGGGGGGACCCCCAGCCCCCGACTTCGACGAGGCGCGCCTCGCGGCCCTCCTGGACGGCGAACGGCGCCAGTTGAAGGGCGCGTTGCGCGACCAGTCCCTCATCGCGGGCATCGGCAACGCCTACAGCGACGAGATCCTCCACGCCGCCCGCATGTCCCCCTTCAAGCTCGCCGCGAGCCTCACCCCGGACGAGACGCACCAGCTGTACGAGGCCCTGCGCGGCACCCTCACCGAGGCGGTGGAGCGCTCGCGCGGGGTCGCGGCGGGGCGGCTCAAGGCGGAGAAGAAGAGCGGTCTGCGCGTGCACGGCCGCACCGGCGAGCCCTGCCCGGTGTGCGGCGACACCGTCCGCGAGGTGTCGTTCGCGGATTCGTCGCTGCAGTACTGCCCGACGTGCCAGACGGGCGGCAAGCCCCTGGCGGACCGCCGCATGTCACGCCTGCTGAAGTGACTGCAGCGACTGCAGCGAATGAAGCGAAGGCAGTGACTGAAGCGGCTGAAGCGGCTGAAGCGGCGGGTCCGGGAGCCGGGCGGCTCAGCCCCGCAGCGTCAGCAGCCGCCGCCCGTCCTCGGTGCGCACCTCGAACCGGCTGATGTCGCGCCGGTGCAGCGCCGCCCCGCCCCGCGTGCTGGACGAGCGGGCGGGGGAGTGCCACGTCGTGACGGTCTCCTCGGAGCCGTCGGCGGCGACCGCGACCAGCTCGCAGATCCGCCCCCGCGCGCCGTCCGTCACGGTGAGCCGCACCTCCGTGCCCCAGGTGCGGTCGCGCGCCGAGAGGGTGGCGGCGACCCCGGTGCGGCCGTCGCGCGCGCTGATCCGCGCCGGGCCCGACCCGGACGGCGTCAGGACGCCCGCCACGGGGCCCGCGAGGGCGAGCGCCACCGCCGCCGCGACCGCGCACAGGCCGCCCCGCCGGGCCCGCTCCCGCCGCTGCCCGCGGGGCGCCCGCACCAGGCGGTCCAGGAGGCCGGGGTCCGGCCTCGCGAACGGTTCGACGCGGTCCGGCGTCACCCGGCCGTACAGCCCCAACAGGTCTGCTGCGGGAGCGAGTTCGTCGATGCGGCGGACGCAGTCGGGGCACTGTGCGAGGTGCTCCTCGAAGCGGAAGGCGTCCGCGGTGCCGAGGACGCCGAGCGCATAGGCGCCGGCGTCACGATGCCGCTCCAGGGACCTCATGGCATTCCTCGCGGATGGGGGGACGAGTGCCCTCCCGTACGCAGTGGACGGCCGAATCACTCATGTCACGCCGCACGAGGTCCTGGTGAGGCCCCGTCAGTTCCCGCTGGTGCCCCGGGTGATCCGTCAGAAGAGGTGGATCGCCAGATGCCCGAGCGGGAGGCCGAGCCGCCAGGCCGGGGTCCACACCTTGGGCCCCTCGTCCTCGCCGGGCACGGCGCCGCCGCCGGGCACCGCGTCCAGGTCGGGAGCGAGCAGCTCGGTCTCCTCCAGCCAGCGCCAGGCGGCGTCGGCGAGGTCGAGGTCCGGGCTCGGGGCGCGCGCCGCGGCGGCGGCCTCGGCGAGCCCGTCCATCCGCTCGCGCACCCACTCGCGCCACGGCTGGTCGTAGGCCGTCAGCGACAGCCAGTTCTCCAGCTGGGTGACCACCCGGATCCCGGACAGCTCGCCCTCGGTGTCGGAGAGGTAGATGGTGAGCGCCAGGGCGTCGCGCCCGGCGCGGTACTCGAAGGACGTGGGCGGCATCAGGTCGCCGGTGCGCAGCAGCTCGTCGGCGATGTACTCGGCGTACAGCCACGCCATCGGCACGCGCAGCTCACCGCCGCTGGAGCCCTCGGTGCTGTCTCTGCTCTCGTGCTGCATCGCGCTCCGCCTTCCTCCTTCTGTCCGTGCGCGTCACCGGCCTCTGGTCCCCGATCCGGAACACGGATAGAGGACAGCCGAGTACTCAACGGCCTTGCGAGCAAGGCGCTTTACTGAGCCTTGACCCGGGCTCCGGTTTCCTCGCAGGTCAGAGTGGTCGTGTTCAACGAGTCACATGGCCCGGAAAGTTGAACCCCTTTTAGGGACCCTTGCGGGGTTGTTCCTTGACTCTCCGTAATCTCCATATGTGGATTCATATCGACGCATTTTCCCGAAGGTCCCCGAATCCACGGAGTCTGCTCGATGACACAGCGCACCCTGCGCGCCCCGAGCGCGCGGCGCACGACGGCCGTCCTGGTGGCCGCCCTGATCGGCGCCACCGCCGCCTGCACGGCACAGCAGCCGCCGTCCGGCGGCACGGCGGACGGAGCGAAGAAGCCCGCCCCGAACGCACCGAATGCCCCGCACGCCCCACACGCACCGCACGGCAAGGCGCGGCACGGCGCCGAGCCCGCACCCTCCGCCCTGGGCGGCGCGGCCGCCCCGCGCGGCTTCACCCTCGTCGCCTCCGGCGACGTCCTGCCGCACGCCTCGATCATCCGCCAGGCTCTCGCCGACGGCGGCGGCGACGACTACGACTTCGCGCCGATGCTCGCGGGCGCCAAGTCGGTCGTGTCCAAGGCCGACCTGGCGATCTGTCACATGGAGACGGTGTACGGCGAGAACGGCGACTACACCGGCTACCCCACCTTCAAGTCCCCGCCGCAGGTGGCCCGCGCTCTCAAGGCCACCGGCTACGACTCCTGCTCGGCCGCCTCCAACCACACCCTGGACGACGGCTCGGCCGGGGTCCGCCGCACCCTGTCCGCCCTCGACAAGGCGGGCGTCAAGCACGCGGGTTCGGGCCGTACGGCCGCCGAGGCCAAGTCCCCGGCCTGGCTGCGCGCGGGCGGCGCGAAGGTCGCGCAGCTGTCGTACACGTACGGCACGAACGGCATCCCGCAGCCGCAGGGCAAGCCCTGGACGGTCAACGTCATCGACCGCGCCCGGATCGTCGCGGACGCCCGCGCCGCCCGGAAGGCGGGCGCCGACGTGGTCGTGGTCTCCCTGCACTGGGGCACCGAGTGGCAGGACGCGCCGGACGCCCAGCAGCTGCGCCTCGGCAAGCAGCTCACGTCCTCCCGCACGGGCGGCCGCCCGGACGTAGACCTGATCCTCGGCACGCACGCGCACGTCCCGCAGGCGTACGAGAAGGTCGGCGGCAAGGACGGCACCTGGGTCATCTACGGCATGGGCGACCAGATCGCCGGCGACATGATCAACCACGAGGACGCCCACGACCCGCGCGGCAACCAGGGCTCGATCGGCCGCTTCACCTTCGTGCCGCCCGCCAAGCCGGGCGGGCGCTGGGAGGTCAAGAAGGCGGAGTTCATCCCCATGTGGTTCGACACCGACGCGGGCCGCGTCGTGAACCTCAACCGCGCGGTGGCGCGCGGCGCGGAGGTGAGCGAGGTCCGCGACCGCATCCGCCGCATCGTGCTGAGTCGCGGCGCTGGCAAGAGCGGCCTGACGATGGGCCAGTAGCAGCCGGAGAAGGCCGAGTTCCCCGGGCCCCGCAGGGGGCGCGGGGAACGGCGCGAGCAACCACAAGGCACCCGCAGCCGACGAACGTACCGTTCAGGGGCGCGGGGAACGGCGCGAGCAACCACAAGGCACCCGCAGCCGACAAACGCACCACTTCAGGGGCGCGGGGAACGGCGCGAGCAACCACAACGCACCCGCAGCCGACAAACGCACCACTTCAGGGGCGCGGGGAACTGCGCGAAACACCACGACGCACCCGCACCAACACCGCACCCGCACCCGCACCCTCACCCGCCCCCGCCCCGACAACCGCCCCCGCCACCCCCTACTCGCCGGGCTCGCAGAGCCGAAGCAGCCACCCACGGCCGGGCCGCACCCGCACCCCCGCCCCCGCGGCAAAGCTCCGCTCCGGCTGGAAGCCCTCGATCGCGGGCGCGTGGGCCGCGACCGGGCCCGACCCCGTGGTGAGCACGACCTCGGTCTCCTCGGCCGCCCAGGACGCGAGCGCCACAGCCGTCCCGCCGGGCCCCCGCCACGTCGTCGCGAGGACGTCCTCGCGCCCCGTGCGCACGGGCGCGTCCGGCGCCCACCAGCCGGTCATCTCGGCCTCGGGAAGCCGGAGTTGGTCGAAGGCCCGCCACAGCGGCCGGACGTCCGTCATCGGCGCCCGCGCCGTCATCCCGAACACCAGGCCCCGCCACGGATTGCCGCCGCCCTCCAGCATCTCGCCCATCACGCCGAACGGGATGCCGGAGAGCTCGATCAGCCAGTACGCCGGGTCGGAGCCCTCGTAGTCGAAGAGCTCCCCGAGCCAGAGCCGGTCGGTGTAGGGGAGAAGCTCCGCGTACAGGTTCGCGCTGGAGGCGAAGCCGTCGGGCGCCCGGTACTGGTTGCAGGAGTGCAGGTCGACCAGCGGCGCCCCGCGCCCGTTCCCGGAGCGCTCCAGGGCCTTGCGGACCCGCTTCATCGTCGTCCGGTCGTACGCCACGTCGTCGAGGTAGAGCCCGTCCACGCCGAGGACCCGCCGCAGCCGCTCCACGCCGCACACATAGGAGTTGTGCCAGCGGGACTCCCCACCGGTCACCACCGCGACGTCCCCGACGTCCGTCGCCACCCAGCCCGGCACGTAGTCGGCGCCCAGGTGCTCGCGCAGCCAGGCATGCCCGCCGCCGGGACCCGGCGCGAAGACCTCGTCGCCGAGCGCGGCCAGAGCAGGCAACTCCGGTGTGTTGCGGGTCAGTTCACGGACCGTGTCGTAGACCTTCACGCGGATGCCGAGCTGGTGCGCCGCGTCCGTGTACGAGCGCAGCGCGTCGGCGCGCAGCAGCGGGTCGTTGATGTACGGGTTCGGCGGCGTCGCGTGGTGGAGGTTCACGACGTTCGCGCCGTACGCCGCGATCTCCTCGGGCGCCGCGTAGGCGTGGAAGTAGCGCTCGGCGAGCTGCCGCCCCGGCTCGATGGGCTTGAACGGCGTGAGCAGCAGCCGGAATTCGAAGCGGCGGCTCTCGCCCGCCCGCAGCCGCAGCGGCCCGCTGTACGCGGTCAGCTCCCGCACCCCGCCCGCCGTGCGCAGGTGCACCCCGCCGTCCCCGTCGCCCGCCCAGGAGCGCGGGGTCACGAGGGGCTTCTCGCGGTAGTAGTTGGTGTTGAGGGGCCGGGTGTAGTGCTCGTCGCGCAGGCTCAGCTGGAGCCCGGCGGCCGGGTCGCCGAGCCAGAAGGCGTCCTGGTTGCGGGTGGGGGTGTCCCAGGTCCAGTCGTACGTGTCCGGGCAGGCCCGGCCGGTCAGGCCGAGCCCCATCGCGTACCGGGCGACCTCCTCGCGCACCGGCACGGTCAGGGTCACGTCGAGCTCGGTGTCGGCGGTGGCCTCGACGGTGGCGCGCACGACGAGGAACCCGTCGGCCTCCAACTCGCCCTCGGTGCGCAGGAGTACGTCCCTGCCGGTGGCCGTCGTCGTCCAGCGCGCCCGGGCCGGGCCCGGCCGGTCGAGGACGGGCTCCGCGTGGTCGAGGGGGCGGCCGAGGCCGAGGGCGACGGGGGCGGCGAGGAGGTCGCGGGCGGGGCCTTCGGCGCGGGTGACGGACGGGGTGAAGGCCGAGGTGATGCGGTGCGGGAGCCCGTCGGGGCCGAGCTCCACGGTGCGCCCGAGCAGACCGAGACGCCGCCCGTCCCGCCCCTCGACCCGGATCGGCTCGTAGGGCGCGACCACCTCGTCGTCGTGACCGTACGCCGAGTCGAGCCAGCGCAGGCGCGCGAGGCGCTCCGGGGACCCGGCGCCGTGGTCGGCGACGGCGGTGCGCGTGACGGTCAGGCGCAGCGGCAGGACGCGCTCCCCGGCGCCCTCCGCGCGCACGGCGACCTCCCCCTCGTACAGGCCGGGGCGGGCGCCCTCGGGGACGTCCACGCCGAGCCAGAGGGCGGTCACGCCGTCCTCGGGGACATCCACCCGGCGGGTGAAGGAGCGGCCGCGCGCGTCCACGCCGCCGGTGCTGAGGCAGCGGACGGGGAAGGGCAGCCCGCGCGCCTCCACCTGCACGTCCGCGAGCCCGCGCAGGGCGTGCACGCCGACCTGGAAGGCGAAGAACTCGCCGCGCTCCGCCGTCCCGGAGAAGGCGGTGAACGGGGTGGCGCGGGCCCAGCGGGCGGGCAGCGCGCGGTAGCGGCCGAGCGGGTGTGCCCGGTCCGCGCCGAACAGCAGGAACTCCTCGCCCGCGTACGCCTGGTGGAGCTTCTCGCGCTCGGCGGCCGTCGCCGCGAAGCCGAGCGGCGCGAAGGAGTCGACCGCGCTCACCGCCTCGTAGCGGAACGCCTCCGCGCGGGGCAGATCCGCCCAGCTGTCGGGGCGGTGCACCCCGCAGCGGTGGACCCAGCCGGGGTCGGCGGTGCGGGTCGGGGGCCGGTAGGCGGCCTGCGGGTAGTGCGGCTTGCCGGTGTGCGCGTACGGCAGGTAGTGCACCGCGTAGGCGCCGGGGCCCTCGGTCGGCTCGAAGGCGACGCGGCCGCGCTCGGCCGTCGCCTCGAAGGTCACCGTGTTGTGCACGCGATGGCCCGACGGCGCGAGGACGAGCACGTCGACGGCGCCGGCGGCCAGATCGGGCTCGCCGTCCTGGCGCCGCCAGGGGATGTCGGCCGCGACCGCGGTGGCCGCCGCGGTGACCTCCACGAGGATGCGATGGTTGCCGTAGACGTCCTGGTCCCAGATGCCGAAGCCGCACTCCAGCTCGGGATGGCCCTGCTCACCCATCGTCGCGGTACCCCCAAGGGCGCTGTTTATTAGGTAAGTTGCTCAATCGCTCCGGGGCCACCCTGTGAGCAATTGATCATGCTGTCAAGGGGGGACGCCTTGGATCTCTCGAATCGGACCACGAGCGGCGATCCGTCGCTGCTGCGCCGCCTCAACGCCGCGGCCGCGCTGCGCGTGCTGCGCGAGCGCGACGAGATCACGGTGCCCGAACTGGCCGCGCTCATCGGGGTCTCCCGGCCCACCGCCCAGGACCTCACGGCCCAACTCCTGCGCGAGGGCCGCCTGGTCGAGCTGGCCCCGGGCAGCGGCAGCGTCGGCAGGCCCGCCCGCAGGTTCCGCTTCCGCGCGGAGGCGGGCCACGTCCTCGGCGTCGATATCGGCGCCCACAAGGTCCTGGTGCACCTCGCCGACCTGCTCGGCCGCACGGTGGCCGCCGAGCGCGTCGCCGTCACCCCGGACCTGCCCGCCGACCGGCGCCTGGACGCGGTGCGCCGGGCCCTCGCGGGCTGCCTCGCCCACCCCAGGGCGGCGGGCGTGCGGCCGCTGGCCACCGGCGTCGGCACCAGCGGCATGGTCGACACCCAGGGGCGCGTGGCGGTCAGCGACTCGCTGCCCGAGTGGACCGGCATCGACCTGGCCGCCGAGCTCGCCGACGCCACGACGGGACCCGTACTCGTCGGCAACGACATCCAGTTGGCGACGCTCGCCGAGTGCACCCTCGGCGTCAGCGTCGGCACCCGGGACTGCCTCTACCTGTACGTCGGCAACCGGCTCGGCGTCGGCGTGTGGATCCACGGCGAGCTGCACCGAGGGCACCACGGGGCGGCGGGCGAGATGGTCGCGGGTGACGGCTGGCCGCGGTCGTACGAGCGGCTGTTGGACTGGTTCGCCGGGCACCGCGGCGACGGCGAGCCCACCCGCGAGAACGCCGCCCGCGCGGTCGTGACCGCCGCGGCCCGCGGCGACGGCGGCGCCCGCTACACGCTGCGCGCCTTCGCCGAGTGCCTCGCCGACAGCCTGGCCCGGCACGTCGCGCTCCTGGATCCGCAGGCCGTGGTCCTCGGCGGCGGCATCTCGCGCGCGGGAGCCCTGCTCAGCGAGCCGTTCGCCGCCCGGCTCGGCACGCTCTGCCTCTCACCACCGGTGGTGCAAACCTCCGTACTCGGCGAGGAATCGACCGCAATCGGGGCAGCACGGCTCGCACTGGACCACATCGAGAACCTCGTCTGACCCGGCTGCGCGGCTCGCGTCCTGGTCCGCCGCGAAAAGTCCAACTCCTCACCGTGGGCAGATGGTTGACGGGCGCCGGTGTCCCTCCCATGATGTGGCTCACTTTAGGCAAGTTGGCTTCCAAATTCCTTCGCGGAGTACGTGTGACCACCCCTGTAACGCAACGCGGGCCCCGGGCCGCCGCGTCGCCTCCGGTGTCCAAGTCCGAGCGTCCGCCTGCCCGCCGACGGCCCCCGCTCCGCGTCCGGCTGCGGAACAACTGGGTGATGTTCGCCCTCATGGCCCCCGGCGTGCTGTTCTTCGCGGTCTTCTTCTACGTCCCGATGCTGGGCAACATCGTCGCCTTCCAGGACTACCAGCCCTTCATCGGCTTCAAGGAGAGCCCGCTGGTCGGCCTCGCCAACTTCCAGGAGCTCTTCGCCGACCCGGCGTTCTGGGAGTCGGTGCGCAACACCCTGGCCTTCGCCGCGCTCCAGCTGATCTTCTTCTTCCCGGCCCCGCTGGCCCTGGCCCTCCTCATCAACAGCCTGGTCAGCACCCGCGTGAAGCGGTTCATCCAGAGCGTCGTCTACCTCCCGCACTTCATCTCCTGGGTTCTCGTCGTCGCCCTCTTCCAGCAAGTCCTCGGCGGCGCGGGCCTGTTGAGCAACTTCCTGCGCGACCACGGCATGTCGGCCCTGGACGTGATGACCGACCCCTCCACCTTCCCGCTCCTCATCACCGGCCAGGTGATCTGGAAGGACATCGGCTGGGGCATGATCATTTACCTGGCGGCCCTCGCGAGCGTCGACCAGAGCCTGTACGAGTCCGCGGCCGTGGACGGCGCGGGCCGCTGGCGCCGCATGTGGCACGTGACCCTGCCCGCCGTGCGCGGCGTCACGATCATGCTCCTGGTGCTGCGCCTCGGCGACGTCCTCTCCGTCGGCTTCGAGCAGTTCCTGCTGCAGCGCGACGCGGTCGGCGCCCGCGCCGCCGAGGTCCTGGACACCTACGTCTACTACCACGGCGTCGTCTACGGCGACTGGGGCGTCGGCGCGGCCGCCGGCCTGGTCAAGGGCGTCGTCGGGGCCTTGATGATCTGGGGCGCCAACAAGGTCGCCCACGCCTTCGGAGAGCACGGGGTGTACAGCAAATGAGCGCTTTCGGATTCCCCCTGCGCACCAAGGGGACTCAGGGTGGCCGAGACGAGCGGCGCCCCGCCTGGGAAGAGCCCCCGACCCGGATCGGCAGCGCGGCCAAGGCAGTTGTCCTCACCGTCCTGGTCGCCGTGATGGTCCTGCCGTTCCTCACGGTCCTCTCCACCAGCCTCGCATCCCGCAAGGAGATCACCGAGGCGGGCGGCTTCGTGCTCTTCCCCACGGACCCGACCCTGGACGCCTACCGCACGATCCTCTCCGGGGGCATCGTCAGCCGGGCGGTCATGGTCAGCGTCGGCATCACGGTCGTCGGCACGGCGCTCTCCCTCCTCACCACGATCGCCCTGGCCTACGCCCTCAGCAAGCGCGGCGTCCCCGGCAGCAAACCGGTCCTGCTCCTGGTCCTGTTCACGCTGCTGTTCGCGCCCGGCATGGTCCCGATGTACGTGGTCGTCAAGGAGCTCGGACTCCTCGACTCCTACTGGTCGTTGATCCTCCCGGTGCTCATCAACGCCTTCAACCTGGTGGTCCTGCGCGCCTTCTTCATGAACATCCCCGAGGAGCTCTACCAGGCCGCCCGCATCGACGGCGCGGGGGACTGGCGGATCCTCACCCGCATCGTGCTCCCGCTCTCCAAGGGCGTCATCGCCGTCGTCGGCCTCTTCTACGCGGTGACGTACTGGAACGCCTTCTTCAACGCGATGCTCTACCTCAACGACTCCGGCAAGTGGCCCGTCCAACTGGTGCTGCGCACCTATGTGGTGCAGGGCAAGTCCATATCCGGCGACCAGCTGGGTGTGGCCCACATGCCGCCGCAGCAGTCGATCTCCATGGCCGTGGTGATGCTCGCGCTCATCCCGATCCTGCTGCTCTTCCCGTTCCTGCAGAAGTACTTCACCAAGGGCGTGCTCACGGGCGCCATCAAGGGCTGAACTCCTTTCCCCCCTCACCCAGTTGCGGAGAATCCCATGCCAGGCATGTCCCGACGCTCCTTCCTCAGCGTGTCCACCGCGGTCGCGGCGGGCGCGGCCACCGCGTCGCTCACGGGGTGCGGCTCGTCGGCCAAGCGCCAGAGCGAGGCCGCCTCGTCGAAGGTGAAGCTGCCGACGTACATCCCCTTCACCAGGATCCAGCCCGATCTGCCGTCCAACGCCAAGGGCCTGTCGGCGGGCTTCCTGAAGTATCCCGAGAAGCTGGTGCGCGGCGTCCCGAAGACCCCCGGCGACGGCTCCGCGGTCTCGGTCCTCACCGAGATCTGGGTGCAGCCGCCGCTGCCCAAGTCCCGCAACGACCACTGGAAGCGGCTCAACAAGGAGACCGGCTTCGACATCACCGCGATCCTCGGCACCGACCCGGGTTACGAGGAGAAGTTCCCGGCGATCGTCGCGGGCGGCGACCTGCCCGACCTGATGTGGATACCGCCGAACCAGGGCCTCCAGCACATCGCCGAGCTCCTGGAGGCCAAGTGCGCGAACATCACGGAGTACGTCTCCGGTGACGCCGTCAAGGACTATCCGAACCTCGCCGCGATGACCCCGGCGCACTGGAAGACCGCGGTCGTCAACGGCAAGATCTGGGGCGTCCCCAGCCCCTACCCGGCGTTCGGGCAGGTCTACGGCGGCAACCCGAAGGTCTGGGAGAAGGCCGACGGCCTCTCCGCGACCAGCCCCGACGAGTTCCTGTCCAAGTGCAAGGAGGTCACAGGCGGCAAGGTGTGGGCCCTTGAGCCGATCTATGTGAACGCCGCCAGTGTCCTGAGCCAGTGCTTCGGCGCCCCCAACAAGTGGCGCCTGAACAAGGACGGTTCGCTGACGTTCTGGCAGGAGACCGACGAGTACACCGAGGCCCTGAACTTCGTCATGAAGATGAAGAAGGCGGGCGTCTTCTACCCCGGCGACCCGAAGATGGCCGACGCGTACATCAAGATGGCGCAGGGCTCCATCGGCGCCTGCGTCTACTCCAGCCCCTACGACGCCCGCGTGAAGACCCGCACCAACGACCCGGAGATGGGCGCCGAGGTACTCATCCCGTTCGCGGCGGGCGGCGCGGAGCCGCTGCACCACATGCACCTCGGCACGATCGGCTACACCGCGATCAAGAAGGGGGACGAGAAGCGCGTCCGCATGCTCCTCGAACTCCTCAACTACCTGGCCTCGCCCTTCGGCACCAAGGAACGCGAGTTCCTCGAATTCGGCACCGAGGGCCAGGACTTCACCTACGACGACCAGGGGTTCCCGGAGCGCACCAAGCAGGGCAAGCAGCAGGTCGAAGGGCTCGACAGCGGCCTGCGCACCGCCACCACCTCGCCCTTCGCGATCCTGGCGTCGTCGTTCCCCGGCACGAAGAGCGTCGACGACGTCCGCACCGTCTACGGCATGGAGAAGAAGCTCACCGAGACCGGCATCAGGAACCCCACGGTCGGCCACTACTCGGACGGCTACACCGAGCACTACGGCCGGATGTCGCAGGAGGCGGGAGACCTCGTCAACGACATCGTCAGCGGCCGCAAGAAGATCAGTGAGTGGAAGCCGTTCTGGTCGGAGTGGCGGAACAAGGGCCTGGAGCAGATGGCCCGCGAGTTCCAGGAGTCGATCGAGAAGACGGCGTAAGGCCAGGCGGCCTAGGCCGACGTGGTGTCCGCCTTCGCCAGCTCCGACTTCCGGTACGAGTACCCGAAGTACACCCCGAGCCCGATCACGAACCACACGGCGAACCGCACCCAGGTCTGCCACTCCAGGAACGTGATGAGCCAGATGGAGAAGACGACCCCGATCGCGGGCACCACCGGCATGCCGGGGCAGCGGAACGTGCGCGGCAGCTCCGGCTGCCGGTAGCGCAGCACGATCACCGCGACGCACACCACCACGAAGGCCAACAGGATCCCGATGTTGGTGAGTTCGGCCGCCTCGCCGATCGGCAGGAACCCGGCGATGGCGGCCGACGCGACCCCGACGATCCAGGTCACGCGCGTCGGCACATGCCGCGTCTCGTGGGTCTTCGCGAACCACTTGGGCAGCAGCCCGTCGCGCGACATGGAGAACCACACGCGCGTGCAGCCGAGCATGAAGGTGAACATCACGGTGAGGATGCCGATGATGGCGCCGACCGCGATGACGTCCGCGAGCCCGCCGAGGCCGACCGACTTGAAGGCGGTGGAGAACCCGCTCTCCGGGTCGACGTCCTTGTAGCTCTGCATGCCGGTGAGGACGAGACAGGCGAGCACGTACAGCACCATGGAGATCGCCAGCGAATACAGAATCGCCTTCGGCATGTGGCGCTGGGCGTCCTTGGACTCCTCGGCGGCCGTCGACATGGCGTCATAGCCGAACACCGCGAAGAAGACCGTCGCCGCCCCCGTGAACGCGCCGCTCACCCCGAACGGGAAGAAGGGCTTGTAGTTCCCGCTGTCGATGTGGAAGAAGCCGACCGCGATCACGATCAGCACCACGATGACCTTCAGGACGACGACGATCATCTCGAAGCGCGCCGCGTTCTTGATGCCGAGCGTCAGCAGATACGCGATGAGCAGGCACAGCACCGCCGCGAAGAGGTCGACCTTGTGCCCGTCGCCCGTGCCCGGCGCCCCCATCATCCACTTCGGCAGCTCGGCGCCCATCTCCTCGACGAGGAAGCCGAAGTAGCCGGAGATGCCGATCGCGACGACCGCCACGATCGCCGTGTACTCCAGGAGCAGGTCCCAGCCGATGAACCAGCCCGTGAGCTCGCCGAGCACCGCGTACCCGTAGGTGTAGGCGGAGCCGGCCTTCGGGATCATGCCCGCGAACTCGGCGTACGAGAACGCGGCCGCGGCGCTCGCGACGCCCGCGATCAGGAAGGAGATGAGGACCGCGGGCCCCGCCGTCTTGTTCGCCACGGCACCGGCGAGGCTGAAGATCCCCGCGCCGATGATGCCGCCCACCCCGATCGCGGTGAGCTGCCACAGTCCGAGCGTGCGGGTCAGCGCACCGCCCGACTCCGTCTCCTCGATCTGTTCGATGGGCTTGCGGCGCAGTACGCCCTGCCCCATCTTGAGTCCGGCCATGAGCTCACCTCGGCTTACGTGGGGGCGGCTGACGGCGGATCATGATGGCCCAGGGGCGCCCGTCACGGAAGACGGCACGCCCCTTGCACTTACGGAACCACGGTGACGGGCCTACGGAACCACGGTGACGGGCCAGCGCCCCGCCTTCACCAGCCGCACCGCGACCGAGCCGACGATCCGGTGCCCCGCCTGCTCGGAGGCGCCGACCACCACGGCGTCCGCCGTCAGGTCGTCCGCCGCGCTCACCAGGCCGTTGTAGGGGTCCCCACGGAACGTGTGGAACTCCCAGCGCACATCGAATATCCCCTTCACGCGCTCGGTCGCCGAGCGGATCTCGGCGATCAGCCCCTCGGCGATCTCATCGGTGGTCTCGGCGACCGGGGCGCCGAGCGCCGCGCCCGCAGCCATCACCGGCTGGACATAGACGACGGCGAGCAGCGCCCGCTGCCGCCGGGCCAGGCCCCCGGCATATGCCGCAGCGCGCAGGGAGGAGTCCGAGCCGTCGACGCCGACGACAATCACCTTGGGCCCGTCGGTGCCGCGTTCGAACTGGTGGGAAGGGTCATCCGTCACGGGGAGAGGCTATCGAACCGCTCTCGACGGGCGGCGCGGGCCAGGTCTTCTTAGAGTCGTCACCATGAGTGCCAGCGTGGAAGAGCCATCAGCCGCGCCGCCCGGGAAAGGAGCGCCGAAGGACGACCCGGGCACCGGAAAGGCCGAGGGCCCGGCCGCCCCCGGCCGGGGGCACGGCCCGCTGAGCCGCGTCCCCGAGGGCTTCGCCGCCTTCTTCGGCACCCTCGGCCTGTTCTGCGCGATCCTCGCCGTCATCCCGCCGCTGCGCCGCCTGCTGCGCCCCGTCGTCGACGCGCTCGAACTGGTCACGGTGCCGGTCAGCGCCAACCTCGCGTACGCGGTGTTCCTCTTCCTGCTCGCCGCCGCCACCGCGTCCCGCAAGAAGGTCGCCTGGTGGCTGGTGGTCTGGTACACCTGCCTGCTGATCCTCTTCGACGTCCTCGGCATCTTCCTGGGCTACTGGTGGGACTCGGTGCCCTCCCTGGTCGTCGCCGCGGGCGCCCTCACCCTGCTGATCCTGGCCCGCAAGGAGTTCTACGCCGACACCCGGCGCGGCGCCGTCCTGCGCGGCCTCGGCGTGCTCGCCGCGAGCCTCGGCGTGGCGATCCTCGCCGGCTGGGGCCTCGTGGAGCTGTTCCCCGGCACGCTGCCGCGCGGCGAACGCCTCCTGTGGGCCGCCAACCGCGTCCTCGGCGGACTCCTGCACGGCCGCGACTACTTCGACGGCAGCCCGCCCCGCCCCCTGTACTTCTGGCTCGGCGTCTTCGGCGCGCTCGCCCTCCTCAACGCCGTCGCCACCCTCTTCCGCTCCCAGCGCATGGAAGCCGCCCTGCACGGCGACGAGGAACCCCGCATCCGCGCCCTCCTCAACGTCTACGGGGCCCAGGACTCCCTCGGCTACTTCGCCACCCGGCGCGACAAGGCCGTCGTCTTCTCGCCCAGCGGCAAGGCCGCCGTCACCTACCGCGTCGAGGCCGGGGTCTGCCTGGCCAGCGGCGACCCCGTCGGCGACCGCGAGGCATGGCCGCACGCCATCGGCGCCTGGCTCGACGTGGCCCGCCGCTACGCGTGGGCGCCCGCCGTGATGGGCGCCTCCGAGGACGGCGCCACCGCCTTCGCACGCGCCGGGCTCGGCGCGCTCCAGCTCGGCGACGAGGCGATCCTGCACGTCGCGGACTTCGACCTCGACGGCCGCGACATGCGCGTCACCCGCCAGGCCGTCAACCGCGTCCAGCGCAGCGGCGCCACCGCCCGCATCCGCCGCCACTCCACCCTCACCGACGAGGAGATGGAGGAGATCATCGACAAGGCGGACGCCTGGCGGGACACCGAGACCGAGCGCGGCTTCTCCATGGCCCTGGACCGGCTCGGCGACCCGGAGGACGGCGACTGCCTCCTCGTCGAGGCCCTCGACGCCGACGGCAAGCTCCTCGCGCTGCTCTCCCTCGTCCCCTGGGGCAAGGACGGCATCTCCCTCGACCTGATGCGCCGCGACCGCACCGCGCCCAACGGCGTGATGGAGTTCATGGTCAGCGAACTGTGCGCGGGGGCGGGCAAGTTCGGGGTGCGCCGCATCTCCCTGAACTTCGCCGTGTTCCGCTCCGTCTTCGAAGAAGGCGCCCGCATCGGAGCGGGCCCCATCCTGCGCCTGTGGCGCAAGCTGCTCCTGTTCTTCTCCAAGTGGTGGCAGCTCGAAGCCCTCTACCGCTCCAACGCCAAGTACCACCCCGAGTGGTACCCGCGCTTCATCTGCTACGGCGACAGCGGCTCCCTCGCCCGCATCAGCCTGGCCTCGGGCATCGCCGAGGGCTTCGTGTCCGTGCCGTCCCTGCGCACCCTGTGGGGCAAGGGCCACCGCACCAGGGGCGTCACCCAGCCCGCCACCACCGAGGGCCTCCCCTCCCTCGCGGCCCTCGGCCTCACCGGCCAGGGCGAGGACGCCGACCAGGACGCCGCCTCCCGCCTCCCCGACCAGGTCCGCATCCGCCACCGCAAGCTCGACCGGCTGCGCTCCGACGGCGTCGACCCCTACCCGGTGGGCCTCGCCCCGCGCACCCACCCCCTCGCCGACCTGACCCCCGCCCTGACGGGGGAGCAGGTCACGGTCGCGGGCCGCGTCATGCTCGTACGCGACTTCGGCGGCGTCGTCTTCGCGGTCCTGCGCGACTGGTCCGGCGACCGCCAACTCGCCCTCACCCGCGACCGGTCGGGCGCCGACACCCTCGACCGCTTCACCGCGGACACCGACATCGGCGACCACATCACCGCCACCGGCACCGTCGGCACCAGCGACAAGGGCGAGCTCACCGTCTTCGTCACCGACTGGCGGCTCACCGGCAAGTGCCTGCGCCCGCTGCCCGACAAGCGCCGCGGCCTCGCCGACCCCGAGGCCAAGGTCCGCCGCCGCTACCTCGACCTGGTCGCGAGCCCCGAGGCCCGCGACGTCGTCCGGGCCCGCTCCACCGCCGTCCAGGCGCTGCGCCAGGGCCTCCTGGACCGCGGCTACCTCGAGGTCGAGACCCCGATGCTCCAGCAGATCCACGGCGGCGCCAACGCCCGCCCCTTCACCACCCACATCAACGCCTACGACCTCGACCTCTACCTCCGCATCGCCCCCGAGCTCTACCTCAAGCGGCTCTGCGTCGGCGGCATGGAGAAGGTCTTCGAGATGGGCCGTACCTTCCGCAACGAGGGCGTGAGCTACAAGCACAACCCCGAGTTCACGATGCTGGAGGCGTACCAGGCGTTCGCCGACTACGACGTGATGCTCGACCTCACCCGCGAACTCATCCAGGGCGCCGCCACCGCCGCCTTCGGCAGACCGGTGGCGTACAAGGACGGCGTCGAGCACGACATCTCCGGGCCCTGGCCGGTCAAGACGGTCTACGGCGCGATCTCCGAGGCACTCGGCGAGGAGATCGACGCCGACACCCCGCTGCCCGCCCTGCACCGCCTCTGCGACCGCGCCGACGTCCCGTACACCCCGGACGACGGCCGCGGCGACGTCGTCCTGGAGATGTACGAGCGCCTCGTCGAGGAGAAGACCAAGCTCCCCACCTTCTACAAGGACTTCCCCACCGACGTCTCCCCGCTCACCCGCCAGCACCGCGAGGACCCGCGCCTGGCCGAGCGCTGGGACCTCGTCGCCTTCGGCACCGAACTCGGCACCGCCTACAGCGAGTTGACCGACCCCGTCGAGCAGCGCCGCCGCCTCACCGCCCAGTCGCTGCTCGCCGCCGGGGGAGACCCCGAGGCCATGGAGCTCGACGAGGACTTCCTCGACGCCCTGGAGTACGCCATGCCGCCCACCGGCGGCCTCGGCATCGGCGTCGACCGGCTCGTCATGTTCCTCACCGGCCTGACGATCCGCGAGACCCTCCCCTTCCCCCTCGTCCGCCGCCGCTGACCGCGCTCTTCTCCCTTCCTGGCTGGTCCCATCGGGTGCTTTCGCGGGCGCCCCCGGTGTTGGTGTTTCCGCGCGGGGCTGCGGCCATGCGAGGGATTAGTCATGAAAAACGATCAGATGCCTCCAAGGCGGCGGGCATTGCTGCGCGGCGCCGTCGTCGTCGGCCTCGCCACGGTGACCGGCTGCGGCGCGGAAGCGGAACGGTCCACCGCTCCCCACCGGGCCGCCGCCACCGGAGCACCCCCCGCGGGACCGCAGGCCGCCCGCGCCGCGAAGCCCGCCCAGCCCTCCGCGTACCGCCTGCAGCCCATGGCCGGATACGGGCCGCCGCGCGCCCTGCCCGCCAAGCTGCGGGTGCGCCGCAAGCCGATCCTGCGCATGGACGGCCGCGGCCGCCCGCTGGTGCTCACCTTCGACGACGGCCCCGACCCCCGCTACACCCCCGACATCCTGCGGACCCTGCGCGAGCACGACGTGCGCGCGATGTTCTTCGTCTGCGGTGAAATGGCCGTCGACAACCAGGACTTGCTCCGCGAGATGCTCGACGACGGGCATGTGATCGGCAACCACACCTGGAGCCATCCGCAGCTGACGCGCATGACCAAGGGCGCGATCCGCGACGAGATCGAGCGGACCTGCGAGGTCATCGAGGACGCCACGGGGGAGCCGCCCGCCTGGTTCCGCGCGCCCTACGGCGCCTGGAACCGCACGGCCTTCCGGATCGGCGCCGAGCTCGGCATGGAGCCGCTGGCGTGGACCGTGGACTCGCTGGACTGGACGGAGCCGGGCACGAGCACGATCATCCGGCGCATCAAGTCCGGCGCCGCGCCCGGTGTGGTGGTGCTCTCGCACGACGCGGGCGGCAACCGTTCGCAGACCGTCGCCGCACTCCGCTCGTACCTGCCCGACCTGCTCGACGAGGGCTACCGGATCACGGTGCCGCGCCGGTACGCGCGGTAGCCGGGGCGCCCGGCAGCAGGAGCGCCCGGCTGCCGGGCCGCCGCTCGGGGCTCGCCCGCCCGGTCGCCGCGCGTCAGCGCACGGCGATCAGGCGGGCGAAGGCGACGACGTTCCCGTCGTATCCGGCCTGCTTGGTGAATCCGCCGCCGCAGGTGATGACCCGCAGTTCGGGGGTCCCGTTGTTCGCGTAGACGCGTTTTCCGGGGAAGTTCTCCTTCTCGAAGACCTCAATTCCGTAGATCTCGAATACGGCGGTCTTCCTGTCCTTGCGGGTTACCTCGACGCGATTTCCCTTCTTGAGCGAACCGAGGCCGTAGAAGACCGCGGGGCCCTGCTGATTGTCGACGTGGCCGACGATGACGGCGGTGCCCTTCTCGCCGGGGGCGACGGCGCCGGTGAACCAGCCCGCGAGATTCGGGTCGTCCGGGGGCGGAGCGTCCACCCAGCCGTCGTCGTCGAGGCCCACGGGCATCACCGGGGCGTCCACCCGGATGCCCTTGATACGGACCCGGTCGGCGGGCGAGAAGGCCAGCGGGGGCGGGGTCTTGGGGTGCGCGGCGTCGCCCGCCCGCTGGTCGGCGGCAGCGGCGGACGCGGGCTGCGGCGGGCCCACGTCGAACTCGCCGGAGCCGTTGCGGATCAGGGCGAGCCCGGTCAGGAGCACGAGCGCCATCGCACCCCAGGGTGCGCGCTTCTTCTGCCTCTCGACGTCTTCGGATTCCTCGGCCGGCTGGGACGAAGGCATTCTCTATCCCCTCTCAACGCGGAATTCAAGGCCGCGTCCGTCGCACATACGAGAACGCTAAGTCGAGCGCGTGCGGCGTGCGAAAGGGCGGGGGCGAACGGGTGGCGGACCGGGCGGCCGTGCGCCATCCGAGGTGACACCCCCAGTAAATTTCTGACGGTCCGTGACCTGCGGCTATGTCGCGTTGTATGGACGCCCTTCGGCGTGTCGTCTCACCAAGACGGCCGATTCCCGAAATGCGGGTCCGCACACGGCATCTGAGGGTCTGTCTGGGAGGCGCTCTCGCCGATCGACCGGGGACCGGTTTCCCCGGGGCGTCTTCCGCGGAGGTTTCACATGCGTACAACTCGTGCCCTCGCGGTCGCCACCGCGGCCGGTGCGGTCGTCGCCCTCGCCGCCCCGGCGGCCTCGGCCTGGACCGACCCCAGCAACATCACGGCCATGCCCAGCGTGATCGCGAGAGGAGGGCAGCTGACGGTCACGGTCGACGGCACCTCGTGCCAGTCCGGCGGCACGGTCGAATCGCCCGCCTTCCCGAAGACGAACCTGACGTCCATCCCCGGCGGCAGCACGTCGAGCGCGACCGCCACCATCCACGAGCACGCCAACCCGGGTGCGTACGACATCACCGCCAACTGCGGCGGCAAGACCCTCACCCGGCCGTCCGCGTTCACCGTCATCCACGGCGGCGTGCGCGGTGGTCTCGGCGGTGCCACCACCTCCGGTGCGACCACCACCGACATGGCGATCGGCGGGGCCCTGGTGGCGGCCGCCGTGGTCGGCGGCGGCGTCTTCTGGATGCGCCGCCGCTCGGAGAACAAGGTCTGATCCGGCGTACGGAACGGGGCGGGCGTGCCCCCTTCCGCGCCCGGCCCGCAGCACGGCAGCACTTCGCCCCCGGGACCTGGAGACGTCCCGGGGGCGAAGGGTGCGGGGAGGCGGGGAGGGCTAGGGCCTGATCCGCCGGACAGGCCCTAGGAGTTGTTCTCGCCGGTGGTGCGGCGGCGGGTCCAGTAGTACGCGGTGCCGAGCGCACCGGCGATGAGTGCTGCGCCGAGGCCGAGTTCCTGGAGGTCGAAGCCGCCGACGCTGCCGCCGACACCGGCCCTGACGCCGCGGCGGACGGGGGTGTTGCCGTCGGGGCGGCCGGTGGCGATGGTGAGGTCGGTGGTGCCCGACTCCCAGTTGCCCGCGGAGTTCTTGCAGCTGAACGTGACCTCGTACATGGCGCCGGGCTTGGCGTCCCAGAAGACGTTGGCGGTCGCGGAGCCCTGGCCCTTGGGGATGCTGACGTCGTCGAAGACGCCGGACGTCGCCTTGGCGTCGCCCTCGCACCCGTCCACGCTGAGCGTGACCTGGCCGCCCGCGGCGATGGTGGTGGGGGAGACGTGGAAGCCGAACGACGTGATGTTGTTGTCGCCCGCGACGGCCGCCGACGCGGTGGGGGCGGAGAGGGCGAGGGTGGTGGCGGTGAGCAGGGTGGCCGCCGCGACGGGTATCGCGCGCATGGTGGTTCCTCCGGGTCCCCGAGGAGCAGCGGGCGGACCTCTTCCGCTCGGGCCTGAAATGCACCTCGATGCCCGAAACGCTAGGGAGGGCACCCCGATCCCGCGATCGCTGTCGTGCGAACGGGGCAATGCGCTGGGCCGGACAGGGGAACGGGCGGGTGTCGCGGCCGGGACGGGGCCCGCCGGTGTGTCAGGGCGGTGGGCCGGTGCGACGGCCGGTGCGAGAGCCGGCCGACGCGGCGTCAGGCATGGCGTCAGGCATGGTGTCGGACGCGTCGTCAGGCGGTGCGTCGGACGTGGCGTCGGACATGGCGTCGGGCGGGGCGTGTCTCAGTCGGTCAGGCCCGTGTGCTTGCCCAGCCAGGGCAGGTTCTTCTCCAGGCCCGGGCGCCACACCTGCCAGCTGTGTCCGCCGGGCAGCTCCATGAGCTCGACCTTCATCTCGGCCTTCTGCGCGGCGGCGTAGACCTTCTTGGCCTGCGGCCCGTACACCGAGTCCTCCTCGCCGGCGACGAAGACGCCCGCGGTGTCGGGGAACTTCTTGCGCGCCATCACGCTCATCGGGTTGACCTTGTCGAAGGCCGCCTCGTTGCCGCCGAAGGCCGCGTTCACGGTCTTCTGGCGGTTGCCGAGCGTGGGCTCGTCCTGGCCGGAGATGTCGACGAAGTTGCCGTAGCGCTGCGGCGCGTTCACCGCCATCTGCAGGGCGCAGGTGCCGCCGTTGGAGAGGCCCGAGATCGCCCACTGGGCGCGGTCGGCCGACGCCTGGAGGTGGGCGGCGGCCCAGGCGGGGACGTCCTCGGCGAGATACGTCTGGACGTTGCCCAGCTTGGAGTCCATGCACAGCGGGTTGTCGAAGGAGGAGCCGAGCGGGTCCACGACCAGGACGATCGGGGCGAGGCCCGCGTGGTCGGCGGCGTAGGAGTCCATCATGTCGGGCAGCTGGCCCGAGGTGATCCAGTCCTGCGGGGCGCCGGGCTGACCGGCCATCAGGACGAGCACGGGCAGCAGCGGCCGCGGCGACGCCTTGTAGGCGGGCGGCAGATAGACGTACGCGTCCCGGGCGCCGAAGTGGGACTTGGTGCCCGGGATCGGGGTCTTGGACACGGTGCCCTTGGCGGGCAGGTCCTTCGGGGCCTTCCACACGTCGGAGATGGCCTTGCCCTTGGGGACGTCGAGGGTCTTCTCCTTGGTGCCGGTCGCGTCCTTGAGGCTGACCGTGCCCTCCGGGCCCAGCATGGTCCGCAGGGTCGGGTAGTTGTCGTAGTGGATGTTGATCTCGGAGCAGCCGAGCACCACCACGAGCGCTCCGGCGACGACCGCGCCCAGGCGGCCGCGCCAGTGCAGCGTCGGCATGCGGAACACGGCGAGGAGCACCCCGAGCAGCGCGACGCCGATCCAGAAGAGGACGTCGGAGGGGAGTTCGTCGGGGAAGGGCTGCCACCAGTCGTCCACGATGAGCTTCACGAGGTACGTCAGGAGCACGGTGAGGACCACCGCGACGGGCAGCCATCGCAGCCACCAGCGGCGGTCGCGCGAGAAGAGCAGCACTGCGAGTCCGGCCGCGCCGAGGATCTCCACGACGAGCGGCACCGCCCCCGTGACCAGTGACCAGTCCAGAGGCCCGGAGGCCAGCGAGGTCGTCCGCTCCACGCGCGTCCCCATCCGTCCGACGGTCTGCGTACCGTGGCGTCCGCACCACGGGTTCGGGGCCGGCCAGCAGGCCGGCCCCGAGGGGAAGTAGGTGAGCGGACCGCTCTACCTTGAGCTACAGCCCCGCGCAGTGGAGCTGGGTGGACTTGAACGCACCATCTGTCCGCTCACAAAAAACCATAGCAATGGGTGTGAATCAGTCAAATCGGACGGATGGCTCGGTGCATGCGGCGAGCGGCTCGGTCACCTGAGACGGTGGCTCGGTCACCTGCGACGGGCGGCGCCCCAAGCGTGCGCTGCCGCCCCGTGCCACTCCACGAGGTGCGGATCGTCCAGGGCGATGTCGGCCTCGCCGAGGCCCGCGCGGCGCAGCACCTCCACCAGCTCGTGGTCCGACCGGGCCGTCCCCGCGTACTGACCGCGCACGGTCACCCGCCGTCCGCCGTCGGGATCCGGGGAGTGCACCACGATGGGTGTCTGCCAGGGCATGTCACCAGAGTGCGCCGAGCCGGGGCCCGGCGCACCCGGCGTCAGCCCCCGGCGCCCGGGAACAGGGTCAGGAACGGCTCGGCGGTGGCCGAGATGCCCCGGCTGTACGGGGCGTCGAAGTCCCAGATCAGGAAGAGCAGGAAAGCGATCAGGGCGGAGAACAGGCCCGCGAGGACCAGCTCGCGCGGGGTGCGGCGGATCTGCAGCGCGAAGACCATTCCGACCGTGACTACGCCCCCGGCGATCAGCCCGAACCACACGACGCCCGGCATGGTGGCGCCCGCGCTGTCCCCCCGGTCGCCGCGGGCCCGGTCCGCCGCGGCCGCCTGGTCGAGCAGCGGCTGGTACGCCTGCGCCGCCAGGTCCGAGCGCGGCGCGTAGTCGGCGAGGTCGTGGCGGACGCGGTCCAGGAGCTGCTGGCCCCGGCCGGTGAGCTCGCCCCGCTCGGTCAGGGTGTCCCACTCGGTCGTCACCACGTGCCCGACGTACGCATCCACGTCCGCGCGCACGCGGTCCCGTTCGTCGGCGGGGTAGACGCGGACCCGCTCGGAGATCTCGTGCAGTGCCTGGGCCTCGGCGCGGACGTGGTCCTCCGCGGCGCCGCGCGCCTCCCAGACGCCCGCGATCGCGAGGCCGAGCACGATCGCGTACACCACGCCGATCATCATCGTCATGTACTCGATGACGTCGGGTGTCTCCGTGGGGTCCTCGTCCGCGCGGACCGTGCGGTGCCGCAGGAGCGTGATGACGAGGACCACGGAGCAGGCCGCCGCCATCGCGAGGGTGAGAACAAGCCATTCCGACAAGGGTTCCTCCAGCGGTCAGCGTGGGCGCAGGGCGGCGACGGCGAGCACCGCGGGCGCGGTGATCAGCAGGGTCAGGGAGACCAGTGACGGGCCGTCGCGGACGGGTGCCGGGCGAGGTGGTGCGTGGTAGGCGGGGTAGTGCACCGGGGCGGGTGCGGGGGCGCGGCGAACGGGCCTGCCGGGGTGGGGAGTTGGGGGTGTGGAACGCGGGGGTGCGGGCGGTGCGCCCTGTGTGACCTGCGGGGATGTTGGGGGAGTCGGGGAACGTGGCCGGTATGTGGGTGTGGGCTCGGGCGTCGGCGGTACGGGGGCGCGGGGGGCCGTCGTGGGGCGGTGGGTCGGGCGAGGGGACGGGGCGTGGGTCGGGTGCCGCGTCGGTCGGTGGCTGGGGCCCGCCGAGCACGACGGGCCGTCGCCCGCGACCGCCACGGCGCCGGTTGACCCCGCATCGTCGGGATTCGCACCGCTGTGGCCCGGTCCGTCCCGGCTGACCGAGGCGTACGAGCAGTCGTCGGCGGGGGCGGCGGACGCCGGGCCGGCGCCGCCGAACATCAGGGCGAGACCCGCGAGCGCCAACAGCCGCGAGCGGCAGGCGCGTTGGGTCCTCGAAGATCCATGCACGAGGGGGATCATGTGACAAGCGCCGCCCGAGTACGCCGGTAGCCGCCCCTGATTGCCCCGAACGTGGGTACGGAGGGCGGGAGTTGACCCGAGAATCTTGAGATCCCGTTGAACGGGGCGGCCGTCGGCACCCGTACCTAGGGCCATGTGTGACGCATCCGGCGCCACACCACCCAGGAGAACAACGGGAGTCAGAGATGCAGCGCTTTTCCGGGAGTTCCCTCCGGGCACGGCGGAATGCCTCGCTCGTGGCAGCAGCTGCCGCCCTGCTGGCGCTGACGACGGCGTGCGGCCAGGACAAGGGCGACGCGTCCCCCAAGGGCCAGTCCGTGGGCAATGCGAACCCGGCGAAGGGCGGCGACTACGGCGGTGGGGACGGCTACGGCGACTCCGGCGACTCCGGCGACGGATACGGCTCGGGCTCCGGCGCGGCGAAGGGCGGTGCCGCGGCCAAGTCCGCAGGTCAACTCGCCGTGTGGGACAGCAAGAAGCTGGGCCGGGTGGTCACCGACAGCGGCGGCTTCACCCTCTACCGCTTCGACAAGGACACCGCCCAGCCCCCCGCCTCCACTTGCTCCGGCGACTGCGCGAAGACCTGGCCCCCGGTCCTCGCCGAAGGGGCCGTCGCGGCGCCCGGCGTCGACAAGTCGCTCCTCGGCTCGGTCACCCGGTCCGACGGCACCAGGCAACTGACCCTCGACGGCTGGCCGATGTACCGGTACGCCATGGATGCCAAGCCCGGCGACGCCAAGGGTCAAGGCGTGGGCGGGACATGGTTCGCCTCCGCGCCCGACGGCAAGAAGGCGGCCCCCGCCAAGGCCGAGCCCGCCGACCCCGCCGGGCTCTCCACCCGCAAGGACCCCAAGCTCGGCACGATCGTCGTCGACAAGAACGGCATGACCGTCTACCGCTTCACCAAGGACTCCGCCTGGCCCATCAAGTCCGCCTGCGTGGGCGCCTGCGCCGAGAAGTGGCCCGCCGTCGCCCCCGTGCCCAGGAGCGACACCCAAGGCATCAAGAAGAAGGGCTACATGACCTACACCCGGCCCGACGGCGGCAAGCAGCAGACCATCAACTGCTGGCCCCTGTACACCTTTTCCGGTGACGCCAAGCCCGGCGACACCAACGGCCAGGGCGTAGGCGGCACTTGGTACGCGGCGGGGCCGGACGGCAAGCCCGTGGGCAAGAAGTGACGACAGGGGTCACGCGCAGGCGGTAAGGAAGGAGTGTCCGGCGGGATCCGGAGTGATGTGATCCGTACCGGCCGTCCGTTTTCGGCACTTGCCAAAGGCAGTGACCGAGAACGGACGGCCAATTTCCGTTTTGGCTCGCTCCGCTGGCGGACGATCAGTAGCCTCAGCTCGAACACCGGCTCGCCTACGCCTACGTCTTGGAGAATCGATGGTGCGTCCTGCCTGGGCCCCGCAGGGCATCGACATCACCAGCCCCAGCGTGTCCCGCATGCACGACTACTACCTGGGCGGCTCCCACAACTTCGAGGTGGACCGGGCGGCGGCCCGGCGGGTCATGGAGTTCATGCCGGGACTCCCCAAGGTCATGCAGGCGCACCGGGCGTTCATGCGCCGGGCCGTGCGCCACGCCGTGGCCGAGGGCGTCACCCAGTTCCTCGACATCGGGGCCGGAATCCCCACCTTCGGCTCGGTGCACGAGATCGCGCGGGAGGCCGCTCCCGAGGCCCGCGTCGTCTACGTCGACCACGACCCGGTGGCCGTCGCGCACAGCCGCGAGGTCCTCGAGGACGACGAACAATCCGGAATCGTTGCCGCCGATCTGCGTAAACCCCAGGACATCCTGGGAAGTTCTGAAGTAGACGCTCTACTTGACCTGGACCGGCCGGTCGCTCTGCTCCTCGTCGCCGTCCTGCACTTCGTGGAGGACGCGTACGATCCTTACGCCGCGGTTGCCGAACTGCGGGACGCCCTCGCGCCCGGCAGCCTCATCGCCCTGACACACGCCTCGTACGAAGGAATTCCCATCCCCCAGGAGCAGGCAGGAAAAGCAGTCGACGTCTACCGAGACATCCGCAATCCGCTGATCATGCGCTCGCGCGAGGAGATCGCGCGGTTCTTCGAGGGATACGACATGGTGGAACCCGGGCTCGTGCCGATGCCGCAGTGGCGGCCCGACACCGCTCCCCAGGAGGAGGATCCTTATGCCTTCTCCGGTTACGCAGGTGTGGGGCGCGCGGCATGAACCGGGAGCCGGACGGGCCGGAGGACAGACTGCGCAGGTTCGCGACGATCTGGAGCCGGGCGATCTACCCGGTGACCGCGACGTCGCTGACCCGCCCCGAGTTCGAGCAGCAACTGGTGCCGCTCGCACGGCGGTTGAGCGACGCGCTGCACGACGCGTCCATCAACACGGCGACGGCTGAGGGACAGGGCGTCGGCGCCGCGCTCATCGGCACGCACTGCACCGACCCGGAGGCACTCAGCCGCAGCCTCGACTGCGTGGACGCCTACCTCGTCCTGTATTGCGGCGGCGACGGCGACCAGGAGGAGCTGCGCGCCCGCAGTGCGCGGCTCCAGCACGCCATGGCCGCGGGCTTCGCGGGGGCGCTGCGCGAGCGCACCCTCGCCGAGCAGGAGGCCATATCCCGCGCTGCGCTCTCCGCCCGCAGCGCCGTCGCCGAGGCCCTGCACGCGAGCGAGGCCCGCTTCCGCGCGGTCTTCCACGGCGCCGCGATCGGCATCGGCATCGCCGACCTGGACGGCACGGTCCTCGAGGTCAACGACGCGCTCGTGGGGATGTTCGGCGGCCTGGAGCACCAGCTGCGCGGCCGCAACGTCCTCACCTGGACGCACCCCGACGACTCGCCGCACGTCTGGCGCCTGTACGAGGAACTGGTGCGCGGCGAGCGCGAGCACTACCGCGTGGAGAAAGCCTTCTACCGGCCCGACGGCACCGTCCTGTGGACCAACCTGACCGTCTCGCTGCTCCGCGACGCCGACGGGCTTCCGCAGTACCAGCTGGCGCTCATGGAGGACACCACCGAGCGGCGGCTGCTCAACCTCCGCCTCCGCTACGAGGCCACGCACGACGCGCTCACCGGGCTGCCCAACCGGACGCTGTTCTTCGAGCGCCTGGAGAAGGCCCTCGCGGCCGGCCAGGACGCCCGGTTCGGGCTCTGCTACCTCGATCTCGACGGCTTCAAGACCATCAACGACAGCCTCGGGCACGCGGCCGGTGACCGGCTCCTGGTGGAGGTCGCGGACCGTCTCCAGTCCTGCGCCACCGCCCCCGGCGAGATGGTCGCCCGGCTCGGCGGCGACGAGTTCGTGGCGCTGACCACCGGGCCCGACACCGAGACCGAGGTGGACGAGCTCGCCGGGCGCATCATGAACGCCCTGACCACGCCGATCCGTGTCGACGGCCGTGAGCTGACCGTGCGCGGCAGCATCGGCATAGTGGAGGGACCGGCCGGTGAGCGGGGCGCGGCCGAGGTGCTGCGCAGCGCCGACATCACCATGTACCGCGCCAAGTCCGCGGGCGGCAACCGCTACGAGCTCGCCGACCCCGAGGCCGACGCCCGTGCGATCACGCGGCACGGCCTGACCACGGCGCTGCCCGCCGCCCTGGAGCGCGGCGAGTTCTTCATCGAGTACCAGCCCCTGGTACGCCTCGGTGACGGCAGCGTGCGCGGTGCCGAGGCGCTCGTGCGGTGGCTGCACCCGCAGCACGGTGTGATCGGCCCGGACCGGTTCATCCCGCTCGCCGAGCACACCGGTCTGATCGTGCCGCTCGGCCGCTGGGTCCTGGAGGAGTCCGTGCGCCAGGCCCGCACCTGGGAGGCCCGGCACGCCGACGCGGGCCCGCTGCGCGTCAATGTGAACCTCTCGCCGTGCCAGCTCACCCACCCCGGTCTGGTCTCCGACACCGTGGAGATCCTGGAGCGCAACGGCCTGGAGCCCGGCGCCCTGTGCCTGGAGGTCACCGAGTCCGCGCTCATCGGCGCCGACGACGACCTGCTCAAACCGCTGCGCAGGCTCGCCGAGATGGGCGTGGACATCGCCCTCGACGACTTCGGCACCGGCTACTCGAACCTCGCCAACCTGCGCCGCCTGCCCGTGAGCGTCCTCAAGCTGGACCGCTCCTTCACCCAGGGCATGCAGCACTACCCGGCCGACCCCACGGACCTGAAGATCGTCGAGGGGATCGTCTCGCTCGCCCACAGCCTGGACCTCGCGGTCACGGTCGAGGGCGTCGAGACGGGCGCACAGGCCGACCAGCTGCGGGAGTTGGGCTGCGACACGGCCCAGGGCTGGTACTACGCCCGCCCGGGCCCGCCGGACCGGCTCCACCAGCTGGCGCTCGTGGACGCCACGGGATGAGGGAGTCATGGACGGTGAGCACGCCATGAGCCGTGGCATCCGCTGGGTGTACGCGTTCGTCGACCGCCCCGTCGCGGGCTTCGCGCGGGCGGTCGACTTCTGGTCGGCGGTCACGGACACGGAGCGCTCCGAACTCCGCGGCGAATGGGGCCAGTTCACGACGCTCCTGCCGCACGCCGCGGGCGCCGACGCCTTCGTGAAGGCCCAGGCGGTGGAGGGCGCGGGCGGGGCGCACCTGGACTTCGCGGTGGACGACGTGGCCGCCGCGGCGCGCCGGGCCCGCGAGCTGGGGGCCACTCCCGTGTTCGCGGAGGAGGGCCTGGAGGTGCTGCGCTCACCCGCCGGGCACGGGTTCTGCCTGGTCCCGTGGGAGAGCGAGAAGACCCGGCCTGCTCCGGTGACGGGTCCGGCCGGCGACCGGAGCCGCCTCGACCAGGTGTGCGTGGACGCGGCCCCGTCGCGCTTCGAGGCGGAGGTGTCCTTCTGGTCGGCGTTCACCGGCTGGGAATCGGTGCCGGGTTCGAGGCCCGAATTCCACGTCGTCCGGTCCCCGGCAGAGCTTCCCGTACAGATCCTGGTGCAGCGGCTGGAGGAGGAGGGGCCCGTCAACGCCCATGTGGACGTGGCGTGTTCGGACCGCGAGGCGTGTCGCCGGTGGCATGAGGAACTGGGGGCGAGCTCGGTGGCGGAGGGGGCGCACTGGATCGTGATGAGGGACCCGGCGGGTGGCGTGTACTGCCTGACGGGGCGGCAGCCGGACTCGGGGCAGCGCGGGAATGTCAGCCCGTCCGGCGCTTGAGGACGAGCCGCGGAGCGGCGACGTGGGGTTCCGGGGGTGGAGCCCCCGTGAGGTCAGCTCACCGAGAGGGTGCCCCTAACGGGACCGCAACAACTTCTGCAGCTCCCGCGCAGCGCGAGGCGGCGCCACGTCACTGCGGTGCGCCAGCGCGATGGTCCGGTGCAGCCCGGGGCGCCCCAGCGGAGCGACCCGCAAGTCGCTGCCCGCCCGCTCGGCCACCATGCGCGGGACGACGGCGACACCGAGCCCTGCTCGTACGAAACCGAGGACCGCGTCCATCTCCCCGCCCTCCACGGCGAATTCGGGCTCGAAACCCTCGGCGCGGCATGCGGCGACGGTCAGTTCGCGCAGGTCGTAGCCGTGCCGGAACATCACGAGGCGCTCGCCCTCCAGGTCGGCCACCCGCACCCGCTTGCCGAGGGGCGGCGCGTCCGCAGACGCCACCACGACCAGGTCCTCGCGCAGCAGCTCCACCGTCGTCAGGGCCGGGGACGGGCTCGGCAGGGGCAGTACGACGAGGGCCAGGTCCAGGGCGCCGCGCGCGAGTTGACGTACGAGATCGTGGGAACCGCCCTCCTCCAGGAGGAGTTGGATGCCGGGGTGGCGGTCGTGGAAGGAGCGCAGCACCTCGGGCAGCAGACCCGTGCAGACGCTCGGGGTCGCGCCCAGGCGGATGCGGCCCCGGCGCAGCTGGGCCAGCTCCTGCACCTCGATGCGGGCGGTGTCGGCGTCCGCGAGGATGCGGCGGGCCAGCGGGAGGAGGGCCTCGCCCGCGTCGGTGAGCGCGATGTTGCCGCGGGCCCGGCTGAACAGCTCCGCGCCCAGCTCGCTCTCCAGGGCCCGGACCTGCTGGGAGAGGGAGGGCTGCGAGACGTGCACCTGCTCGGCGGCGCGGGTGAAGTGCCGGGTCTCGGCGACGGCGACGAAGTAGAGGAGCTGCTGGAACTGCATGAACGCCAGGGTACGTCGGTCGATAGGCGTTCGCTATTGAGATGAGCTGATCCATGTCTTGGACCGATCGGGACTTTCGGCCGTAGCGTTCCTGGCATGGCTCTGGCAACGCGGACGGACAAACCGGCGGACGCACGTCCGAAACCCGGTACCGGGAAGACGGGCAAGGGGGCGGGCGGCGGCCGGCCGGGCAGGCAGCCGTCCCTGATGCGCGTCCTGTGGGACTCCACCATCGGCAAGAAGACCGTCATGGCGGTGAGCGGCCTGATGATGCTGGCCTTCCTCGTGGCGCACATGGTCGGGAACCTCAAGATCTTCTTCGGCCCGGGGGAGTTCAACCACTACGCGCGCTGGCTGCGCACCATCGGCGAGCCGGTCATGCACTACGAGTGGACGCTCTGGGTGCTGCGCGCCGGGCTCGTCCTCGCCGTCGTGGCGCACGCCGTCTCCGCGTACCAGCTGAGCCGCCGCGACATCAAGGCCCGCCCGACGCAGTACGTACACAAGAAGGCCGCGGCGAGCTTCGCGACGCGCACCATGCGCTGGGGCGGCGTCATCCTCGGCCTCTTCATCGTCTGGCACATCCTCGACCTGACGACGGGCACGGTGCACCCGGACGGATACCAGCACCTGCACCCGTACCAGAATGTGATCGACACCTTCTCCACCTGGTACGGCAACGTCATCTACATCATCGCGATGCTCGCGCTCGGCCTCCACGTCCGGCACGGCCTGTGGGCCGCCGCGCAGACCCTCGGAGCCGGCACCGCGACCCGCAACCGCGTCCTCAAGCCCCTTGCAAACGGCGTCGCCCTGGTGCTGACGGCGGGCTTCGTCATCGTCCCCGTGGCCGTCATGACCGGAGTGGTGAGCTGACCCATGAGTTCCTACGTCGAGTACACGAGCGGCGAGCCCGTCGTCGACCACAAGGCCCCGAGCGGCCCGGTCGCCGAGCGCTGGGACACCCGCCGCTTCCAGGCGAAGCTGGTCAACCCCGCCAACCGCCGCAAGCACACCGTCATCGTGGTCGGCACCGGCCTCGCGGGCGGCAGCGCGGGCGCGACGCTCGCCGAACAGGGCTACCACGTCGTGCAGTTCTGCTACCAGGACTCGCCGCGCCGCGCCCACTCCATCGCCGCGCAGGGCGGCATCAACGCCGCCAAGAACTACCGGAACGACGGGGATTCCATCCACCGGCTGTTCTACGACACCGTGAAGGGCGGGGACTTCAGGGCCCGCGAGTCCAACGTCCACCGGCTCGCACAGATCTCCGTCGAGATCATCGACCAGTGCGTGGCGCAGGGCGTGCCCTTCGCGCGCGAGTACGGCGGACTGCTGGACACCCGGTCCTTCGGCGGCGTCCAGGTGTCGCGCACCTTCTACGCGCGCGGGCAGACGGGACAGCAGCTGCTCCTCGGCGCCTACCAGGCCCTCTCGCGGCAGATCGCCGCCGGGAACGTGGAGATGCACCCCCGTACGGAGATGCTGGACGTCATCGTCGTCGAGGGACGCGCGCGGGGCATCGTCGCCCGCGACCTGGTGACGGGCAAGATCGACACGTACTTCGCGGACGCGGTCGTGCTCGCCTCCGGGGGCTACGGCAACGTCTTCTACCTGTCGACGAACGCCATGAACTCCAACGCCACCGCGGTGTGGCGCGCCCACCGGCGCGGCGCCTACTTCGCCAACCCCTGCTTCACGCAGATCCACCCCACCTGCATCCCGCGCACCGGCGACCACCAGTCGAAGCTGACCCTGATGAGCGAGTCGCTGCGCAACGACGGCCGGATCTGGGTGCCCAAGGCCAAGGGCGACACCCGGCCCGCGGGCGAGATCCCCGAGGACGAGCGCGACTACTACCTGGAGCGCATCTACCCGTCCTTCGGCAACCTGGTCCCTCGCGACATCGCCTCGCGCGCCGCGAAGAACGTGTGCGACGAGGGGCGCGGCGTCGGACCCGGCGGGCAGGGCGTCTACCTCGACTTCGCCGACGCCGTCCGGCGCATGGGCCGCGACAAGGTCGAGGAGAAGTACGGCAACCTCTTCGACATGTACGAGCGGATCACCGCGGAGAACCCGTACGAGGTGCCGATGCGGATCTACCCCGCCGTGCACTACACGATGGGCGGCCTCTGGGTCGACTACGACCTGCAGACCACCATCCCCGGCCTGTTCGCCATCGGAGAGGCCAACTTCTCCGACCACGGCGCCAACCGGCTGGGAGCGTCCGCGCTCATGCAGGGCCTCGCCGACGGCTACTTCGTACTGCCGTCCACCATCAACGACTACCTGGCCCGCCACCCCCATCAGGACGCGGTGGACGACGAACACCCCGTCGTGCGCGAGGTGCTGGCCGAGACCGAGGACCGGCTGCAACTGCTCCTCGCCGTCGACGGCGACCGCACGCCGGACTCCTTCCACCGCGAACTGGGCGAGCTCATGTGGGAGTTCTGCGGCATGGCCCGCACCGACGCGGGGCTGCGCAAGGCCCTGGAGCGGATCCCGCAGATCCGCGAGGAGTTCTGGCGCCGCATCAAGGTCCCCGGCGTGGGCGAGGAGTTCAACCAGTCGCTGGAGAAGGCCAACCGGATCGTCGACTACCTGGAGCTCGCCGAGCTCATGTGCCTCGATGCCCTGCACCGCGCCGAGTCCTGCGGCGGCCACTTCCGCGAGGAGTCCCAGACGCCGGACGGCGAAGCGGCCCGCAAGGACGACGAGTTCGGCTACGCGGCCGCCTGGGAGTTCACCGAGACCGGCGATGCCCCGGTCCTTCATAAAGAAGACCTCGTCTTCGAGTACGTCCACCCCACTCAGCGGAGCTACGCATGAAGCTCACCCTGCGCGTCTGGCGACAGCGCACCACCGAGGCGGAAGGCGCCATGTCCACGTACGAAGTGGACGGCATCTCCTCCGACATGTCCTTCCTGGAGATGCTCGACACGCTCAATGAAGAGCTCATCGTCAAGGGTGAGGACCCCGTCGCCTTCGACCACGACTGCCGCGAAGGCATCTGCGGCGCCTGCTCGTTGGTGATCAACGGCGACGCCCACGGACCCGAGCGCACCACCACCTGCCAGCTCCACATGCGCTCCTTCCAGGACGGCGACACGATCGACATCGAGCCGTGGCGGGCCGCCGCCTTCCCGGTCATCAAGGACCTGGTCGTCGATCGCTCGGCCTTCGACCGGATCATCCAGTCCGGCGGCTACATCAGCGCCCCGACGGGCGCCGCGCCCGAGGCGCACGCCACACCCGTGCCGAAGCCGGACGCGGACTTCGCCTTCGAGCACGCCGAGTGCATCGGCTGCGGCGCCTGCGTCGCGGCCTGCCCCAACGGCTCGGCCATGCTGTTCACTTCGGCCAAGGTCAACCACCTGAACGTGCTGCCGCAGGGCGCACCCGAGCGCGAGACCCGCGTCCTCGACATGGTGGCGCAGATGGACGAGGAGGGCTTCGGCGGCTGCACGCTCACCGGCGAGTGCGCGACGGCCTGCCCGAAGGGGATCCCGCTGCCGTCCATCGCGGCGATGAACAAGGAGTGGCTGCGGGCCACGCGGAAGGTCGGCCGGTAGCCAGGGGGCCGGGGCCGTACGCACTCTGACGTGGCGTCACATCCTAGGTGTACGGTCCCGCCATGTATCCCGGAGCGTACGACCCCGCCACCCCGGCCGTCGTCACCGCCGACGGCGGCCGGACCCTCACCTACGGACACCTCGAAGAGAACTCCCTGCGGCTCGCGGACCATCTGCGGGCCGCGGGGCTGCGCAGGGGCGACCACCTCGCCCTCCTCTCCGACAACCACCCCCGGGTCATGGAGGTCTACTGGGCGGCGCTGCGCTCGGGCCTCTACCTCACGGCCGTCAACCACCACCTGACCGCCGACGAGGCCGCGTACATCGTCCGGGACTGCGGCGCCGACGCCCTGGTCTACTCGGGCTCGCTCGGTGAACTCGCCTCCCGTGTACAGGAGGTGGCGCCCGTCGCGGAACGCCTCTGCTTCGACGACGGGACCTATGACGCGGCCCTGGCCGCCGCGTCCGCGGAACCTCCGGCGCACCAGCCGCTCGGCGCCGACATGCTGTACTCCTCCGGCACCACCGGCCGCCCCAAGGGCATCAAGCCGAAGCTGCCCGACGGCGACGTGCGCGAGCAACCGACCGCGTACACCCCCCTGTTCAAGGCGATGTACGGCTTCGACGAGGAGACCGTCTACCTCTGCCCCGCACCCCTCTACCACGCGGCGCCGCTGCGCTTCTGCGGGACGGTCACCGCGACCGGCGGGACCGTCGTGCTCATGGACTCCTTCGAGGCGGCGGGCGCCCTCGCCGCGATCGAGCGGCACCGCGTGACGCACAGCCAGTGGGTGCCGACCATGTTCGTACGGATGCTGAAGCTGCCCGACGCCGTGCGGGCGCGGCACGACCTGGCGTCGATGCGGGTGGCCATCCACGCGGCCGCGCCCTGCGCCGCCGAGGTCAAGCAGCGGATGATGGAGTGGTGGGGGCCGATCCTGTACGAGTACTACTCCTCGACCGAAGGCAACGGGATCACCTTCATCGACCCGGACGAATGGCTGCGCAAGCCCGGCTCGGTGGGGCGCGCCGGGCTCCTCGGTGAGCTGCACGTCTGCGACGAGGACGGCAAGGAACTGGCCGTCGGCGAGACGGGCACGGTCTACTTCGAGCGCGAGGAACTCCCGTTCCGCTACCACGGCGACGAGGACCGCACCCGGCAGGCCCAGCACCCCGACCACCCCAACTGGACCACGACCGGCGACATCGGCCACGTCGACGAGGACGGCTACCTCTTCCTCACCGACCGCAGGGCCTTCACGATCATCTCGGGCGGCGTGAACGTCTATCCGCAGGAGGCCGAGGACTGCCTCGTGCTGCACCCCGCGGTGGCGGACGTCGCGGTGATCGGGGTGCCGGACCCGGAGCTGGGGGAGGCGGTCAAGGCGGTGGTGCGCGTCGAGGACGGCGTGGCCGCGGGCCCCGAGCTGGGGCGTGAGCTGATCGAGTTCGTGCGCGGGAGGATCGCGCACTACAAGGCGCCGCGGTCGGTGGACTTCGCGGCGGAGCTGCCGCGCACGCCGACGGGCAAGCTGGCCAAGTCGGCGCTGCGGCGGGCCTATTGGGAGGATTGTGGCTGACCGTCGCAGGTCGCCGCTGACCGCTGTTGACCGCAGCAGGCCGCAGCAGGCCGCAGCAGGCCGCAGCAGGCCGCAGCTGACCGCCGCTGATTCCGCGACCTCGCTGCCTGCACTGATGCCGAGTTATCCACAGGAATGTCCGGCTCCGGATGTCGCGTGCCCGATTCCTCTAGCGTGATCTGTCGATGGATCACGGGGAGGGCGGGATGCACGGAGGACTGCCGTTCATCGGCATCAGCACGCTGGTCTACGGCGTGGTGGGACTGATCGTGCTCGGGGTGGGCGCGGTGCGGAAGATCGGGGGAGTTCGGTATGGGTATGGGCGCGGGGACAGGGCTGAAGCTGGGCGTGGGCGCGGGGTCGGCGCTGAAGCTTGGCGCGGGCGCGGCGGGGGATTCCGGTACGGGCGGTCGGCGCGGCGTCACGGTCATCGTGCCCGCGCACAACGAGGAGGAGGGGCTCCCGGCGACCCTCGCCTCGCTCGCGCGGCAGACGGTCGCGCCGGCCCGCGTGTTCGTGGTCGATGACGCCTCCACCGACCGCACGGGAGAGGTGGCCGCGGCGTACGGGGCGACGGTGCTGCAGCCACCGGCGAACCTCGGCAGCAAGGCCCGAGCACAGAACTACGCCCTGCCGCACTGCACCACGGAGCTGGTGCTCGCGGTCGACGCCGACACGGTCCTGGCGGAGGACTACATCGAGCGCGTCGTGCCGGTCTTCGACGACCCGGAGGTGGTCGTCGCGGCGGGCAACGTCCAGACGCGGCACACCCGGACGGTCTGGGAGCGGGGCCGGTCCGTGGAGTACCTGTTCGGCTTTCACTGGCACCGGCCCATCCAGCACGCGGCCGGGAGCCCGCTGGTGTGCTCGGGCTGCTGCTCGGTGTTCCGCCGCGCGGACCTGGTGGCCTTCGGAGGCTTTCCCGAGCGCACCATCGTCGAGGACATGGACTTCACCTGGTCCCAGCAGCTCGCGGGCCGCCGGGCGCTCTACGTCAGCGACGCGGTGGCCTGGGCGGCGGACCCCGAGACGCTGACCTATCTGCGCAAGCAGGTGTGGCGGTGGATGGCGGGCTTCTGCCAGAACGTGCGGCTGCACCTGGGCCGTTCGCTCACGGCCAAGCCGATGCTGGCGCTGTGGATCCTGCTGGCCCTCGTCGAGATCGTCACGGCGCCGCTGTGGTGGGCCACGCCCTTCCTGCTCGCGGCCACCACCGAGCGGACCCTGGGCGGGAGCCTCGCCTGGTGGGCGGGGGCGGAGATGCTGCTGACCGCACCACCGCTCGTGTACGCGGCCCGCCGCCGCAGGCTGTCCCTGGTCGGCGTCCTGGCCAACATCCCCTGTGTGTACGCCACCAAGGCCGTCAACCTCTACTACGCGTGGAAGGCGCTGGTCGTCGAGCTCGCCCTGGTGCCGCTCGGGGTGTCGCAGGGGCTGCGGGTGTACGAGAAGGGGCGCCCGGCCGGGCCCACGGGGGCTGTCGGAGCCGTCGGCTGCGCCGGGCCGGGCCTGGTGGGCGGTCAGCCGAGCCGGGCGGCGAGGAGGTCACGGTAATGGTCCACCACCACCGCCACCATGATCACGCCACCGGTGATCATCTGACGCTGGAAGTCCGAAACCCCCATCAGGAGAAGGCCGTTGGTGAGCACGCCGAGCAGACAGGCGCCGAGCAGCGTGCCGATCATCGAGCCCTTGCCGCCGGACAGGGACGCCCCGCCGATCACCACGGCCGCGATCGCGCTCAGCTCGTAGCCGCCGCCCAGGATCGGCGAGGCGATGTTCAGGCGCGCCATGTAGGTGATCGCGGCGATGCCGACGGCGAAGCCCGCGATGACGAACACGGCGACCTTCACGACGGAGGTGCGGTGTCCGGAGAGCCGCACCGCCTCCTCGTTCGAGCCGATCGCGAAGACGAGCCGCCCGAACACGGTCCGGGTGAGCACCAGATGGCCCACCGCGACCATCACCAGCGCGATCCAGAACAGGGCGGGCACACCGAGCAGCGTCGACGTGCCGAAGCGGCTGAAGCCGCTCGGGAAGTCGTACTGCGTCTTGGCGTCCGTGTAGTCGAGGGCGGCGCCGCGGGCGACATTGAGCATGCCGAGCGTGACGATGAACGACGGCACGCGCCAGGTCTCCGAGACGAAGCCGTTGATGAGGCCGCAGACCATGCCGACCCCCACCGACACCAGGACGGCGAGCACCACCGCCACCGGCGCCGACAGGTCCTTCTTCGTGAGGACGTCGCCCGCCACCACGGCGGACAGCGCCATCACCGAGCCCACCGACAGATCGATGCCGCCGACCAGGATGACGAAGGTCAGACCGACCGCGAGCATCGTGTTGAGGGTGATCTCGGTGGCGATGTGGGTGAGGTTGCCCGTCGTCGCGAACTTGGGCGCGGCCAGGGTGAACACGGCCACCAGGGCGAGCAGCGCGACCCCGATCCCGGCCTCGCCCATCGCCTGCCGGGTGAGGGACGCGGCGGTGCCCCTCTCCTCGGGGTCCTTGGGTTCCTTGAGTTCCAGGGCGGGGGTGGAGGTCATGCGCGAACTCCTTTCACATAGCCGGAGTAGGCGAGGCGCAGGATGCGGGAGCTGTCGAAGTCGGCGCGGCCCACCTCGCCCGCGATCCGGCCGCGGGAGAACACGAGGATCCGGTCGCAGATCCCCATGAGCTCGGACAGGTCCGAGGAGACGACCAGGAGCGCCTTGCCGTCCGCGGCGAGGTCGACCAACTCCTTGTGGATCTCGTAGCGGGCGCCCACGTCGATGCCGCGCGTCGGCTCGTCGACCACGAGGACGTCCGTGCCCGCGAGCAGCCACCGGCCGAGGACGACCTTCTGCTGGTTGCCGCCGGACAGGGTGCGAACCGCCGTGCGCACGCCGGGAGTTCGCACGCCGAGCCGCTCCACCGCCTCGCGGGCGAGCCGGTCCTCCTCGCCCCGGCGCAGCAGCCCGCCCCGGGACACCTTGCGGGTGGCGGCGAGCGACACGTTCGCGCCCACCGACAGGTCGAGGACGAGGCCCTGTCCCTTGCGGTCCTCCGTGAGCAGGCTGATGCCGTGGCGCACGGCGTCGCGCGGGCCACGGACCCGCACCGGTCGGCCGCGCACCAGGACCCGGCCGCCCGCCGGACGGTCGGCGCCGAACAGCGCCCGCACGGTCTCGGTGCGCCCCGAGCCCACCAGGCCCGCCACGCCCACGACCTCACCGGCCCGCAGCGCGAACGACACGGGGGCGCCGCCGCGCGGCCGCAGCCCCTCGGCGCGGAGCAGCTCCGGCCCGGGGACGCGCTCCACGTACGGCGGGTACTCCTGCGCCAGGTCGCGGCCGACCATCAGACGGATCACCTCGGCCGTGTCCGTGCCCGCGACGTCCTTGGTGACCACTTGGCGGCCGTTGCGGAACACCGTCATGCGGTCGGCCAGTTCGAAGACCTCTTCAAGGTGGTGAGAGATGTACAGGACCGCGGTGCCGCGCGCGGTGAGCGCGCGCAGCAGCTCGAAGAGCCTCTCCTTCTCGCGCGGGGTGAGCGTGGCGGTCGGCTCGTCCATCACCAGGACGCGGCAGTCCTGCCGCAGGGTCCTGGCGATCTCCAGGAGCTGCATCTGGGCGATGCCGAGCCGCTCCACCTTCGTCTGCGGCCGGGTCTCCAGGCCGACCTCGGCGAGCAGCCGCTCGGTCTCGCGGTGGAGGGTGCGCCGGTCGACGAACCAGCCGAAGCGGCGCGGCAGATGCTGCAGGAAGAGGTTCTCGGCGACGGTCAGGTGCGGCAGGAGGTTGAGTTCCTGGTGGACGACCTGCACTCCGGCACGCATGGCGGCCGCCGCGTCGCGGGGCGCGTACGGCTCGCCGCCCAGGCGCAGCGACCCGGCGTCGGCTGCCTGGGTGCCCGCGAGGATCTTGACGAGGGTCGACTTGCCCGCGCCGTTCTCGCCGAGCAGGGCGTGCACCTCGCCGGGGACGAGATCCAGGTGGACCCCGTCGAGGGCGACGACGCCGGGGAACGCCTTGGAGACGCCCGCCACTCGGAGGACGGGCTGCCGCTCGGAGGTCACGGCGGGTTCCGGCTGTGAGGTCATGGCGGGCCTCCGTCAGCCCAGGTCGTCGGCGGTGACGACCTTCACGTCGGTCTTCACCCAGCCCGTCGGCTCGTCGCCCTTGACCGCCTTCATGGCCTGGTCGATGCCGTCGGCGGCCTGCTTCGCCGCGTACTGGTCGACCGTCGCGACGACCCGGCCCTTCTGCACGTACGGCCTGATCGCCTCGATGTTGTCGAACGACGCGACCTTCACGTCCGCCTTCTTGGCGTCGATGGCCTTGAGCGCACCGAGCGCCATCGAGTCGTTCGAGGCGAGGACGCCCTTGATGCCGGGGTGGGAGGTGAGCATGTTGCTGACGATGTTGTACGCCTCGTCGGTCTCCCAGTGGGCCGTCTTGGAATCGACGAGCTTCAGCCCTCCGGCCTTGACCGAGGCGCGGAACCCTGCGGTGCGGTCGCGGGCGTTGTCGGCCCCCGGGCTGCCCTCCAGGAGCACCACCGAGGCGCCCTTGCCGAGCTTCTTGGCGAGGACGTCGCCGGAGAGGCGGGCGCCCGCCTTGTTGTCGGGGCCGACGAAGGGCACCTTCATGTCGTTGGACTTGAGCGCCCCGTCGTCGAGCTTCACGTCGATGTTGATGACCTTCAGGCCCTGCTTCTCGGCGCGCTTGAGGGGTGCCACCAGGGCGCGGGAGTCGGCGGGCGCGATGACGAGGGCGTCGGCCTGTTGGGTGACGCACTTGTTGATGGCGGCGACCTGGCCGTCGATGTCGGTCTCGTTCTGGATGCCGCTGGTCTTCAGGTCGAGGTCGCCGCGCTCCTTCGCGTGCTTCTCGGCGCCCTTCTGCATGACCTGGAAGTACTCATTGCCCAGGGACTTCATCACCAGGCAGACGGTGGGCCGGCCGCCGTCGCCCGGCTTGTCGGCGGCCGCGCCGTCGCCTTCCTGGCCGCACGCGGTCAGGACCGTCGCGGCGCCGAGGACGAGAGCGAGGGAGGAGAGGAGGGCGCGTGAGGGGACGGGAGCGCGTGAGGGGAGGGGAGCGGGCGAGGGAACGGGAGCGGGAACGGTCGTGCGCTTCATCGCGTACTGCCTTCCGGTCGGGTGTTCGCTGCTGCGTGGGTGCGTCGGCGGGCGTACGGGCGGCCCGCGCTCAGTCGGGGCAACTCCTTTCGGGGGTGCTCTTCGTGGAAGCGTCCGCAGAGGTGTCGGCGGGTACGCCGCCCGCCGGGTCGGGGCAGCCGCAGGAGCCGCGTTCGAGCAGCGTCACCGGCAGCACGTCCCGGGTCGGAGCCAGGTCCGGCTGCCGGACACGGGCCAGCAGCCGCCGCACCGCGAGCCGCCCGAGCTCCTCGAAGGGCTGACGCATCGTGGACAGCGCAGGGCTCGTGTAGGCGGCGGCCGCGATGCCGTCGAAGGAGACGATCGCCAGGTCGTCCGGGACCCGGATGCCCAGCTCCGTCGCCGCCCGCATCACCCCCGCGGCCTGCAGGTCCGAGGTCACGAACAGGGCGTCCAGGCGCCGGTCCCGGTCCAGCAGCGCGAGCCCCGTGCGGTAGCCGGCGAGACGGCCGAACGAGCAGTGCACGAGGGGGACTTCGCCCCGACGGCCCACAGTCCCGTCGCTGCTCCCGCTGCTCCCGTTGTTCTCCCTGCTCCTGCCGCCCCCGCTGCCGTCCCCGCCATCTCCCGCGTCTGCGCCGTCCTCTCCGGGCGTGAAGCCCGCCTCGGTGAGCGCCGTGCGCCAGCCGGCCACACGGTCCACGGTCGGCCGGATCCCGACGGGCCCGGCCACACAGCCGATCCTTCGCCGCCCGTGCCCGAGCAGGTGGCGCACTGCTTCCTGCGCGCCCCGTGCGTTGTCGACCAGGACGTGCGAGGTGTCCACCCCGTCCAGCTCCCGGTCGAGGACCAGGCAGGCCACCCCGGAGCGGGCCAGCTCGGCGCGCCAGGGCCGGTCCCCGTGGGAGGGGATGAGCACGAGGCCGTCGACCTGGCGGTCCACGAAGGTGCGCAGGTACCCGGCCTCGCGACCGGCGTCGTCCACGCTGTTGCCGACGAGCAGCGTGTAACCGGCCGCCCAGGCGTGGTCCTCCAACGCGCGCGCCAGCTCCGCGAAGAAGGGGTTCGCGGCGTCCGGCACGACCAGGCCGAGCGTCATCGTGTGGCTCATCCGCAGCGAGCGGGCCACCGCGTTGGGCCGGTAGTCGAGTTCCCGTACGGCGGCGAGGACCCGCTCCCGGGTGGCCGGGGCGACGGATCGCGGACCGTTGTTGAGCACGTAGCTGACGACCGAGGGCGAGGTGCCCGCGAGCCGTGCCACGTCCTGCCGAGTTGCCATGCCGGGCTCCCGTGGTCGGTGGGCCGGGATGTGCGGGGCGAGGGTGAACTCCTGGCGTATCAACACGAGTTGGCAACTCGTGTTGATGCAGGATTATGGGAAGGAGGAGGTGCGACCACAAGGGGGCGATCCGGCCCTCGGTGGCGGCCTTCGCCCGGCGGGCGGGCCCGGCTAGCGGCCCAGCGCCCGTGCGAGGTACGGCGCCGTCCTGCTCCCCGCGGCCGAGGCCACCTCGGCCGGGGGGCCCGACGCCACGATCCGGCCGCCCGCGTCGCCGCCGCCGGGGCCCAGATCGATCACCCAGTCCGCGGCCGCGACCACCGCCATGTCGTGTTCGACCACCACGACCGAGTGGCCCGCGTCGACCAGGCCCTGCAGCTGGCGCATCAGGACCTCGACGTCGGCCGGGTGCAGGCCCGTCGTCGGCTCGTCCAGGAGGTACAGGGTGTGACCGCGGCGCAGCCGCTGCAGTTCGCTCGCCAGCTTGATGCGCTGGGCCTCGCCGCCGGAGAGCTCCGTCGCGGGCTGGCCGAGCCGCAGGTAGCCGAGGCCCACGTCCAGGAGCGTGCGCAGGCTCCGCTCCACGGCCGGGGTGCCCGCGTCGGCGAAGAACTCCGCGGCGGTCTCGACGGTCAGGTCCAGGACCTGCGCGATGTTCCGTCCGTGGTAGGTGACTTCGAGGGTCTCGGGGTTGTAGCGGGCCCCGGCGCAGTCCGGGCACGGCGCGTACGTGCTGGGCAGGAAGAGCAGCTCCACGCTGACGAAGCCCTCGCCCTGGCAGGTCTCGCAGCGGCCGCCCGCGACGTTGAAGGAGAACCGGCCGACGCCGTAGCCGCGGGCGCGCGCCGTGTCCGTGTCCGCGAAGGCCCTGCGCACCACGTCGAAGAGGCCGGTGTAGGTGGCCAGGTTGGAGCGCGGGGTACGGCCGATCGGCTTCTGGTCGACGCAGACCAGGCGGCCCACGCCGTCCAGTTCCTCGGTGATCTCACCGATCAGGGTCGACTTGCCGGAGCCGGACACCCCGGTGACGGCCGTGAAGGCGCCGAGGGGGAACTCCGCGCCGACCTCGCGGAGGTTGTGCCGGGTCACCGGGCCGACCTTCAACCAGCCGCGGGGCGCGCGGACTTCACGTACGGGAGGGGGAGCGTCATGGAAGAGGAAGCGGGCCGTCGCCGAGTCCGCGACGGCGGCACTGTCGGCGAGTGCCTCCACGGGCCCGCTGTGCAGGACCTGCCCGCCGTGCTCCCCGGCGTGCGGCCCGACGTCGACGAGCCAGTCGGCGTGCCGGACGACGTCGAGGTGGTGCTCCACGACGAAGACGGAGTTGCCCGCGGCCTTCAGCCGGTCGAGGACCGTGAGCAGGGCCTCGGTGTCGGCGGGGTGGAGCCCGGCCGAGGGCTCGTCCAGGACGTAGACGACGCCGAAGAGGCCGGAGCGCAGCTGCGTCGCCAGGCGCAGCCGTTGCAGTTCGCCCGCCGAGAGTGTGGGGGTCGGGCGGTCCGGGGACAGATAGCCGAGGCCGAGCTCGGTGATGGTGGCGATGCGCGCGAGCAGGTCCCCGGTGAGGACGCGCGCGGTCTCGGAGGTGTCAACTCCCTTGAGGGCGGCGGCCAGTTCGGCGAGGGGGAGCGCGGCGAGCTCGGCGATCGTGCGGCCCGCGAACGTGACGGCGAGCGACTCGGGCCGCAGCCTGCTCCCGCCGCACGCCGGGCACGGCTCGCTCTGCAGGAAGCGCTCCGCCTTGGCGCGCAGCGTCTGGCTCTTGGAGTCCGCGAAGGTCTTCATGACATAGCGGCGGGCGCTCATATAGGTGCCCTGGTACGGGCGTTGGATGCGGCCCGCGTCCCGGACCGGGTGCACCGTGACCACCGGCTGCTCGTCGGTGAACAGGATCCAGTCGCGGTCGGCCTGGGCCAGCTCCCGCCACGGCCGGTCGACGTCGTGGCCGAGGGTGTCCAGGACGTCGCGGAGGTTCTTGCCCTGCCAGGCGCCCGGCCAGGCCGCGATGGCGCCGTCCCGGATGGAGAGGGACGGATCGGGGACGAGCAGTGCCTCCGTGGTGCGGTGGACGCGGCCGAGGCCGTGGCACTCCGGGCAGGCCCCGGCCGCCGTGTTCGGCGAGAAGGCGTCCGAGTCCAGGCGCTCCGCGCCCGGCGGATAGCTGCCCGCGCGGGAGAACAGCATCCGCAGGGAATTGGAGAGGGTGGTGACCGTGCCGACCGAGGAGCGCGAGGTGGGCGCCGAGCGGCTCTGCTGGAGCGAGACCGCGGGCGGCAGCCCGGTGATCTCTCCGACCTTGGGTGCCCCCACCTGATGGATGAGGCGGCGGGCGTAGGGGGCGACGGACTCGAAGTAGCGCCGCTGCGCCTCCGCGTACAAGGTGCCGAAGGCCAGGCTCGACTTGCCCGAGCCGGAGACGCCGGTGAACACGGCGAGGACGTCGCGCGGGATGTCCACGTCGACGCCCCGGAGGTTGTGCTCGCGGGCGCCCCGGACGCGTACGAAGGGATCGTGGGGGTGGGACATGGGACGGACTCCGTACGCGGGCGGGGCTGGGCAAACCCCAGAATTCTAGGGTGTCTCCAAGGAATCAGGCCGGGACCAGACTCGCGAGCCGGGCCAGGCGGCGGAAGGAGTCCACGAGGCCCTCCCGGTCGTAGGTGCTGGTGGTGACCATGATCTCCTGGGCGTCGCTCTCCTTGAGGAGGGTCTCCAGCTGGTCGGTGACCTGCTCCTCGGTGCCGTGGATGTGGCCGCGGAGCCCCGACTCGTAGAAGCCGCGCTCCTTCTCCGTCATGACCCCGGTCAGCGACTCCACGCGCTCGGCGGGCGCCAGGGCGGGGAACGTGCCGTGGGTGCGGGAGTACGCCATCGACCACGCCTCCGGTATCAGCAGGCGGCGGGCGGACTCCTCGGTGGCGGCGACGGCGACGGTGCCCGCCACGACGACGTACGGCTCGTGCGCCCAGGGGGAGGGGCGGAACGCCGAGCGGTAGGCGTCGATGGCGCGGAGCATCTTCTCGCGGCCCCGGGGGTCGCCGATGACCAGCGGCAGGCCCGCCTGCGCGGCGATGGTGGCGCCCTCGCCGGTCGCGAGGATGTACGGCGGGACGGTGAGCCCTTCGGTCGGGCGCGCGTGCACCCCGGTCTCCGAGGTGCCCTCGAAGAAGGCGAGCAGCTCGGCCAGGTGCGCGGCGAAGTCGACGGCGTTGGCGGCATGCTTGTCCCGGCCGAGGGCCCTGCGGACGCCGTCCGTGAAGCCGACGGAGCGGCCGAGCCCCATGTCGATCCGGCCGGGGAAGAGGGACTCCAGGACCCCGAACTGCTCGGCCACCACGAGGGGTTGGTGGTTCGGCAGCATCACGCCGCCCGTGCCCACCCGGATGGACCGGGTCGCCGCCGCGACGGCCGCCGCGAGCACCGTCGGCGCGGAGCCCGCGACGCCGGGCACGCCGTGGTGCTCGGAGACCCAGATGCGGTGGTAGCCGAGCCCTTCGATCTCGCGGGCGAAGGCCACGGTGTCGCGCAGGGCCTGCGGGCCCTCGTAGCCCTCCCGGGTGCGGGAGCGGTCGAGGACGGAGAACCGGGTTTCTTCGATCAGAGAGCTCACGTTGCCTTCAACGTGTGGGCGCCGTCAGGATTCCCGGAGCGGACGGCGTGCTTCCTCGCGTGCTTCTTCGGCCCGCTTCCTCGGCCCGCTTCTTCGGCTCGCTTCCGCGACGCGCTTCCTCGACGCGCTTCAGGTGCGCCCCTGCCGTTCCTGCGCGTCCCGCAGCTCCGCCGACTGCGCGGCCCAGCGGGCCCTGACGACGGTGAACCCCGCCTGTTCGGCGTCGTCGCAGACCAGCTCGTCGTCGTCCACGAGCATGCGGATCTCCCGGTCGCGGGCGAGCCTGCGCAGGATCTCCAGCTTGGTGCGGCGGGCGGGGCGCCGGTCGTGGTCGCGGCGCATCCAGATCCGGCCCGTGGGCAGCCCCTGCCGCGCCAGCCATGCGACGGTGTCCGCGTGGCACCGCTCCGGGCGCCCCGTGAGGTAGACGACCTCGCACTCCTCGGCGCTCTCCAGGGCGAGGGCGACCCCGCGCGCGAGCGGGGGATCGTCCGGGGCGGCGGCGAAGAAGGCGTTCCAGTCACGCGGCTTCCGCTGCAGGAACCGCTGGCGGTGCCCGGTGTCGGCGAGTGTGCCGTCGAGGTCGAACACGGCCAGAGGTCTGCTGCTGTCGTCGGTCACGTGAGCAGCGTAAGGAGGGGCGCCTGGGCTCGCTCGCCCGGGAGCCCCTCTTCCGCCCGCCGCCTACGCGTCCTCGTCCTCGTCCTCCAGGCGGAAGCCGACCTTCAGGCCGACCTGGAAGTGTTCGATCTCGCCGTCCACGATGTGGCCGCGAACCTGGGTCACCTCGAACCAGTCCAGGTTGCGGATGGTGCGCGAGGCACGGCTGATGCCGTTGCGAATGGCCTGGTCGACGCCCTCGGGCGCGGTGCCGACGATCTCGGTGACGCGATAGGTGTGGCTGGACATGAGGGGGTGTGCTCCTCTCCGCCGCGGTGGGATGACCTCCACCGTAGTGGCGGCTCCCCGGTCCAGCCTCTTGACCAGGACTTTGGTCTATACCAAACTCCTGCCTCATCCCGTTCGAGCCACTCGCTCTCCCCACGTCGGGCCCCCTTCCCTGTCCGCAGGCAGAAAGTGACCGACGTGCGCCAGACCTCCCGCCGAACCCTCCTGTCCCTCCCGCTCGCCCTCGCCGGCGGCACGCTCCTCGCCGGCTGCGGCGCCCTGACCGGCGGCGGCGAGAAGCGGCGCACCGTCACCGTCTGGCTCATGCGGGGCAGCGCCTCGGCCGGGTTCGTCAAGAGCTTCACCGAGGACTTCGAGAAGCAGCACGACGACCTCTCCCTCGATATCCACGTCCAGGAGTGGACCGGCATCGGGCCCAAGGTGAAGGCGGCCCTCGCGCGGGGCGGCGACGGGGTGCCGGACGTCATCGAGGTCGGCAACACGCAGGTCGCCCAGTACGTCGACCAGGGCGGCCTGGACGACCTCACCCTGGAGTCCGCCCGCGACCTCGGCATGAACGACTGGCTGCCCGGCCTCGCCCAGCCGGGCAGCCACCGGGGCAGCCAGTACGGCATCCCCTGGTACGCGGCGAACCGCGTCGTGATCTACCACAAGGAGCTGTTCGCCCGCGCCGGGATCCGCCGCCCGCCGCGCACCCGCGACGAGTGGCTGGCCGACACCCGGCGCCTCAACTCCGGCTCCCGGCAGGGCATTTATCTGGCGGGGCAGGACTGGTACACGCTCGCCGGGTTCATCTGGGACGAGGGCGGTGAGCTCGCCGAGGAGCGTGCCGGGACCTGGGAGGGAGCGCTGCACTCGGCGGCGGCGCTGCGCGGCATGGACTTCTACCGGCGGCTTCAGGCGCTCGGTGACGGGCCCCGGGGCGCGGACGAGGAACACCCGCCGCAGGCCGAGGAGTTCGCGAAGGGGGACGTCGCACAGATCGTCGCCGTGCCGGGCGCGGCGCGTGCGATCGAGCAGAAGAATCCGGAGATGAAGGGGAAGCTCGGATACTTTCCCGTGCCCGGCAGGACCGCGTCCCGGGCCGGTGCCGTCTTCACTGGCGGGTCCGATCTGGTGGTGCCCGCCCGCACCAGGAACCGCAAGGGCGCCGTGGCCGTCATCGAGGCGCTCGCGGGCGAGAAGTGGCAGACCGAGCTGGCCCGGACCATGAACTACGTCCCCAACAAGACGACTCTGTCCGGCGTGGTGGAGGGCGACGAGGCCGTCGCGGCCATGGCCGTGGGGGCGGCGCGGGGGCGCGCCACCCCCGCGTCGCCCCGCTGGGCGGAGGTCGAGGCGGACAACCCGATCAAGGTGTACATGTCGGCGGTGCTGAAGGGGGCGGACCCGGCGGCGGCCGCGCGGGCCGCCTCCCGGCGGATCACCGAGGCCCTTGACGAGAACAAGGCGTGAGGTGACCCGGCGACTCAGGAGAGCCCCGACGGATCAGGAGAGTCCCGACGGCCCAGGAGAGTCCCGACGGCTCAGGAGGGCACGGCGTGCGCGGCCCCCGGCATCTCAGTCCGCCACGCTCAGCGACAGCGCGAAGCGGTCCTCCTCGTCCGTCCACCACTGGGTCAACCGCAGCCCCGCGGCCGCCAGTTCACTCCGTATGCCCTCCTCCCGGAATTTCGCCGAGATCTCCGTACGGAGTTCCTCCTCGGCCTCGAAGTCGACGGCGAGGTCCAGCGCGGGGATCTTCACCGTCTGGGGCGAGCGGGCGCGCAGGCGCATCTCGATCCACTCGTGGGTGCGGTCCCAGACGGCGACGTGGTCGAAGGCGGCCGGGTCGAAGTCGGCGCCGAGTTCGCGGTTGATGACCGTGAGGACGTTCTTGTTGAAGGCGGCGGTGACGCCCGCCGCGTCGTCGTAGGCCGCCACCAGGGTCTTCTCGTCCTTCACCAGGTCCGTGCCGAGCAGCAGCGCGTCGCCCGGTTCGAGGAGGGAGCGGACCGAGGAGAGGAACATCGCGCGCTCGGCGGGCAGCAGGTTGCCGATCGTGCCGCCGAGGAACGCCACGAGCCGGGGGCCCGGCGTGCCCGGCAGGGCCAGGCCGCGGGTGAAGTCGGCCAGCAGGGCGTGGACGTTGAGCGAGGGGTGCTCGGCGAGCAGGGCGTGGCCCGCGCCCGTCAGCGCCGACTCGCTGACGTCGACCGGGACGTACGTGTGCAGGGCCGGGAGCGCCGCGATGAGGTGCCGGGTCTTTTCCGAGGAGCCCGAGCCCAGCTCCACCAGGGTGCGGGCCTCGGTGACCTCGGCGATGCGGGCGGCGCGGCGGTGCAGGATCGCGCGCTCCGCGCGCGTGGGGTAGTACTCGGGCAGTTCCGTGATCTCCTCGAAGAGCTCGCTGCCGCGCGCGTCGTAGAACCACTTGGGCGGCAGGGACTTGAGGAAGGGCGTCCCCCCTGCTCGAGCGGGGTCGAGGGCTCGGGAGGGGGTCCCCCCTGCTCGAGCGGGGTCGAGAGCTCGGGAGGGGGTCCCCCCTGCTCGAGCGGGGTCGAGAGCTCGGGGGCGGGTCAGTCCATGCAGGACGTCGGCGCGCAGGTCGGCGTCGGTGGCGTCCTCGGGCAGGGTCCGGGTCAGCAGGAACGGGCTCACGCGGTGGGCTCCTTGAGCGGGGTCAGCAGTACGTCGGTGCGGCTGGCGGCGAGCAGGGTGCGGTCGGGCACCTGCCGCCAGTGCGGGTCGTCGTCGTAGGGCTCGGAGGCCACGACGGTGCGGCGGTCGGGTTCGGCGCGGTACCAGAGGGTGTCGCCCCAGGCGGTCGCGGCGATCGTCTCGCCGTTGGTGAGCAGGAGGTTGAGGCGCGATCCGGGGGCCGCCTCGGCGACTTCAAGGACCGTGTCCGCGAGGGCTTGCGTCTCCTCGTCGCCGCGCCGCAGCCGGTGCAGGACCAGCGCCCACACCAGGGCCGCGTCACAGCGCGCCTCCAGGGTCAGTACGTCCTCCGGGGGCAGGTCGCGCACGAGCGGGGCGAGCGAGCGGGGCCAGCCCGCCACCGCGCCGTTGTGGCTGAACAGCCACGGCCCGGCCGCGAACGGCGCCGCCGCGGCCTCCCCGTCGGCGCCCGCCACGGTCGCGTCCCGCACCGCCGCGAGCAGCGCCCCGGAGCGCACCACCCGGGCCAGGTCGGCGAAGGACTGGTCGGCCCAGATCGGCCCCGGGCGGCGGTAGCGGGCGGGCACCGGGTCGCCCTCCGCGTACCAACCCACCCCGAAACCATCGGCGTTGACGGTGCCGTGCTGCTGTCGGCGGGGCGCCCACGACTGCCGGTAGAGGCCGTGCGCGGGCGCCACGAGGAGCGCGCCGAGCGGCTCGGGCGGTCCGAGGAAGGCGAGATGACGGCACATCAGACGTGCCCCAGGGGGCCGGTGTCCGTGCGGTCGGCCTCCGTCGGCGCGGCGTCCCGTGCGGTGCGGAACCCGGAGAAGATCTGCCGCCGCACCGGGTGGTCCCAGTTGCGGAACGTGCCCCGGCAGGCCACCGGCGCCACGGAGAACGCCCCGCCGCGCAGCACCTTGTAGTCGCCGCCGAAGAACACCTCCGAGTACTCCCGGTAGGGGAAGGCCACGAAGCCCGGGTAGGGAAGGAAGTCGCTGGACGTCCACTCCCACACGTCGCCGATCAACTGCCGTACGCCCAGCGGCGATTCCCCCGCCGGGTAGCTGCCCGCGCGGGCGGGCCGCAGATGGCGCTGGCCGAGGTTGGCCCGCTCCGGGGTGGGGTCGGTGTCGCCCCACGGGTAGCGCAGCGAACGGCCGCTCACCGGGTCGTGCCGGGCCGCCTTCTCCCACTCGGTCTCGGTGGGCAGACGCCGCCCCGCCCAGCGCGCGTACGCGTCCGCCTCGTACCAACTGACGTGCAGGACCGGCTCGTCGGGCGCCACCGGCTCGAGATGTCCGAAGCGGCGCCGCAGCCACTGCCCGCCCTCGCGGCGCCAGAACAGCGGGGCCGTGATGCCGCCCGAGCGGATCATGTCCCAGCCCGCCGGGGCCCACCAGCGGCTCTCCGCGTACCCGCCGTCGTCGATGAAGGACTGGTACGCGGCGTTGGTCACGGGCGTGGTGTCGATGAAGAACGGCGGCACGAGCCGGGTGTGGGCCGGGCGCTCGTTGTCGAGCGACCAGGGCTCCGTCGAGGTTCCCATGGTGAACGGGCCGCCGGGGACCAGGACTTCGGCCGGACCGGTGAACGGCGGCGCGGGCTCCGGCTCCGGCGCGGTGAGCACGGGAGCGCCCCGGCGCAGCTGATGGGTGATGAGCATGGTCTCGTCGTGCTGCTGCTCATGCTGCGCGATCATCCCGAAGGCGAAGCCCGCGTCGGTGAGCCTGCTGCCGCGCAGCGGGCTGCTGTCCAGGACGTCGAGGGCCCGGCCCCGCACCTCGGCGGCGTAGCGGCGCGCCTCGTCCGGTGCGAGCAGCGGCAGCGTCGGCCGCTCGGCGCGCGGATGCTCGAACGCGTCGTACAGCGAGTCGATCTCCGGCCGCATCGCGTCTCGCCCCGCCACCGCGCGCAGCAGCCACAGCTCCTCCTGGTTGCCGATGTGCGCCAGGTCCCACACCAGGGGCGACATCAACGGCGAGTGCTGGGCGGTCAGTTCGGGATCGTCGACGCACGAGGTCAGCGCCGAGGTGCGCTCGCGCGCGGCGAGCAGCTCGGCGAGGGCGCGGGCGCGCAGCTCGTCGGGAGAGTCGGGGGGTGGGCCTGCGGAACGGTCGGCGGAGCGGTCGGGGGAACGGCCGGAGGGACGGGTGGCGGAACGGGTGGCGGAATCGGCATCGGGTGTGCGGCGGCCGGTCATCGGCGGGCTTCCTTCCCGGACGCGAGGGTCCCTGAGTGGTGCGTGAGTCGGTCGAGGAGGTCGTCGGCGGGGCAGCGGCCGCGCGCGACATGGCGGTCCATGAACGCGGCGACGGCCTCCACGACGTCGGGCGCGGCTCCGATGCGGGGCAGCGCGTCCAGTGCGGCCGTGAAGCAGGCGAGCGCCGCCTCGTGCAGCTCCGGATCGGTGAGGCCCTCGCGCGCCGCGCACAGCCACAGCGCATTGGCGGGTGCGGGGCCCGAACCGGCGCGCTCGGCCAGGGGTTTGACGGACCGGTAGGCGGTCTCGGCCGCCTGCGCGTCGTCGAACAGGGCGCTCGTGACGGCGAGCGGCACCACCCAGCCGTCGTCGCCGGGCTGCGCGTCGACCATGCGCAGCTCCAGGTGGCCGCGGGGGCGGACCGGCGGGAACAGCGTGGTGAGGTGGTAGTCGAGGTCGGCGCGGGTCGGCGGGCGGGGGAGACCGGAGCGGGTCCAGGCGCGAAAGCTGAGCCCTTCGGGGACGAGCCAGGGCGGCGGCCCGCCGGTGGCGGTGTCGGCACCCGGCTCCCGTGACTCCCGTACGCACATCACCCCCGCATCCAGCGCGTGCCGCGTCCACGCCGCCCGCGGCTCCTCGTCCAGCGACGGGGCGCCCGCGCGGTCCGTGGCGATGCCCGCCCACACGGCCTGCCGGGTGGAGCGCCACCCGGTCGGACGGCCGTCCTGGAAGGGGGAGTTGGCGAACGCGGCGACCAGGACGGGACCCAGCAGGTGTGCGAGCCGCCAGCGGCGCCCGTAGCCGAGCGGGCCCGGCTCCTCGTGCCCGGCGTCCAGGCAGATCTGCACCGACGCCGTGGAGCACATCATGCGGCGCCCCTCGGGACCCGTGCGGTCGAAGCAGCGCTCCATCGCGTCGTAGCGGGGCTGGCGCAGCACGCGGACGGGCGGGCGCCAGGGATCGGCGCCGAGTCCGGTGAGGGTGAGCTCGTGGGCCCACAGCGTGGCGCGGACCGCGGCCATGTCGGCCGCCATGCCTCTCACACAGTCCATGAGGGACGCGGCGGGCAGCGAGCTGAGCTCCAGCTGGCCGCCGGGTTCGACGGTGAGGGCCGAGTGGTGCAGGGGCAGGGCCCGCAGTGCGGCGTGGGCCGCCTCGTGGCGGGCGGGGGGTACGGGCAGGTGGGGCAGGCGCGGGTCGTGGACGAGCCACTCCAGCTCGACGCCGGTGGTGCGGGGCGGCCCGGTCTTGAAGCAGATGCCGTGGACGAGGGCCTCGACCTCGGCCTCGGTCACCGGGTCCCGGACCGTCGTCCGGGGCTTCATCTGCTGTCCGGCCTGCCGGTTCGTACAGTCTCCCTCGGGCATGCGGGTCTCCCGTCCGGTTGTCTCGCCTGGTCCGCGGGTTGCGGGCCGACCGGTCCAACTCGGTGTGGGGTGGACCGAGTTGGCGACGCTCGCTCCACCCAAGACCCTCGCGGCCGTTCGCACAAGAGTGCCCCTCGGGCGGGAAAAGCCTGTTGCGCCCGGTGACGCGCGCCGCTCACCATGTGTTCATGTACGAGACGGGGGACGCGGCGCGCGGCGAGGTGCGCGGCATCGCGGGGGTGCGGGCGTGAGCGCCCGGCTGCGCGGACAGGCGCGGCAGACCGAGCAGATCGTCGCGGCGGGCGGGTACGCCGCGCCGGGCGGACACCGCGTGAGCATCGCCGAAGAGGTGGCGGTGGCGCGCGCGGGGACACGGCTGTTCGGGCCGGAGGCGGTGCCTGTGCCGGAACCGGAGCCGGAACCGGAGCCGGTGCGCACGCAGAGCGCGCGGGACCGCACACAGAGCGCGCCGGAGCGCACAAGGATCGAGGTCACGGGCGAGAGCAGCCTGGAAGCGGCGCGGCGCCTCACTGAAGCCGCCGACGTCGCGGACGTCGCCGAAGACCCCGTCGCCGTCCTCGACTTCGCCTCCGCCCGCAACCCCGGAGGTGGCTATCTGAACGGCGCGCAGGCACAGGAGGAGGCCCTGTGCCGGGCCTCCGCGCTCTACACCTGCCTGCTGGAGGTCCCCGAGTTCTACGACCACCACCGTACCCACCGCGACCCGTTCTACAGCGACCGCGTCATCCACGCCCCGGCCGTCCCCGTCTTTCGGGACGACCGGGGACGGCTCTTCGACCGGCCGTACCAGGTGGGCTTCCTGACCTCACCCGCGCCGAACGCGGGAGTGATCGCCCGCAACGCACCGGAGCGCACCGCCGACGTTCCGTACGCCCTCGCGGCGCGTGCCGAGCGGGTGTTGGAGACGGCGCTGGCCTGCGGCTACCGGCGGCTCGTGCTCGGGGCGTGGGGGTGCGGGGTGTTCCGCAACGACCCGGCGCAGGTCGCGGAGGCGTTCCGGCGGCACATCGGCGACGGCGGCCGGTTCGCGGGCCGCTTCACGCACATCGTGTTCGGGGTGCTCGACGGCGCCCGGGGATCCCGGACGCGGGCCGCCTTCGAGGAGGCGTTCCCGGCCCGCACGGCGCAGCCCCCGGCTCACCGCACGGCGGCGCCGTCCCTCAGCGCCAGCCGTACCGCTCCCTGAGCCGCAGCACCACGAGGTCGAAGCGCATCCGGTCCAGCGCGCACGCCTCCCGGCGCATGCCCCGCTCGTGCACGCGCAGCACCCGGTCGATGTCCACCCACGAGTCGCGCCCCTCGCGGTCCCAGGGCCCGCTGCCGATGGGCACCCAGTCCCGCTCGCTGTCGTGCCGCTTGCTGGACAGCTGCACGGCGAGCAGGGTGCCCGCCGCCTCCCGGGCCACGACGAGGACGGGGCGGTCCTTGCCGCGGCCGTCGTTCTCCTCGTAGGGGACCCACGTCCACACGATCTCGCCGGGATCGGGGTCGCCGTCGTGGGCGGGCGCGTACTCGGTGTGGACCCGGCCGACCTCACGCGGCTCGGCCTCCGTGGTGGCGGTGCGGCCCGTGCGGCCGGGGTTGTCGTTCAGATGCGGATCATCGATGGAAGCAGTCACGCGGGTCACCGTAGAGCCTGACTGGCCCAATCCGCTGAGCGGGGGCGCCGGATGGCCCGCAGGCTCGCCCCATGGTGCCCAACAGAGAACGCAGCCGGAGCCGGCGCATACGCGAGACCTGGATCCCCGCCGCGCTCACCGCCGCCCTGACCGCGGCGGCCCTGACCCCGGCGCCCGCCCGGGCCGAAGAGCCCCCGGAACGGGGGCGCCCCGCCCGCACCGCCTCCGGCTGGCTCCCCTACTGGGAGCAGGAGGCCGGCTACCGCAGCGCCCTCGCCCACGCCGACCAGCTCCACACCGTCAGCCCCTTCTGGTACGAGGTGAAGTCCGCCGGACGCGTCGACGGGCACCCGGGAGCCGGGGACCGCCACATCATCGACGGGCTGCACCGCAAGGGCATCAAGGTCGTGCCGACCGTCATGGAGAAGCTCCCCAAGGGCGTGCTCGCCGCCGTCGTGACCGACCCCCGGCGCCGCGCCCGGCACATCGAGGCGCTGCTGCGCGTCGTCGCGAGCCGCGCCTACGACGGCATCGACCTCGACTACGAGACCATCGCGCCGACGCCCACCCCCGCGTACAAGAAGGTCCGCGCCGGATACACCACGCTCGTCACCGACCTCTGCCGCCGCCTGCACGCCCGGCACAAGCAGTGCGTCGTCACCGTCTCCCCGAAGACCGCGGGCAGCGGCCGGATCTGGGACTACCGCAGGCTCGGCGCCGCCGCCGACCGCATGCGGGTCATGGCGTACAACCTGCACTGGGCCGACGGATCGCCCGGGCCGCTGTCCACACCGGCCTGGTACGGCGAGATCCTGCGCCGCGCCACCGCCGAAGTGCCGCGCCGCAAGCTGGAGTTGGCGCTGCCCGCGTACGGCTGGGACTGGGCCGTCGGCCGCAAGGGCCGCGCCCGGCACGTGACGTGGAAGGAGGCGGAGGCGCTGCGCCGCCGCGTCGGCGCCCGCTACCACCTCGACCCGGCGTCCCGGACGCCCCACTTCACGTACAAGGAAGGGAAGACGCGGCGCACGGTCTGGTACCAGGACGCGCGCGGGACCGCCGCGCATCTGGCGGTCGCGCGGCGCTACGGGGTGGTCAACACCTCGCTGTGGGCGCTGGGGTTCGAGGAGCCCGCGCTGTGGCGGACCCTCGCGCGCAGGGCGCCGGTGAGCGACGCTGGGCGGCGTTGATCGACGGCGAGCGGCAAGGAGTTGCTGACGAGATGAGTGCGAATGAGGCGGGCCCGACGCGTGCCGACGCGGCAGGCGGCACGGCGGATGGCAGGGCGGTCGGTGTGGCGGGCGGCGTGGCGGTCGTGACCGGGGCGGCCCGCGGCATCGGCCGCGTGGTCGCCCTGGACCAGCTGGCGCGGGGGCGGCACGTCGTGGCGGTGGACATCCTGGACTCCGTGAGGGAGTTGGAGAAGCGCGACTCGGGGCCGGGCCGCCCCCGCATCACCGCCGTCGTCGCCGACCTCACCGACGCCGACGCCCCCGCCCGGGTCCTCGCCGCCGCGCCCGCGCTCCCCGACACCCTGGTCAACTGCGCCTACGCCGAAGAGCGCGCGCCCCTCCTCGACGGGACCGTGGCGGGCTGGGCGCACACCTTCGACGTGTGCCTGCACGCCGCCGTCCGGCTGTCGCGGGCCTTCGCCCGCCCGCTCATCGAGGCGGGCCGCCCCGGCGCGATCGTCAACATCGCGTCCGTGCACGCCCAGTTCGCCTCCCTCGACTACGGCGCCTACTCGGCGGCCAAGGCCGGACTCGTCGCCTTCACGCGCACCGCCGCACACGAGTGGGGCCCGCACGGCATTCGCGTCAACGCCGTCTCGCCCGGCCTCATCGAGGTCGAGCGCAACGCCGGCCTGCGGCAGGACCCGGCGGCGCTCGCCGCGAAGGTCGAGGTGTATCCGCTGCGGCGGCCCGGGCTGCCCGAAGAGGTGGCGGGGGCGGTCGCGTTCCTCGCCGGGCCCGATGCCTCGTTCGTGACCGGCGCGGTCCTGCCCGTGGACGGGGGCCTGTCCGCCCGCATTCCGGAGTCGCACCTCTGACCACGTCCGTGGGGGCTACGGGGCGGGTTCGGCGGTGCCCGCATACGCCTCCGGCCACTGCTCGTACCAACGCTGATCCGCCTCCAACTGTGCCGCCAGAGAGATCAGGAGCGGTTCGCTGCCCGCCGGGCCGAGGAGCTGCGCGCCGACCGGGAGGCCGCCGGCCACACGCCCCGCGGGCACGTTCACGCCCGGCCAGCCGAGGACGTTCCACGGCCAGGCGTACGGGCACGCGGCGATCATCGCCCGGTCGGTGCGCCAGCCGCTGAGCTGCGCCATCGCGCCGATACGGGGCGGGGGCGTCGCGGTGGTCGGGGCGAGGACCACGTCGTACGTGCGGAAGATCGCGCCGACCCGGCGGTGCAGGACGCTCTCGGCGCGGCGCGCGAGCCGCAGCGGCGCCCCGCCGAGCAGCCGCCCCATGCGGGCGGCCTCCCGGGTGCGCGGGTCGAGCAGGGCGGGGTCCGGGACCTCGCGGGTCCACTGGGCGATGCCCGCCGTGGCGCGCGGCACGAAGGCGAGCCCGATCTGCCCGTAGCGCGGATCGGCCACCTCGACGTCGTGGCCGAGCGCGACCAGGCGCTTGGCGAGGCCCGCGACCTTCTCCCGGACGGCCGGGTCCAGGCGCTTCGGGGTCGCCGTGAACGGCATGCGCACGGAGAGGGCGATCCGCAGGCGGCCCGGTTCGCGGGTGGCCGCCTCGGCCGCGCGGACGGGCGGCGGCCGGTGCAGATCGCCCTCGTGGTTGCCGCTCGCCGCGTCCAGGAGGAGGGCGGCGTCGGCGACGGTCCTGGCCAGCGGGCCGTTCACGGTGATGCCCTGGAACGCCTCGGGCCATGGCCACGTGGAGATCCGGCCGCGCTGCGGCTTGATGCCCACGAGATGCGTCCAGGCCGCGGGTATCCGCACGGAGCCCGCGCCGTCCGAGCCGAGCGCCGCCGGGACGAGGCCCGCGGCGACGGCGGCGGCCGAACCGCCCGAAGAGCCGCCCGGGGTGTGGGCGGTGTTCCACGGATTACGGGTGTCCCCGAAGGCGGGCCCTTCGGTGAAGGGCCACTGGCCCAGCTCGCAGCTGTTGCTCTTCGCCACCACCACGGCGCCCGCGGCGCGCAGCCTGCGCACGGCTTCGCAGTCCGCGCTCTGCGGCGGGAAGTCGCCGGCACACCCGAAGGCGGTGGGCTCACCGGCGATGTCCATGTCGTCCTTCACGGCCAACGGCACGCCGAGGAGCGGCCGTTGGTGCGCCTCTCCGGCGGCGAGGGCCTTGTCGGCGGCGTCCGCCTCGGCCAGCGCGGCCTCGGCGCGCACCAGTTTGAAGGCGTTCAGCGCCGGCTGCGCCGCCTCGATGCGCGCGAGGGCCCGCTCGGTCAGCTCCCGCGAGGACACCTCCCCGGCGGCCAGCGCGCGAGCGGTCCGCTGGAGCCCATCGGCACGGTCGACAGTCATGTGAGGGCACCTTTGCTCGGGGGCGGCTGGGTGGCTGGGCGGCCTGGTGGCTTGGTGGCTTGGTGGCTTGGTGGCTGTACCGAACGGTAACCGGAGGGGGTGCCAACGGGGAACGGGGGTGGGGGAGTTGAGGTGGAGGGCGTGGCTGGGGTGTCGCGGGTGCTCGGGGCGTCCGGGGTGCACGGGGCGTCCGGGGTTCCCGGGGATGGGCGGGAACCGCCTGACGGCCTTGCGGGTCCACGGGTGAGTGGACCGACGGGGGAGCGGGTCGTGCTCCCTCGCCGAGCCCCCTGCTCCCGGCGCCCGCCCCCTGACCCCGCCGCCCCTCCCGGTGGGGACGCGCCTGAGCCTCTGCTCCGCGCGCCCCTCCCCGTGGTCACGGCGCTCGCGCCGCCGCTCCCGCGCCTGACCATGAGCGCCCCGGGGCACGCGCGGCAGCGCCCCCGTGCCCGCCTGGGAGAGCACCGCGCCGGTCTGCGAAGATGCCCTCGTCATGGTGCAGATACCGAATCCGCAGCCCCCGCAGCCCCCGCACCCCGACGCGTCGAACTCCGGGCCGAGTTCCGCGTCGGCAGCCGTGCCGGGCGCCGTGCCGACAAGCGCCGACGTCGCGCGTCTGGCGGGCGTCTCGCGCGCCACCGTCAGCTACGTCCTGAACAACACCAGCGCCGTCCGCATCAGCGAACCCACCCGCCAACGCGTCCACGAAGCGGCCAAGGAACTCGGCTACGTCCCGCACGCCGCCGCCCGCAGCCTGCGCGCGGGCCACACCCGCATCGTGCTCATGCCCACGCCTCAGATCCCCGCGGGCCCCCTCTACAGCGGCTTCCTCAACGAGCTCCAGTGGGCGCTCAGCCGCCTCGACTACACCGTCGTGCAGTACGGCAGCCTCGGCCTGACCGGCGAGGACGCCGCCCGCGCCTGGGCCGAGCTGCGCCCCGTCGCGGTCCTCGCACCCGAGGCGACCGCCCTCGGCGCGGGCGGCGTCGCGCTGCTGCGGCGCGCCGGGGCCAAGGCCGTCCTGACGCTCGGCAGCGGCGCCGACGAGGGCGCCCACGCCCTGCTCATGGACCAGCGCAGGGTCGGCCACAGCGCGGCCGCCCACCTCCTGGAGCGCGGCTGCCGCCGCATCGGCGTCGTGGTCCCCGAGGAGACCGGCCTCGAACCCTTCTCCCAGCCCCGCCTCGAAGGGGCCCGCCAAGCCGTGCGCGGCACGGCCGCCGAGATCACCGAGCTTCCGCTCGCCTACGAGGAGGAGTCGGCGTCCCGGCTCGCATCGCGCTGGCGGGGGCTCGGGCTCGACGCGGTGTTCGCGTACAACGACGAATACGCGATGCTCCTGATGCGCGCCCTCCAGGACGCGGGCGTCGCGGTGCCGGACGAGACGGCCGTGGTCGGCGCCGACGACCTGATGCTGGGGCGGCTGCTGCGCCCCCGGCTCAGCACCGTCCGCATGGAGCTGCCCTCGGGCAAGAAGCTCGCGGAACTCGTCGACCGCCTCGTCCGCGAGCCGGGCAAGGCGGCCGAACAGCACGACGTACTGGGAGCGACGACGGTGCGCCGGGAGTCGAGCTGACCCCGGCGCACACGCTCACCTGATGCGTTTGATTCGCTGGATTCGTTGCGCGTCTGTGCGACTACTCGCCGGGCTGGCCGTTATTGGCGGCCTGCTCGGCGGCGACGGCCTTGCGCACCTCGTCCATGTCCAGCTTGCGGGCCTGCCCGATGACGTCGTCAAGGGCCTCCGCGGGCAGCGCGCCCGGCTGCGCGAAGACGGCGACCTGATCGCGGACGATCATCAGCGTCGGGATGGACTGGATGCCGAACGCGGCGGCCAGCTCCGGCTGCGCCTCCGTGTCGACCTTGCCGAAGACCAGGTCGGGGTTGGACTCGGCGGCCTTCTCGTAGACAGGGGCGAACTGCCGGCAGGGACCGCACCAGGACGCCCAGAAGTCGATCAGCACGAATTCGTTGTCCGTGACCAACTGGTCGAAGTTTTCCTTGGTGAGCTCCACCGTCGTGCTGCTCATGCTGATCTCTCCTCGCTAACGGGCTTCGCTGGGGGCTTCCTGCGGCCGTGCCTCGGGTGAAGCCGCTGCCCCGCACAACGACCCGGCCCCGGGTCGTATTCCGCGCGCGTACCCATGTGGCCCCACCGCACACCTACGACCAGACTGGGCCTCATGACGGAACCCAAGACGTATGACGTGGTGGTCCTCGGCGCCGGACCGGTGGGCGAGAACGTGGCGGACCGGGTGCGCGCCGCCGGGCTGAGCACGGCCGTGGTGGAGAGCGAGCTCATCGGCGGCGAGTGCTCGTACTGGGCGTGCATGCCGAGCAAGGCGCTGCTGCGCCCCGTCGTCGCCCGCGCCGACGCCCGCAAGGTCCCCGGCCTCACCCAGTCCGTGCAGGGCCCCCTCGACGCCGCCGCCGTCCTCGCGCACCGCGACTACTACACCTCGCACTGGAAGGACGACGGCCAGGTGGCCTGGCTGGACAGTATCGGCGCGGACATCTACCGGGGCCACGGCCGTCTCACCGGATCCCGCCAGGTCACGGTGGCCACCCCCGAGGGCCAGACCGTGACCCTCACGGCCCGGCACGCCGTGGCGGTGTGCACCGGCAGCCGCGCCGTCCTGCCGGACCTCCCCGGCCTCGCCGCCGTGCGCCCCTGGACCAGCCGCGAGGCGACCAGCGCGGACCAGGTGCCGGGGCGCCTCCTCGTGGTGGGCGGCGGCGTCGTGGGCGTGGAGATGGCCACGGCCTGGCAGGCGCTCGGCGCGCAGGTCACTCTCCTCGTACGGGGCGACGGACTGCTGCCGCGCATGGAGCCCTTCGCGGGCGAACTGGTGGCGAAGGCCCTCACGGAGGCGGGCGCGGAGGTCCGCACCCGGACATCCGTCACGTCCGTGACCCGCCAAGGGGACACCGTCACGGCCGAGTTGGGCGACGGCACGCGCCTGGAGGCCGAGGAGATCCTGTTCGCGACGGGCCGGGCGCCGCGCACGGACGACATCGGCCTGGACACGGTGGGACTCACGCCCGGCAGCTGGCTGCCCGTCGACGACAGCTGCCGCGTCCAGGGCAGCGACTGGCTCTACGCGGTCGGCGACGCCAACCACCGCAACCTCCTGACCCACCAGGGCAAGTACCAGGCCCGCATCGCGGGCGCCGCGATCACGGCGCGCGCCCAGCAGGTGCCCCTCCTCGAGACGGACCCCTGGGGCGCCCACGCCGCCACCGCCGACCACGCGGCCGTCCCCCAGGTCGTCTTCACCGACCCCGAGGCGGCCTCGGCGGGCCTCACCCTCGCCGAGGCAGAGGCGGCGGGCCACCGCGTCCGGGCCGTCGACTACGACATGGCGGGCGTCGCCGGCGCGGGCCTCTACGCCCACGGCTACGAAGGCCGCGCCCGCATGATCGTCGACCTCGACCGCGAGGTGCTCCTGGGCGTCACGTTCGTGGGCCCGGGCGTCGGCGAACTCATCCACTCCGCGACGGTCGCGATCGCCGGAGAGGTCCCGGTCAGCCGCCTGTGGCACGCGGTGCCGTCGTATCCGACGATCAGTGAGGTGTGGCTGCGGCTGCTGGAGACGTATCGCGGTTAGGTACGAACGGCAGCGGCCACGGAGGCCGAACCCGCGGCCGCGACGCTCACAGCGGTGGAGTCACCAACAACACGGTGAGGCCGGCCAGGAGGAGCGCTCCGACCGCGCACGCGGTGGCGCAGAGGCGCCGCCGCAGTGCCCGGTAGGTCTCCTCGTACTCGGCGCGCAACTCGTCCGCCCGCTCCGCGGTCCGTTGCCACAGCCGTCGCGTGAGCGCCAAGTGCTCCTCGGCATAGGCGCGTTCGATGTCTTCCTGCTGTGCTTCCGTGAGCCAGGGAAGCTGCTGTACGAAGCGTGTGGCGGCGGCCCTGCCCTCGGAGCGGGCCGCTTCGACCAGGAGGTAGCCCTCGATCTCCCTGATCATGGCGCCGCCACAAGTTCGGCGGAGTCCGAGGTGGCCTCGGGGTGGTGCAGGTCGTATGCGGGTGACTCCGAGCGGATGCGCGGCAGGGCGGCGTAATTGTGGCGCGGTGGTGGACAGGTCGTCGCCCACTCCAGCGAACGGCCGTAGCCCCACGGGTCGTCGACCTCGATCTTCTTGCCGTACTTCGCTGTCTTCCAGACGTTGTAGAAGAACGGCAGGAGGGACAGGCCGAGCAGGAAGGAGAAGATGGTCGACACGGTATTGAGCGCGGTCAGGCCCTCCACCGCCAGGTAATCCGGAATCCGGCGCTGCATTCCATTGGTGCCCAGCCAGTGCTGGACGAGGAATGTGCCGTGGAAGCCCACGAACAGCGTCCAGAACGTGATCTTGCCGAGGCGCTCGTCGAGCATCTTGCCCGTGAACTTCGGCCACCAGAAGTGGAATCCGGAGAACATCGCGAACACCACGGTGCCGAAGACGACGTAGTGGAAGTGCGCGACCACGAAGTACGAGTCCGAGACGTGGAAGTCCATCACCGGTGACGCCAGGACGACCCCCGTCAGACCGCCGAAGACGAACGTGATGAGGAAGCCGACCGCCCACAGCATCGGGGTCTCGAAGGACAGCGAGCCCTTCCACATCGTGCCGATCCAGTTGAAGAACTTCACGCCCGTCGGCACGGCGATCAGGAGCGTCATGAAGGAGAAGAACGGCAGGAGCACGCCGCCCGTGACGTACATGTGGTGCGCCCACACTGTCACGGACAGGCCCGCGATCGCGATGGTCGCGCCGATCAGGCCCATGTAGCCGAACATCGGCTTGCGCGAGAAGACCGGGATGACCTCGGAGATGATGCCGAAGAACGGCAGCGCGATGATGTAGACCTCTGGGTGGCCGAAGAACCAGAAGAGGTGCTGCCACAGCAGCGACCCGCCGTTCGCCGCGTCGAAGATGTGCGCGCCGAACTTGCGGTCCGCCTCCAGGGCGAACAGCGCGGCGGCGAGCACCGGGAACGCCAGCAGCGCGAGCACCGCGGTGAGCAGCACGTTCCAGGTGAAGATCGGCATCCGGAACATCGTCATGCCGGGCGCCCGCAGGCAGATGATGGTGGTGATGAAGTTGACCGACCCGAGGATCGTGCCGAAGCCCGAGAAGGCAAGGCCCATGATCCACATGTCGCTGCCGATGCCCGGCGAGTTCACCGCGCCGGACAGCGGGACGTACGCGGTCCAGCCGAAGTCCGCCGCCCCCTGCGGGGTGAGGAACCCGCCGATCGCGATCAGTGAGCCGAACAGGTACAGCCAGTAGGCGAGCATGTTCAGCCGCGGGAACGCCACGTCGGGGGCGCCGATCTGCAGCGGCATGATCCAGTTCGCGAAGCCCGCGAACAGCGGCGTCGCGAACATCAGCAGCATGATCGTGCCGTGCATCGTGAACGCCTGGTTGAACTGCTCGTTCGACATGATCTGCGTGCCGGGACGGGCGAGTTCGGCGCGCATGAAGAGCGCCATCACCCCACCGATGCAGAAGAACGCGAACGACGTGACCAGATAGAGCGTGCCGATCGTCTTGTGGTCCGTGGTGGTCAGCCACGTCACCCACCTCGGCGACTTCTGGGACTTCTGGAACCTCATGATCGGTAAGTGTCCGGACGGGCTCAGAATTTCACCGGTCCCCCTGCCGCGAACGTCACAGGACGAGGGTGTGAAGATCGAGCCCGTGCCGGACACCAACGGATCATGAGCACGGACAGATCATGAGCAATGACGAAGCCTTCGCCGATGCCTACCGCGCGCACTACTGGGCGGTGAGCCGGTTCGTGGCACGCAGGCTGGGGGACGGTGGCGAGGCCGCCGAGGTGGAGGAAGTAGTGGCGGATGTCTTTGCCATAGTGTGGCGGCGCCGGGACGAGATACCCGAGGCGCCGCTGCCCTGGCTGTACGGAGTGGCACGCAACTGTCTGGCCAACACGGTGCGTGGCCTGGGCCGTCGGCGGCGGCTCCTGCACCGGCTCGGCCATCACGAGGTGGCCGTCCGCCGCCAGATCGTGGACAGCCCCGACAGCGAACGTCCCGGCTCCTGGGTCCACGACGCCCTCGCGCAGCTCTCCCCCGCGGATCAGGAGGCTTTGCGCCTGACCGCGTGGGAGGAACTCAACCTGGACGAACTGGCCGTGGCCCTGGGGTGCAGTCGCAGTGCGGCGGCGATGCGTCTGCACCGGGCCCGCCGCAGGCTCCGCAGAGAGATCGACCGCATGCAGATGACCGTGTCCCTACGATTCGACCCCTCGGCGCGAGAAGGAGGAGCGGACCATGCGTGACGACGAACTGGAACTGCTGCGGGCCGTCAACCCGGTACGGGCCGACGAGGGTCCCTGGCGCGACCGCCCGCTCCACGGCAACGCCGAACGCACCCTGAACCAACTGCTGTGCAACGACCGCAGACGCAGGGCTCGCCGCAGCCTCGTCCTGCGCGCCGAGGGGGCGGTTCTGGCGGTGGCCGCCGCGCTTGCCGTCGCCCTCTCCTGCGGGGCGCCCGCCGCGCAGGCCGACCCCGCCCCTTCATGCCAGCGCACCTCCTCCGCCGACGCCGGGGGTTGCTGACCGCGGTCGGCGCGCGGACTCCGGTGGGGCGCGGGCGATCACGACCGGGGCGTCACGCCGAGACGGGTCAGCACCTGTTCGGCCAGCTCCTGCGGGGGGAGCCGGCCGTCCAGGAACTCCGTGTCGCCGGGCAGGGAGTCGGCCGCCGCCTCGCACGGGGCGATCCGGTCCTTGCACCAGCGCCGGACCTTCGCCTCCCGTTCGGGGTCCCCCGGGACCAGGACCCGGCCGTCGATGCGCTGCTCCAGGACGTCGCGGGGGACCTTGAGGAAGAAGTGGTGGATGTCGAGGGCGGCGTCCCGCAGCGCGTCGAAGATCTCACCCACGTACGCGGGGTCGACCAGGGTCATCGGGACGAGCAGGGGACGGCGGTACTCCTCGACCAGACCGATCGCGAGACCGGCGACCTGGCGCCGCCACAGCCGGAGGTCCTGGAAGTCCCCGGTGGGCACCTCCACGATCTCCCGCAGCGCGTACCCGACCAACTCCGGGTCGTAGACCAGGGCTTCGGGCCACCGCGGGCGCAACTCCTCCACCAATGTGGTCTTTCCGCTGCCGAAGGCACCGTTCACCCAGACGATCACAGCGACTCTCCCCGTCCTGAGGCTTGCTCGGGCAGTCGGTCTCGGCCCAGGACGCCCGGAGGCATCGGCTCCCCGTTCTCGGCCACATGGCCGCCCGGCGCCCGGCACCCGGCGCCCGGGCTCAGCGCACCGCCTGCTTGATCAGCGTACTGATCCGTGCCTCGGCCTCCGGCGTCAGCCCGGTCAGCGCGTACGCGGCCGGCCACATCGTGCCCTCGTCGAGGTGCGCCTGGTCGCTGAAGCCGAGCGTCGCGTAGCGCGACTTGAACTTCTGCGCGGCCTGGAAGAAGCAGACGACCTTGCCGTCCAGGGCGTAGGCGGGCATCCCGTACCAGAGCTTCGGCGCCAGGGCCGGTGCGTCCGCCTTCACGATGGCGTGGATCCGCTCCGCCAGGACCCGGTCCGGCTCCGGCATCTCGGCGATCTTCGCGAGCACGTCGCTCTCCGCCTGCGCCGCCGCCTCCGCCTTGGACATGCGTGACGTGCGCCGGGCTGTCCTGAGCTCCTGGGCGTGGTCCTTCATCGCCGCCCGTTCCTCGTCCGTGAAACCTTCGGTCTTGGCGTCGTTCGTGTTGTCGGCCGTGTTGTCGGCCGTACTCTTCGCCGCCGCCGTCGTCACCGTTGTCTTCGCTGTCGTCGTCTTCGCCGTCGTGTTCTTCTTCATCTTTCGTCTCCTTCGTGGTGTGGGTTCAGGACAGCCAGTTGCCGTCACGCATCAACGTCCGCCCCGGTAGTTCGTTCGCCTCGCGCCATGCCTGCACACGGCTCGGTGAGAGGCGGAACCAGCGGTACGGCGTCGTCGGCGTGCGCGGGTCGAAGCCGGTGTGTGCGGTGAAGGCGTCGGCCAACTGCCGGGGCAGCGCGTCCACTTCGATGACCTCTGCCGTTGCCTCGATCATCGTCACGTCGCGGGTCGGGCCGAGGCCCAGGCGGGCCGTGCGCGTCGCGGCCAGGTTTCTGCCGGTCGGGCTGTCCGCCGGGGTCGCGACCAGGACCGCCTCGCCGTCCCAGTGGAAGGACAGCGGGACCAGGTAGGGCGTGCCGTCGGGGGAGGCGGTGGCCACCCAGATGTCGACGTCGTGGGCCAGGCGGTGGGCGGTGTCGTGGCGGCGGTCCGTGCGGCTGCGGGGAGCGGGAGGCGGAGGGGGAGCGGGGGTGGTGGGCATGGTGGTCCTCGGTCTTCTGGGTGCGGTCTTGGGCGGCGGCCCCGGCCGTTCGGAGAGCCGGTCTCTGCTGTGGTCTCAGGTTCCCGCGGACCCGCACCGACCGCCTCCGTGGTGACCACGGAACGCACCACGGAGAGCCGGCACCGAGGGCCACCTCTGAGAGTGGCCGCCGACAGCCACTGCGGACAGGGTCCCGACCGACATGCCCCTCGAACACGCCCCCGATAATGACCCGGTGACCACTCCAGTGATCTCGGCTCGGGAGAGCGACGTGCTCGCTCTCCTCGGGGAGCACCTCAGCAACGCGGAGATCGCCGCGCGGCTGTTCATCTCCGTACGGACCGTCGAGTCCCATGTCTCGTCGCTGCTGCGCAAGCTGGAGGTGGCGGACCGGCGGGCGCTGTCGCGGCGGGCGGCCGAGCGGGCCGGCGCGGGGCCTTCGCGTTCGGCGGCCGTGCTCCCGGCGCCGCTGACCGCGTTCGTCGGACGGGGCCGGGAGCGCGGGGAGTTGGGCGCGGCCGCCAAGGAGCGCAGGCTCGTGACCGCCGTCGGTCCGGGCGGGGTCGGGAAGACCCGGCTCGCCCTCGCGGTGGCGGCGGACGTGGCCGGGGACTTCGCCGACGGAGTGGGCTTCGTCGACCTCGTCCCGGTGACCGATCCGGCACGGGTGGGCGCGGCGGTCGCCGCCGCCGTGGGCGTGGGCGAGCAACCCGGACGCGACATCGACGAGGCCCTGACGGCCGCCCTCGCCGACCGGCGGATGCTGCTGGTGCTCGACAACTGCGAGCACCTGCGCGACGGAGTGGCCCCGTTCCTGGAGCCGCTGCTCGCGGCCTGTCCGGGCGTACGGGTGCTCGCCACCAGCCGGGCTCGCCTCATGGTGCCCTTCGAGTGGGTCTTCCCGGTCCCGCCGCTCTCGCGGGCCGGTGGCGACGACTCCGAGGCGGTGGCCCTGTTCATGGACCGGGCGGCGGCGGTCGGGCAGCCGCTGGGCCCGGCGGTGAGCGAAGGTGTCGTGGACATCTGCGAACGGCTCGGCGGCATGGCCCTGGCCATCGAGCTGGCCGCCGCGCGGTGGTCCACGCTCGGCCTGGACGGCCTCGCCTCCGGCCTCTCCGACCAGTTGCTCATCCTCAGCGGCGGCTCCCGCGTGGACGAGCGGCACCGGTCGGTGCGCGCGGTCCTCGACTGGAGCCATGACCTGTTGGAGCCGTGGGACCAGGCGCTGTTGCGCCGGGTGTCGGTGTTCGTCGCGCCGTTCACTGCTGAGGCTGTCGCCGGGGTCGCCGGGGTCGCCGGGGTTGCCGGGGTCGCCGGGGTTGCCGGGGTCGCCGGGGTCGCCGAGGTGGCCGGGGTCGCCGAGGTGGCCGGGGTCGCCGGGGTGGCCGGGATCCACGCGCTGGAGCCCGCCGCGGTCGTCGACGGGCTCGGCAGGCTCGCCGAGCAGAGCCTGCTGGCCGTCGTGCCGTCCGAGACCGGCACGCGGTACCAGGCCCTGGAGACCATTCGGCAGTACGGGAGGGAACGGCTCGACGAGGCCGGTGAGTCGGTCGTGGTCCGGTCCCGCCACGTGGCGTGGTGCCTGGCCGCCGCGAGCGGGCTGGCGGAGGGTTCGGGCGCCGACTGGCGCGCCCGGTTCGACGCCGTCGCGGACGATCTGCGGGCGGGCCTCGCCTGGGCGGTCGACCAGCCGGAGCTGCGCGCGGACGCCCATCGCCTCGCCGTGTCCCTGGCCGAACTCGCCTTCACCCGGAACCTGCTGGACGAGGCGCAGGAGCGGTATGAGCAGGCCGCCCGGCTCGCCGCCACGCCCGGTTTCCCCGCTGACTCCGCTGCTGCGGGCGCCCTCGGCGACTCCTGTGCCTCTGGCGACCCCTGTGCCTCCGGCGCCGACGAGCTGCGGAACGCTGCCGCCGTGGCCGGGTGCCGCAGGCTCGGCGACGACATGTTCCGGCTGCACCGTGCGGCCGCGGACGCCGCGTTGCGGGCCGGGGACCGCGTCGGGGCGGCCCGCGACCTGGCGGCCGCCGCCACCGTCGCGTACCGCTTCTCCACCTCCTTCACGCGGCTGCCGGCCGTGGCCGAGGCGACCGCCCTGCTCGCGCGGGCCCGCGAGCTGTCCGGCGACGCCGCCCACGCGGCCGTGGCCCTCGCCGAAGCAGCGGTTCTCGCCGACGCCTTCGGCGCGCTGCAGGGGGACACGGACAACTCCGTGCACGAGACCGTCGCAGCCGCCGAGCGTGCCGTCGAGGCAGCGCGGCGCGAGGGCGAGCCCGTGGCGGAGTCCGCCGCCCTCGACGCGCTCTCCGGCGCCCGGAGTTGGACCGGCGACTCCTTCGCCGTCGCGGCCGCCGCCCGCCGCCGCGTCGACCTCCTGGCGTCCGTGCCGCCCACCCCCGCCGCCACACACGAGGTGATGGACGCCCTCGCCATGGCCTCCGGAACCGCCCTCGGCGTGGGCGACCTGCCCCGGGCCCGGCGGTGGGGCGAGCGGCTCGCCGGGCATCCGCTGCTGGCCGAGGCGGGCCACCAGGCCACCTGCTGGATCCTGACCGCCGACGCCTTCGCCGGGCACGCCGACGCGGTGCTGAGCCGCAGTGTGCGGTTCGTCGAGGCGTGGGAGCGGAGCGGCCGTCAGCGCTCGCTCTCCCTCGGTGCGGCGGCCTCGGCGGTGGCCATGGTCCACGGGCTGCGCGGCGACGACGCGGAGCGGGAGAGCTGGCTCGCGGTGGCCGGGCGGGCCGACACGGCGCCGGAACACCGGCACGGCTACGGCGCGGTCTTCGACGCCATGGTCCTGCTCCACCACGGGGACGCCGTGGCCGCGGCGGAGCGGCTCGCGCCCGAGCCGGAGCAGGTGTGGAAGTGGGTGTGCTGGATCTGGCTGCACTGGTACGCGGCCCTGCGGGCGGAGGCGGCGGTGCTCGCCGGGCACCCCGAGGCCCGGGCCCGGGTCGCGGCCGCCCGGGCCGTGGTGGAGGGCAACCCGGTGGCCGCCGCCCAGGTCGACCGGGCGCAGGCGCTGCTCGACGGTGACCGGCCGCGGCTGCTCGCCACGGCGGCGGCGTTCGACGCGGCCGGCTGCCGCTACCAGTCGGCGCGCACGCTGCTGCTCGCCGGGGCCGAGCACACCACCGCGGGCGAGTCCGCGCTCACCGCCCTGGGCCTCGCCCCCGCCGACGTCGGCTAGCCGCACCCGTCGGCGCCCACCAGCCGGACACGCCGGGTCGGCTGCCGGGCCTCCCGGACCTGCCGCTGTCCCCGTCGGCCCTGCCGGACCCGCCGCCCCCTCCCTACGGGTCCGCATTCCTTCCGCGCTTCTTTCCCCGGTGTCTTCCGTGCATTCCTTCCGTGCTTCCGTCGATGCTTCTTCCCGTACTCGCTTTCATGGCTCCTTTCCATGTTCTTTCGCGGTTCTATTCCTGCTGCCGCCCGTGCGACCTGACCGGAATGTTCCGGTCCGGAAATTGCCTTCGGTGGCCGACCGGAGTGTGCAACTGCGCGATTGACTTGGGGAGTTGTCCTATTAAGACTGAGTAGCTGCGCAGTTGAGACGTGTGTTACGTGCGCCCGCACCCGTGTCGAGCATCGCAAGGAGTTTGGTGGCCATGCAGTCTTCCGGCTATTTCAAGGTGTCCCCCCGGCAGGAAGGCATTTGGCTGTCACAGAAGTTCGCCCCGGACCAGTCGAACGTCATCGGCGTGCGCTGGACGATCGAGGGTGAATTGGATGTCCCGCATTTCCTCCGGACGCTCCGGCATGTATTCAGCGAACACAGCAACGCCCTCGTCAATTTCGTGGAGACCGACGACGGCCTGCGGCAAGTGGTGCGGGACATCGGCGACTGGGAGCCGTTCTTCGCCGACATGAGCGGCGAGCCCGAACCGGAGGCCGCGGCACGGGAGTTCGTCGCCGACCTCGACCGCACGCCCTTCGACTTCGAGCGTGACCTGCTGTTCCGCGCGGGCCTCCTCAAGCTCGGCGAGACCCGGTTCATGCTGGCGCTGGTCATCCACCACGTGGTGACCGACGGCTACGGGACGATGCGCCTCCTCATGCGCCGCTTCAACGAGGTCCACGCGGCCCTGAAGCACGGCACCCCGCTGCCCGAGTGCACGTCCGCGGGGCCGGAGCAGATCAACGAGGAGGACGTCCGCTACTACGGATCCGCCCAGTTCGAGGAGGACGCGGCGTACTGGCGGGCCTATCTGGAGGACCTGCCCCCGGCCGGGCGTCTCCAGGGCGAGCGCAGCTCCGACACCCATGTGTCGCTGCGCCGCGTCGTGGACGTCGAGAGCGGTGAGATGGCCCGGTGGACCGAGGCCGCCGCGTCCATCGGGGTGTCGACACCCGTATTCCTGACGGCCGCGACGGCCGCGTTCTTCCGCTCCATGGGAAACCCGGAGGAGTTCACCCTCTCCACGCCCGCGGCCAGCCGCGGCGGCATCCTGCGGAACACGTACGGAATGCGGGCCAATATCGTCCCGCTGCGGGTGCGGGTCCCGCTGTCCGCCAGTTTCGCCGACGTCGCCCACGCGGTGGGTGCCGACATGAAAGCCGGAGTGAAGCACTCCGCCTACGAAGTCGCCGCCATTCGGCGCGTGCAGGGCCTGGACGGTTCGATCGCCAGCTCGCCTTTCGGTACGTGCGTCAACGTCCTTCCCTTTGTCACGGGAATGGAAATCGACGGCTGCACGGCGACCTGGGACGGCTGCACCCCGGGCGTCACCGACGAGTTGATGATGATTATGTTCTACGACAGCCGGGTCGTGGGCGATCTGCAGATCTCCTTCGAGGGAAATGGGCAGCACTACAGCGACACGGATCTGGGTCTCTACTCCTCCCAATGGCTCGCATTCGTGCGGGCGTTGGCGGCGGATCCGCGGATCGCGGTGGGCCGGATCGACGTCCTGGCGGCCGACGAACGGGAGCGGCTGGCCGCGCTCAACGAGACGTCGGCACCGACGGCGGCGGCGTCCCTTCCGGAGCTGTTCCAGGGGCAGGTGCACGCCCACGCCGACGCGGTCGCCGTCACCTGCGAGGGAACCGACTTCTCGTACGGAGAGCTGAACGCGCGCGCGAACCGGCTGGCGCGCGTACTGGTCGAGCGCGGGGTGCGGCGCGGTTCTGTGGTGGCGGTGTCGTTGCCGCGGTCCGCCGACCTCGTCGCGGGGCTGCTCGCGGTGTGGAAGGCCGGAGGCGCGTATCTGCCCGTCGACCCCAAGTACCCCAGCCACCGGCTCGACTACATCCTCGGCGAGGCCCGGCCCCATCTGATCCTCATGGACTCCGACACCGTGTCCGTGCTCCCGCAGAGCGACGACGCCGAGGTGCTCTTCCTCGACGAGGTCGACCTGGCCACCGGCGACGGAAGCGATCCCGACGCCCAACGAGCCGTAACAGAAGCCGACTTGGCGTATGTGATGTACACGTCCGGTTCGAGCGGGACGCCCAAGGGCGTGGCGATCAGCCACGGCAACCTCGTCAACGGCGTCTCCCGCCTGCGCGAGTGCATCGCCGCCGGTCCCGGGCGCCGCGCCCTGGCGAGCACGTCCATCAACTTCGATGTGTCCGTCTTCGAGATCTTCACCAGCCTCTGCCACGGCGGGTCCATCGAGATGGTCCGCGACGTCCTGGTGCTCGGCGAGAGCGGCCGGGGCGCGTGGGGCGGCCACATCATCTCCACCGTGCCGTCCGCCTTCGCCGAGCTGGTGGACCAACTGGCGGGGAACCCGACGGTCGACACCCTGGTGTTCGCCGGTGAGGCGCTCCCCGGGAGCCTGGTGAGCCGGGTCAGGGAAGCCCTGCCGGGGGTCAGGATCGTCAACGCGTACGGGCAGACGGAGTCCTTCTACGCGACCACCCACACCCTCGACGGCGGGCGGAGCGGGGACGAGGAGCGGGGCGGCACCCCCATCGGGGCGCCCCTGGGGAACATGCGCACCTACGTCCTCAGCCCCGCGCTGCGGCCCGTACCTGCCGGTGTGGTGGGCGAGTTGTACGTGGGCGGCAGCATCGCGCGCGGGTACTACGGGCGGCCCGAGCTGACCGCGGACCGGTTCGTGCCGGACCCGTTCGGGGCCGAGCCCGGCGCCCGCATGTACCGCACGGGCGACCTCGCCCGCTGGAACGCGGACGGGCAGCTCGAATACCTGGGCCGCGACGACGCACAGGTGAAGGTGCGCGGCTTCCGTGTCGAGCCGGGCGAGGTCGAGGCCGCGCTCGTCGCGCACCCCGCCGTCGGCCAGGCCGTGGTGATCGCCCACGAGGCCGCCGGGCGTGCCGGGGACGCCGCCAACTCCGGGAAGCGCCTGGTGGGTTACGTCGTCCCCGTGGGCTCGGGCGGTGGCCGCTCCGGCGGCGCCGACCGGGGCGTCATGGAGCTGGACCTGGCCGCCGGGCTCTCGGTGCGGGAGCTCCGTGAGTTCGCCGCGAGCCGGCTGCCGGAGTTCATGGTGCCGTCGGCCTTCGTCGTCCTCGACCACCTGCCGCTGCTGCCCAACGGAAAGCTGGACCGGGCGGCGCTCCCGGAGCCGGAGTTCGGCGGGGGCCGGTACCGGGCGCCCCGCACACCGGTCGAGGAGATCCTCGCCGGGGTCTACGCGGGCGTCCTCGGACTGGAGCGGGTCGGCATCGACGACGACTTCTTCGTGGTCGGCGGCGACAGCATCCGCTCCATCCAGGTGGTCTCCCGGGCCCGCGCCCAAGGCGTCGAGGTCACGCCCCAGCAGATCTTCGAGCGGCGCACGGTCGCGGGCGTCGCCGAGGCGGCGGGCAACACCGGAGCCGCCGCCGTCCTGGAGGAGTTCGAGGGCGGGGGCACGGGAGCGGTGCCGCTGCTGCCGATCGCGGCCTACATGCTCGAACTCGGCGGCTACGACCAGTTCGCGATGGCCATGCTGCTCGACCTCCCCGAGGGCATCGACCTGCCCGGCCTCACGGCGACCCTGAGCGCCGTCGTGGACCACCACGACGTGCTGCGCTCACGCCTGGTCCTCGACGGTACGGGCGGCCCCGATGCCTCCCTCCACGTCGGTCCGGCGGGCTCCGTGGACGTGGCGCAGCTGATCCACCGCGTCGAGCACGACGGCGCGTGGGCGGGCGAGGAGTGGGACCGCCTGGTGGCGGCCGAGCTGGACGCGGCGGCCCGGCTCCTCAAGCCGGCCGACGGCATGATGGCCCGCTTCGTGTGGTTCACCCCGACGTCGGAAGGCACCCCGACACCAGGAGACAGCCCGACGTCAGGAGGCAAGGGGCGGCTCTGGGTGGTCCTCCACCACCTCGTCGTCGACGGAGTGTCCTGGCGGATCCTGCTGCCCGACCTCGCCGAGGCATGGAAGGCCGTACGGGAAGGCGCGGCGCCGGAGCTCCCGGCCACCGGGACGTCGGTGCGGCGCTGGACGCACGCCCTCATCGACGAGGCCCACAGCACCGAACGGCTCGCCGAGATGGACCTGTGGCGGTCCGTCCTCGACGGCCCGGACCCGCTCCTCGGCTCGCGGGCGCTGGACCCGGAGGTGGATGTGATGTCCACCGTCGACCGCGTCCGCGTGCGGGTGTCGCCCTCGGTCACCGAGGCGCTGCTCGCATCGGTGCCCGCCGTGTTCCGCGGTGGTGTGCAGGACGGGCTGCTGACCGCGCTCGCGGTGGCCGTCGCCAAGTGGCGGCGCGGACGCGGGGTGGAGGAGTCGTCCGCGCTCATCAAGCTGGAGGGTCACGGGCGGGAGCAGGAGGTCGTGGCGGGCGCCGATCTGTCGAGCACTGTGGGCTGGTTCACGAGCATGTTCCCGGTGCGTGTGGACACGGCCGGGTTCGACCTCGATGACGCGCTGGCCGGTGGTGCGGCCATGGGCGGGGTCCTGAAAGCAGTGAAGGAGCAGCTGCTCGCCGTACCGGACAAGGGACTCGGCTTCGGTCTGCTGCGCTACCTCAACGACGAGACGGGCGCCGAACTGGCCCGGCACGCGACGGGACAGATCGGCTTCAACTACCTCGGCCACTTCTCCGCCGCCACCGACATGCCCGACCACCTCCGCGGCCTCGGCTGGACCCAGGCGGCCGAGCTCGCGGCGCCGCCCGGCGCGGACCGGCCCGCGATGTCGACCGTCGACATCAACGTCCTCGTCGTCGACACCGGCCAGGGCGGTCAGCTGGACGCCACCATCGGATTCCCCACGGGCGTGCTCGACCGCGCGGAGGTGCAGCAGCTCGCGGACCTGTGGTGCGAGGCCCTGGAGGGCATCGCCCGTCATGTGTCGGCCCCGGACGCAGGCGGCCGCACCCCGTCGGACCTGCCGCTGGTCCGGGCCACCCAGCAGGACATCGAGGACTGGGAGCGCCGCCACCCGACACTGACCGACGTCTGGCCCCTCACCCCCCTCCAGTCCGGCCTGCTCTTCCACACGATGCTGGCCGACGCCACCTACGACGCGTACCAGATGCAGCTGGCCTTCCACCTCGAGGGCCGGGTCGACCCGGAGCGCATGCGGGCGGCCGGACAGGCGCTCCTCGACCGCCACGCCAACCTGCGCACCGCCTTCGTCACCGACTCCGCGGGCCACCAGGTCCAGATCGTGGTCGACGGCGCCGAACTCCCCTGGCACGAGCTCGACTTGACCGGACTCGGCGACAGCGCCGCCCGCACCGAAGCCTTCGAGAGCTTCCTCGTCGAGGACCACGGGACGCACTTCGACCCGGCCGCGCCGCCCATGCTCCGACTGACGCTGGTCAGGATGGCCCCCGACCACAGCGAACTCGTCCTGACCGCCAACCACGTCCTCTTCGACGGCTGGTCGTTCCCCATCCTGATGCGGGACCTCCTCATGCTGTACGGGGCGCACGGCGACCCCGCGGGCCTGCCCGGGGTGCGTGGCTACCGCGACTTCCTGGCCTGGCTGGACGGCCAGGACCACGAGGCGTCCGCGCGGGCCTGGGCGCGGGAACTCGACGGCGTGGAGGAGCCCACGCTGCTCCTGCCCGGAGCCGTCACCGACACCGAGAGCACGGGCATCGGCCAGGCCGGAGTGCCGCTGTCGGCCGAGGAGGCCAAGGGGCTTGTGCGCCGGGCCGCCGAACTCGGGGTCACGCTCAACACGCTCGTGCAGGGTGCCTGGGCGGTGCTGCTGGGGCAGCTGACGGGCCGCTCGGACGTGGTGTTCGGCGCGACGGTGTCCGGTCGCCCGGCCGCGGTGCCGGGGGTCGACGCGATGGTCGGCATGTTCATCAACACCCTTCCCGTACGCGTGCAGTGCGCACCCGGCGACTCCTTCGCCGACCTTCTGCGGGGCCTCCAGCAGCGGCAGGGCGCCCTCCTGGACCATCACCACCACGGGCTCTCCGACATCCAGCAGGACCTGGGCATCCAGACGCTCTTCGACACCCTGGTGGTGTTCGAGTCCTATCCCGTGGACCGCCTCGGCATCAACGAGGCGAACGACGCGGCCGGCATCGCCGTCACCGGCATCCGCCCCGTCTCCAGCACCCACTACCCGCTCACCGTGATGGCCGAGGTCGACCCCCAACTGCGGCTGGCCCTGCACTACCAGCGCCACCTGTTCCAGCAGGACTCGGCCGACGAGATCGCCGCCCGACTGGCGCGTGTGCTACGGCAGTTGGTGGCCGATCCGCAGGGCGCCGTGGGTCGGGTCGATGTGCTGGCGGACGGTGAGCGGGAGCGGTTCGCCGCGCTCAATGAGACGTCGGTGCCGGTGGCCGGGGCTTCGGTGCCGGAGCTGTTCGAGCGCCAAGTAAGTGTGGATGCGGGTGCGTTGGCTGTGGTGTGCGAGGGTGTCGAGTTCTCGTACGCGGAGGTGAACGCGCGGGCGAACCGGCTGGCGCGCGTACTGGTCGAGCGCGGGGTGGGGCGCGGTTCCGTGGTGGCGGTGTCGCTGCCCCGGTCCGCGGATCTGGTCACCGGGCTGCTGGCGGTGTGGAAGGCCGGGGGCGCGTATCTGCCGGTCGACCCGAAGTACCCGAGCCACCGGCTGGACTTCATCCTGGGCGAGGCCCGGCCGGAGCTGGTCCTCACGGACTCGGACACAGTGGGGGTCCTGCCGGAGACGAGTGCGATCGACTCGCTGTTCCTGGATGAGATCGACCTGCTCGCCGGGGACGGCAGCGACCTCGGGGCCGAACACGCCGTAGGCGGCGCCGACTTGGCGTATGTGATGTACACGTCCGGTTCGAGCGGCACTCCGAAGGGCGTGGCCGTCACGCACGGCAATGTCGTCAACGGTGTGTCCCGCCTCAGTGAATGCATCGCGGCCGGTCCGGGCCGCCGTGCCCTGGCGAGCACGTCCATCAACTTCGATGTGTCCGTCTTCGAGCTGTTCACCAGCCTGTGCCACGGCGGCTCGATCGAGATCGTCCGTGACGTCCTGGTGCTCGGCGAGCGCGCGGGGTGGGACGGTCAGGTCATCTCCACCGTGCCCTCCGCTTTCGCCGAGCTGGCTGACCAGTTGGCGGACAACGCGGCGACGGTCGACACCCTGGTCTTCGCGGGCGAGGCACTGCCCGCGGGCCTGGTCGCCCGCGTCCGGGAGCTGTTCCCGGGGGTTCGGGTCGTCAACGCGTACGGGCAGACGGAGTCCTTCTACGCGACCACGTACACCGTCGACGGTGACCATGACGGGCATGACCATGCCGCCGTGATCCCCATCGGCTCGCCGCTGGGCAACATGCGCACCTACGTCCTCAACTCCGCGCTCCAGCAGGTCCCTTCAGGCGTGGTGGGGGAGCTGTACGTCGGCGGAAGCATCGCGCACGGCTACCACGGCCGACCCGACCTGACCGCCGACCGTTTCGTGGCCGACCCGTTCAGCGCGGTGCCCGGCGCCCGCATGTACCGCACCGGGGACCTGGCCCGCTTCGACGCCGACGGGCGGCTGGAGTACCTCGGCCGCAGCGACAGTCAAGTCAAGGTGCGTGGGTTCCGCGTCGAGCCGGGCGAGGTCGAAGCTGCGCTGACCGCGCACCACGCCGTCGCGCAGGCCGCCGTCATCGTCCGCGACGGTGCGGGGGCCAACACCGGTCAGCAGCTGGCCGGTTACGTCGTGGCGGCCCCGGAAGGCGGGCTCACGGTCGAGGACCTGAGGAGGTTCGTGGCCGACCGGCTGCCCGAGTTCATGGTTCCGGCGGCCTTCGTCCTCCTCGACCGGCTCCCCCTCCTCCCGAACGGGAAGCTGGACCGGCGGGCCCTGCCCGAGCCGGAGTTCACCGTCGTCGCACACCGGGCGCCCCGCACCACCGGAGAAGAGGCCCTGGCCGGGCTGTTCGCCGAGGTCCTCGGCTTCAGCCCGGAGCGGCCGGTCGGCATCGACGACAGCTTCTTCGCCCTCGGCGGGCACTCGCTCCTGGCGACGCGGCTGATCAGCCGCGTCCGCACCGAACTCGGCGCCGAGATACCGATCAAGACAGTCTTCACGTCGCCGACCGTCGCCGAACTCGCCGCGCACCTGGCCGTGGGCACCACCCCGCTGCGCCGCACCCTCCGCCGGGTGACCCGGCGCCCCGACAGGCTGCCCCTGTCCTTCGCCCAGCGCCGCCTGTGGTTCATGGACAAGTTCGAGGGCCCGTCGGCCACGTACAACATCCCGCTGCACCTGAAGCTCACCGGCGAGCTCGACACCGATGCCCTCGCCGCCGCGCTCCGGGACGTCGTCGCCCGGCACGAGAGCCTGCGCACCGTGTTCGCCGAGGACACCGACGGGGTGCCCCTGCAAGTGGTGCTGCCCGTGGCCGAGACGGTCCCGGACGTGCCCGTGGTGGCGGTGGCGGCGGACGAGGTGTCCGGGGCCGTCGCCGAGGCGGCCCGGTACGCCTTCGACCTGTCCTCGGAGATCCCCCTGCGCGCCCGCGTCCTGCGCGTGCGGCCCGACGAGCACATCCTCTCCCTCGTCCTCCACCACATCGCGGGGGACGGCGAGTCGATCGCCGCGCTGATCCGCGAGGTCTCGGCGGCCTACGCCGCCCACCGCGAGGGCCGCGTGCCCGAGGTGCCCGAACTGCCCGTCCAGTACGCCGACTACACCCTGTGGCAGCGCGAACTCCTCGGCGAGGAGGCCGACCCGGACAGCCTCCTGTCCGCCCAGACCGGCTACTGGCAGGAGGCCCTCGCCGGGATTCCGCAGCCGCTCCAGCTCCCGACGGACCGGCCGCGCCCGCCCAAGGCCAGCCACCGCGGCGACATGACCGAGTTCACCCTGGACGGCGAACTCCTGGCGCGCATAGAGCAGTTGGCGCAGGAGCGCGACGTGACCGTCTCGATGGTCATGCAGGCGGCGCTCGCCGTGCTGCTGCGCCAGCTGGGCGCGGGCGACGACATCGCCATCGGCTCCCCGATCGCGGGCCGCACCGACGAGGCCCTGAACGACCTCATCGGGTTCTTCGTCAACACCTGGGTGCTGCGCGCCGAGCTCACCCGGCCGCTGTCCTTCGACGGACTGCTGGAGCAGGTGAAGGAGAAGGCGCTCGGCGCCTACGGAAACCAGGACGCACCCTTCGAGCGTCTGGTGGAGCTCCTCAACCCGGACCGCTCCACCGCCCACCACCCGCTGTTCCAGGTCATGTTCGCCTGGCAGAACTTCACCCAGGCCGACTTCGCCCTGCCGGGCCTCCGCGTGGACTTCGTGCACGCGACCACCGGCACTGCCAAGTTCGACCTGTTCTTCAACCTCACGGAGCGCACGGCCGACACCGGCGCACGGGACGTCCAGGGCCTCGTCGAGTACGCCACCGACCTCTTCGACCGCGCGACGGCCGAGCGCATCGCCGACCGATTCGTGCGGGTGCTGCGGCAGTTGACGGCCGAACCGCAGGCGGCGGTCGGCCAGGTGGACGTCCTCGCACCCGGCGAGCGCGCGTGGCTGGCCGCGCTGAACGAGACGTCGGCGCCCGCGGCGGCCGCCCTGACTCCACAGCTCTTCGAGCGGCAGGCGCGGGACCGTGCCGATGAGGTCGCCGTGGTGTGCGAGGGCGTCGAGTTCTCGTACGCGGAGCTGAACGCGCGGGCGAACCGGCTGGCGCGCGTACTGGTCGAGCGCGGGGTGGGGCGCGGTTCCGTGGTGGCGGTGTCGCTGCCCCGGTCCGCCGACCTCGTCGCGGGACTGCTCGCGGTGTGGAAGGCCGGGGGCGCGTATCTGCCGGTCGACCCCAAGTACCCCAGCCACCGGCTGGACTTCATCCTCGGTGAGGCCGCGCCGTGCGTGATCCTCACGGACTCGGACACGGTCGCCGTGCTCCCGCAGAGCGGTGACGCCGAGGTGCTGTTCCTGGATGAGATCGACCTGCTCGCCGGGGACGGCGGCGACCTCGGGGCCGAACACGCCGTAGGCGGCGCCGACTTGGCGTATGTGATGTACACGTCCGGTTCGAGCGGCACCCCGAAGGGCGTGGCCGTCACGCACGGCAATGTCGTCAACGGTGTGTCCCGCCTCAGTGAATGCATCGCGGCCGGTCCGGGCCGCCGTGCCCTGGCGAGCACGTCCATCAACTTCGATGTGTCCGTCTTCGAGCTGTTCACCAGCCTGTGCCACGGCGGCTCGATCGAGATCGTCCGCGACGTCCTGGTCCTGGGCGAGCGCGGCCGCGAGACATGGCCCGGCAACATCATCTCCACCGTCCCGTCCGCTTTCGCCGAGCTGGCTGACCAGTTGGCGGGCAACGCGACGGTCGACACCCTGGTCTTCGCGGGCGAGGGGCTCCCGGCGGGCCTGGTGAGCCGGGTGCGGGAGCTGTTCCCGGGGGTTCGGGTCGTCAACGCGTACGGGCAGACGGAGTCCTTCTACGCGACCACGTACTCCGTCGACGGTGACCATGACGGGCACGATCATGCCGCCGTCACTCCTATCGGCTCGCCGCTGGGCAACATGCGCACCTACGTCCTCAACTCCGCGCTCCAGCAGGTCCCTTCAGGCGTGGTGGGGGAGCTGTACGTCGGCGGAAGCATCGCGCACGGCTACCACGGCCGACCCGACCTGACCGCCGACCGTTTCGTGGCCGACCCCTTCAGCGCGGTGCCCGGCGCCCGCATGTACCGCACCGGGGACCTGGCCCGCTTCGACGCCGACGGGCGGCTGGAGTACCTCGGCCGCAGCGACAGCCAGGTCAAGGTGCGTGGGTTCCGCGTCGAGCCGGGCGAGGTCGAGGCCGCGCTGACCGCGCACCCCGCCGTCGCGCAGGCCGCCGTCCTCGTCCGCGACGGTGCGGGGGCCAACACCGGTCAGCAGCTGGTCGGTTACGTCGTCCCGTTCTCCACCCGGCGCGACGGCGATGACGCCGAGGGCGCGGGCGTGGGGGACAGCGAGTACGTCCTCGCGGGCCGTCTCTCCGTACGGGATGTGCGGTCGTTCGTGTCGGGCAGGCTGCCCGAGTTCATGGTGCCGTCGGCCCTCGTGCTCCTCGACCGGCTTCCGTTGATGCCGAACGGGAAGCTGGACCGGGCCGCGCTGCCGGAGCCCGAGCCGGCCGGGGGCGAGTACCGGGCGCCGCGCACGCGCGTCGAGGAGATCCTCGCGGGCGTCTATGCGGGCGTCCTGGGCCTCGACCGCGTGGGCGTCGACGACGACTTCTTCGTGGTCGGCGGCGACAGCATCCGCTCCATCCAGGTGGTCACCCGGGCGCGTGCGCAGGGCGTCGAGGTGACCCCCCGGCAGATCTTCGAACACCGGACCGTGGCGGAGCTCGCCGAGGCGGCCGGGAGCACGGGGAGCGTCGCCGCCCTGGAGGAGTTCGAGGGCGGGGGCACCGGTGTGGTGCCGCTGCTGCCCGTCGCCGCGTACCTGCTCGAACTGGGCGGCGGACACCGCCGGTTCGCCATGTCCCTCGCGGTGGACCTGCCCCGCGGCATCGACGCGGAGGGTCTGCACGCGACGCTGCGCGCGGTCGTCGACCGCCACGACGTCCTGCGCTCCCGCCTCGACCTCGACGAGAGCGGCGGGAGCCTGCGCATCGACCCGGTGGGCTCGGCCGACGTGCCCGCCCTGGTGCGCCGCGTCGCCTGGGACGGAACGGACTGGCAGCGTCGCGCGGCCGCCGAACTGGACGCCGCCGTCGGCCGGTTGGACCCGGCGGGCGGGGTCATGGCCCAGTTCGTCTGGTTCGACAGGGACGAGAGCGCAGGGGAGAGCGCGGAGGCAGACACGGGGCAGGGCGATGGCGCGGGCCGTCTGCTCCTCGCCCTGCATCACCTCGTCGTCGACGGAGTGTCCTGGCGGATCCTGCTGCCCGACCTCGCCGAGGCATGGAGGCGCGTACGGGAAGGCGCGGCGCCGGAGCTGCCGGCCGCCGGGACGTCGGTGCGGCGCTGGACGCACGCCCTCATGGACGAGGCTCACAGCCTTGCGCGCACGGCCGAACTGCCCTTGTGGCAGGCGGTTGTCGACGGCCCGGACCCGCTCCTGGGCTCGCGGGCGCTGGACCCGGAGGTGGATGTGATGTCCACCGTCGACCGCGTCCGCGTGCGGGTGTCGCCGTCCGTCACGGAAACCCTGCTCACATCGGTGCCCGCTGCCTTCCGTGGCGGCGTGAACGACGGGCTGCTGACCGCGCTCGCGGTGGCCGTCGCCAAGTGGCGGCGGGGGCGTGGAGTGGAGGAGTCGTCCGCGCTCATCAAGCTGGAGGGTCACGGGCGGGAGCAGGAGGTCGTGGCGGGCGCGGACCTGTCGAGCACTGTGGGCTGGTTCACGAGCATGTTCCCGGTGCGTGTGGACACGGCCGGGTTCGACGTCGACGACGCGCTGGCCGGTGGTGCGGCCATGGGCGGGGTCCTGAAAGCAGTGAAGGAGCAGCTGCTCGCCGTACCGGACAAGGGACTCGGCTTCGGTCTGCTGCGCTACCTCAACGACGAGACGAGCACGGAACTGGCCCGGCACCCCACCGGACAGATCAGCTTCAACTACCTCGGCCGCTTCTCCGCCGCCGACATGCCCGACCACCTGCGCGGCCTCGGCTGGACCCAGGTGCCGGACACCGACACCGTGACCGCGGACCTGGACGCCGACATGCCGGTGATGTCGACCGTCGAGTTCAACTCGATGGTGGTCGACACCGACGAGGGCGGCCGGCTCGACGCGGTCATCGGGTTCCCCACGGGTGTCCTCGACCGCGCGGAGGTGCAGGAGCTCGCGGACCTGTGGTGCGAGGCCCTGGAGGGCATCGCCCGGCATGTGTCCGCCCCGGACGCGGGCGGGTTCACGCCCTCGGACCTGCCGCTCGTGCGGGCCACCCAGCAGGACATCGAGGTCTGGGAGCGCCGCTACCCGGCCCTCTCGGACGTGTGGCCGCTCACGGCCCTCCAGTCCGGGCTCCTGTTCCACGCCATGCTCAACGACGACGACTTCGACGCGTACCAGATGCAGCTGGCCTTCCGCATCGAGGGCCAGGTCGACCCGGACCGCATGCGGGCGGCCGGACAGGCGCTCCTGGACCGGTACCCCAACCTCCGCACCGCGTTCACGTACGACCTGCGCGGCGACCTCGTCCAGATCGTCAGCGAGAACGTCGAACTGCCGTGGCGGCACATCGACGTGAGCGGCCTCGCCGACGACGCCCGCACCGAAGCCTTCGAGCGGCTCCTCGCCGAGGACCACGCCGCGCACTTCGACCCGGCAGCCCCTCCGCTGCTGCGGATGACACTGGTGCGCATGGGCGAGGACGACGCCCAACTCGTCCTCACCGCGCACCACGTCCTCTTCGACGGCTGGTCGTTCCCCATCCTGATGCAGGACATCCTGCGCCTGTACGGGGCGCACGGCGCCGCGACCGCGCTGCCGCGGGTGCGTGGCTACCGCGACTTCCTGGCCTGGCTGGACGGCCAGGACCACGAGGCGTCCGCGCGGGCCTGGGCGCGGGAACTCGACGGCGTGGAGGAGCCCACGCTGCTCCTGCCCGGCGCCGTCACCGACGTCGAGAGCACGGGCATCGGCCAGGTGAGCACGCCCCTGTCGGCGGCGGACGCCAGGGCGCTGGTGCGCCGGGCCGCCGAGCTGGGCGTCACGGTGAACACGCTCGTGCAGGGCGCCTGGGCGGTGCTGCTGGGGCAGCTGACGGGCCGCTCGGACGTGGTGTTCGGCGCGACGGTGTCCGGTCGCCCGCCCGCGGTGCCGGGCGTGAACGCGATGGTCGGCATGTTCATCAACACCCTTCCCGTACGCGTGCAGTGCGCACCCGGCGATTCGCTCGCGGAGCTCTTGCGCGGGCTGCAGCAGCGGCAGGGCGCCCTGCTGGACCATCACCACCACGGGCTGTCCGACATCCAGCAGTCCATGGGGCTCAAGGAACTGTTCGACACCCTGGTCGTCTTCCAGTCCTACCCCGTCGACCAGGTCGCCCTCGCCGAGGCCAACACGGCGGGCGGCATCTCCTTCACCGGCATCCGCCCGATGTCCGGCACCCACTACCCGCTCACCTTGATGGTCGGCGCCGACCCCCACCTCCAAGTGCACCTCCAATACCAGCCGAGCGCGCTGGAACGGGATGCCGTCGAGACGATCGCCGCCCGACTCGCCTCTGTACTGGGGCAGTTGGTGGCGGACCCGCAGATCCCGGTGGGCCGGGTCGATGTGCTGGCGGACGGTGAGCGGGAGCGGTTCGCCGCGCTCAACGCGACGTCGGTGCCGGTGGCCGGGGCTTCGGTGCCGGAGCTGTTCGAGCGCCAAGTGGGTGTGGATGCGGGCGCGTTGGCCGTGGTGTGCGAGGGTGTCGAGTTCTCGTACGCGGAGGTGAACGCGCGGGCGAACCGGCTGGCGCGGGTGCTGGTCGAGCGCGGGGTGCGGCGTGGTTCCGTCGTCGCGGTGTCGCTGCCTCGGTCCGCCGATCTCGTGGTCGGGCTGCTGGCGGTGTGGAAGGCCGGGGGCGCGTATCTGCCGGTCGATCCGAAGTACCCGAGCCACCGCCTTGGCTTCATCCTCGGTGAGGCCGCGCCGCATGTGATCCTCACGGATTCGGACACGGTGGCTGTGCTGCCGGAGAATGCCGCAGCCGAGGTGCTGTTCCTGGATGAGGTGGACCTGCTCGCCGGGGACGGGAGCGATCTCGGGAACGAACACGCTGTAGGCGGCGCCGACTTGGCATACGTGATGTACACGTCCGGTTCGAGCGGCACCCCGAAGGGCGTGGCCGTCACGCACGGCAATGTGGTGAACGGTGTCTCGCGCCTCAGCGAGTGCATCGCGGCCGGTCCGGGCCGTCGCGCCCTGACGAGCACGTCCATCAACTTCGATGTGTCCGTCTTCGAGCTGTTCACCAGCCTGTGCCACGGTGGCTCGATCGAGATCGTCCGCGACGTCCTGGTGCTCGGCGAGCGCGCGGGCTGGGACGGTCAGGTCATCTCCACCGTGCCCTCCGCTTTCGCCGAGCTGGCCGACCAGTTGGCGGGCAACGCGACGGTCGACACCCTGGTCTTCGCGGGCGAGGCGCTGCCCGCGGGCCTGGTGGCCCGCGTCCGGGAGCTGTTCCCGGGGGTTCGGGTCGTCAACGCGTACGGGCAGACGGAGTCCTTCTACGCGACCACCTTCACCCTCCACGGGGATCAGGACTGGGACGGCCAGGGCGGCTCCGCGCCGATCGGCTCGCCGCTGGGCAACATGCGCACCTACGTCCTCAACTCCGCGCTCCAGCCCGTTCCTTCGGGTGTGGTGGGGGAGCTGTACGTGGGCGGAAGCGTCGGCCGTGGCTACCACGGGCGGCCGGACCTGACCGCCGACCGGTTCGTGGCCGACCCCTTCAGCGCGGTGCCCGGCGCCCGCATGTACCGCACGGGCGACCTCGCTCGCTTCGGTGCCGACGGGCGGCTGGAGTACCTCGGCCGCAGCGACAGTCAGGTCAAGGTCCGCGGTTTCCGCGTCGAGCCGGGCGAGGTCGAGGCCGTGCTCACCACGCACCCGGCCCTCACTCAGGCCGCCGTCATCGTCCGTGAAGGAGCCGGAGCCCACACCGGTCAGCAGCTCGTCGGCTATGCCGTGACCAGCGAGAGCAAGGGGCTCGCGCGGGAGCGGCTCACGGTGGCGGAGGTGCGAGGGTTCGTCGCCGACCGGCTGCCCGAGTTCATGGTCCCGGCAGCCTTCGTCCTCCTCGACCGGCTCCCCCTCCTCCCGAACGGGAAGCTGGACCGGCGGGCCCTGCCCGAGCCGGAGTTCACCGCCGTCGCACACCGGGCGCCGCGCACCACCGGGGAGGAGACCCTGGCCGGGCTGTTCGCCGAGGTCCTCGGCTTCAGCCCGGAGCGGCCGGTCGGTATCGACGACAGCTTCTTCGCTCTCGGCGGGCACTCGCTCCTGGCGACGCGGCTGGTCAGCCGCGTCCGCACCGAATTCGGTGCCGAGATACCGATCAAGACGGTCTTCACGTCGCCGACGGTCGCCGAACTCGCCGTCCATCTCGGGGCGGAGAACACCACTCCGCTGCGGCGCCCCCTCCAGCGGGTCACGGAACGGCCCGGGAAGCTGCCGCTGTCCTTCGCCCAGCGCCGCCTGTGGTTCATGGACAAGCTGGAAGGGCCGTCCGCCACGTACAACATCCCGCTGAACCTGAAGCTCACCGGCGAGCTCGACACGGACGCTCTTGCCGCCGCGCTCCGGGACGTCGTCGCCCGGCACGAGAGCCTGCGCACCGTGTACGTGGAGGACGCCGACGGGACGCCCGCGCAGGTGGTGCTGCCCGTGGACCAGGTGGACTTCGAGGTGCCCGTCGTCGACGTCGCAATGGACGGAGGAGCCGCGGCCGGGGAAGTCGATGACGTCCTGGCCGAGGCGGCCGCCTACGAGTTCAGGCTCGGCGCGGAGATCCCCGTGCGCGCCCGCATCGTGCGCGTCCGTGCCGACGAGCACATCCTCGCCCTCGTGATCCACCACATCGCGACGGACGGCGGGTCCATGGGGCCGCTGGTGCGGGAGGTCTCGGCGGCCTACACCGCACGCCGCGAGGGGCGGGCGCCGGACTTCACCGAACTGCCCGTCCAGTACGCCGACTACACCCTGTGGCAGCGCGAGCTGCTCGGGGACGCGGCCGACCCCGACAGCGTCCTGTCCCGTCAGTCCGAGTACTGGCGCCAGGAGCTGACGGACGTGCCGCAGCCGATCCAGCTGCCCACCGACCGCCCCCGGCCGGAGCGGGCCAGCCACCGGGGTGAGCTGCTCGACTTCACCATCGACGGTGAACTCCTGGACGCCATCGAGGAGTTGGCGCTCGCGCGGGACGTCACCGTGTCCATGGTCATGCAGTCGGCGCTCGCCGTGCTGCTGCGCCGCCTCGGGGCGGGCGACGACATCACGATCGGCTCCCCGATCGCGGGCCGCACCGACGAGGCGCTCAGCGAACTGGTCGGGATCTTCGTGAACACCTGGGTGCTCCGTGCGGAGCTGGCGGACAACCCGACGTTCGCGCAGCTCGTGGGGCAGGTGCAGGGCAAGGCCCTGGCCGCCTACGACCACCAGGACGTGCCGTTCGAGCGTCTGGTGGAGGTGCTCAACCCGGAGCGCTCCACCGCGTACCCGCCGCTGTTCCAGGTGATGCTGTCCTGGCAGAACCTCGCCCGGCCGGACGTCGAACTGCCGGACCTAGAGGCCGAGTTCGTGTCCGTGCGGACCGGGGTGTCGAAGTTCGACCTGCTCTTCAACCTGACGGAGACCGGCGGTACCCGGGGTACCGGGGGTACCGGCGGCGCGGACGGGCGTCGGGTGGATGGGCTCATCGAGTACGCCTCCGACCTCTTCGACCGCGACTCCGTCGCGCGCCTCGCCGAGCGGTTCGTACGGGTGCTGCGCCAGGTCGTGGCGGACCCGGCGATCGCGGTCGACGACGTCGACGTCCTGGACGCCGCGGAGAAGGAGCGGCTGGCGCGCTGGGCCCGCGCGGGCGGGCCGGCCGGCCCCGTGCCCGACGTGACGCTGGCCGAGGCGTTCGAGGCACAGGCGGCCCGGGCGGCCGACAGCCTCGCGCTCACCTTCGACGGCGTGACGCTCGACTACGCCGAGCTCAACACGCGGGCCAACCGGCTCGCCCGCCTCCTCGCGGCCCGCGGCGCGGGACCCGGCCGGTTCGTGGCGGTCGCCCTGCCGCGCTCGGCCGACCTGGTCGTCGCGCTGCTCGCCGTCGTGAAGTCGGGGGCCGCGTACGTGCCCATCGACCCGGACAGCCCGGGGGACCGGATCGGCTACATCCTTCAGGACGCGGGCCCCGAGCTGCTCGTCACCACGGCGGAGGTCGCCGACCGGCTCCCCGACAGCGACGTGCCCCGCGTCCCGCTCGCCGAGGCCACGACGGAAGAGACCCTCTCCGGCCTGCCGGGCCACGACCTCGACCCGGCCGAGCGCACCGCACCGGCGGGCGCCGCCGACGCCGCGTACGTCATCTACACGTCCGGATCCACCGGACGCCCCAAGGGCGTCGTCGTCACGCACGAGAACGTGATGAACCTGTTCACCGCCTCCCAGGGCCTGTTCGGCTTCGACGGGGACGACGTGTGGACCATGTTCCACTCGTACGCCTTCGACTTCTCGGTGTGGGAGCTGTGGGGCCCGCTGCTCCACGGCGGCCGCCTGGTCATGGTCCCGTACGAGGTGAGCCGCTCCCCGCAGGACTTCCTCGCCCTGCTGGTACGGGAAGGGGTCACGGTCCTCAACCAGACGCCGTCCGCCTTCTACCAGCTGATGCGCGCCGACCGTGAGGCGCCGGAGCTGGGCGCCCAACTCGCCCTGCGGTACGTGGTGTTCGGCGGCGAGGCCCTCGACCTGGCGCAGCTCGGCGACTGGTACGGGCGGCACGCCGAGGACGCGCCGACCCTCGTCAACATGTACGGCATCACCGAGACGACCGTGCACGTCAGCCATCTCGCGCTCACCGAGGCGCTGGTCGCGGAGCAGACCGGCAGCACCATCGGCATCGGCCTGCCGGGCCTGGAGGTCCACGTCCTGGACGGGGCGCGCCGGCCGGTGCCCGCCGGGGTTCCGGGGGAGATGTACGTGGCGGGCGGCCAGCTCGCCCGCGGCTACCTGGGCCGCCCGGAGCTGACCGCCGAACGCTTCGTCGACAACCCCTTCGGCCCGCCCGGCAGCCGCCTCTACCGCTCCGGCGACCTGGCGCGCTGGACGCGGAACGGTCAACTGGAGTATCTGGGGCGGGCGGACGACCAGATCAAGCTGCGCGGCTTCCGCATCGAGCCGGGCGAGATCGAGGCGGCGCTGATCGCACAGGAGGGGGTGGCGGAGGCGCGCGTCCTGGTGCGCGCCGACGCGGTCGGGGACAGCGTCCTGACGGCGTACGTGGTGCCCGCGTCGGCCGGGGGCGGCGAAAGCAGCCGTTGCGAAGGCGGTGCCGCCGACGGCGGGCCCGAACCGGCCGCGCTGCGCGCCGCGTTGAAGGGCGTCCTGCCCTCGTACATGGTGCCGACCGCCTATGTCCTGATCGACGCCATCCCGCTGACCACCAACGGGAAGCTGAACCGCAAGGCGCTGCCCGCCCCCACCCCTGCCCTCACCACGGGCCGGACCGGGGCGGTCACCCCGCCGACCAACGCGGCCGAGCGGCGCATCGTCGAGGTCTGGAGCGAGGTCCTCGGCATCCCCGAGGTCGGCATCGACGACAACTTCTTCGACATCGGCGGCGACTCCTTCAAGGCCGTGACGCTCGCCCGCGCCATCGGCCAGGGGCTTTCCGTGATCGCGGTGTTCAAGAACCCCACGCCGCGCGCCCTCGCCGAGCACCTGGCCACCACCGACGGCGACGGCACGCACCGCTGGCTGCACCGGCTCACCCCGGACCGGGCCCCGGGTCAGGCCCCGCGGCACAGCATCGTCTGCATCCCCTACGGCGGCGGCAGCGCCACCGTGTACCAGCCGCTGGCCGAACAGCTGCCGGCGGACGTGGACCTGTGGACGGTGGCCCTGCCCGGCCACGACCCGGTGCTGCCCGACCAGCCCATGGTGGACCGCAACGAGTCCGTGGCCCGCCTCGCCGAGGAGATCACCGCCTCGGTCGAGGGACCGTTCAGCCTGTACGGGCACTGCGCGGGCACCCTGCTCGCGGTGCTCCTCGCCCGCGGACTGGAGGACCGGGAGCTGCCCCTGGCGGCGGTCCACCTGGGCGCGCCCTGGCAGATCGGCGAGTTCGCACCCGCCCTCACGGACGAGTCGATCGACGCCGCGCTCGCCACCAGCGACGAGGAACTGCACGCGTTCCTGGTCTCGCTGGGCGGCTTCGATCAGGCATTCGACGAGCGGGATCTGCAGCACGTGCTGCGCGTCCTGCGCCACGACATGGGCGAGGGCATCCGCTTCCTGGCCGACTCGGCGAAGGACTGGAACCGTCTCGACGCCCCCGTCCACGTGGTCATCGGCGACGCGGACCCGGCCACGGACGGCGTCGAGGTCGGCTACCGGGCGTGGGAGTACTACGCCCGCGAGGTGTCCCTCGAGGTGGTCCCGGGCGGGACGCACTACTTCGTGCAGGACCAGGCGGATCTCGTGGCGCGGATGATCTGCGAGCGGCTGCGATAGACCATTTCCCACCGGCCACGGGAGGGGCCGGCCGTGCGGCCCGGAGGGGGAGTCACCCCTCCGGGCCGTGCTGGGTCATGGGCCTGCCGCCCAGCAATTGGGGCGTGGATCAGGGGAGTTGTGCGCTCCCCACCGTTTCCACCGTCCGCACTGTCTGCTCCTCCTGCGTGTCCCCCGTGCCGATCACCGCCGCGCCCGCCCCGAGGAGGACCGCGACGGCCGCCACCGCACCGACGGCCGCGAGCCGCAGGCGGGGGAGCGGGCTCAGACGTGGGCGCGGGCGGTGCCGTACGGGCCGCTCCACGACGGTCGGCCGTGGCGGCCGTGGCCCCATCGCCAGCTCCCGGCGGGCGGCCACCCACCGCCCGGTGGCGTCGGCGTCGAGGCCGCAGGCGACGGCGAAGGCGACGAGGACCGCCTCGCGCGGCAGCCGGTCCCGGCGCAGCATCGTCGCCGCCGTCGAGTACGGCAGCACCTCACCCGCCGAGGCCGCCGCGCGCTCCAACTCCCGGTAGCTGAGGCCCGACCACTCCTTCAGACGGCGCAGCTCGGCCATGAATTCGGCCTCTCCGGCGGCGGGGTTCGGCACGGGCGGTGGCGTCATGAGGGTCCCTCCGAGGGCGGTGTGCCGGTGCGGGTGACTGCTGCCGTCCATCTGCTGTCCGTGTGCCGTCCGTCGCTGACCTGCGCGTACAGGAACTCGCACAAGCTCGCACAGCGGATCCGTTGAACCAGTCCACGAGCGGCGGTCAGCCTCGGCCTCACATCTGTCAGGTCTGTCGTCGTTGTCTTGGAGGCATGCATGGGCCGGGTCGGTTCCCTGGTGCTGTTGCTCACGCTGGCACTGCCGGCACTCGTCGGGTGCGCGGACGTCCGCGCGGAGGTCGGCCCGGGGGACGCCGTCGACCGCTACCTCGACCGGACACTCCCCGAGGGGCCCGGCATCACCGTGGCCGCCGCCCGGGGAGGCGAGCTCACGCACTGCGCCGGACGCGGGCTCGCCGACCGCGCGGCGAAGACCCCCGCGACCTGCGACACCGTGTACGACGTCATGTCGGTCACGAAGCAGTTCACCGCCGCCGCGATCCTCAAGCTGGAGATGAGGGGCGAGCTGCGCGTGGGTGACCGGATCGGCCGGTACCTCCCGCACGTGCCCGCCGACAAACGGGCCATCACCCTGCACCAGCTCCTCACGCACTCGGCGGGCCTGCCCGAGTCGCTCGGCGACGACTACGACCCGGTGTCGCGCGCGCAGGTGCTCACCGGGGCGATGAGGGCCCGGCTGCGGTCGGCGCCCGGCAAGGAGTTCCACTACTCCAACGTCGGCTACAGCCTGCTCGCCGCGATCGTCGAGAAGGTCTCGGGCCGGAGCTACGAACGCTTCCTGGCCGAGCACCTGTTCCGGCCCGCCGGGATGACCCGCACCGGATATGTGCTGCCCACCTGGAAGCGCGACCAGGTAGCCGTCGAGTACGACCGCCACGGGCGCTCCCAGGGACGGCCCCTCGACCATCCAGGGGCGCCCGACGGCCCGTACTGGAATCTGCGCGGCAACGGCGGCATGCTCTCCACCGCCCGCGACATGTTCCGCTGGCACCGCGCCCTCATGGGCGACACCGTCCTGTCCGAGGCCGCGAAGCGGAAGCTGTTCGCCCCGCATGTACGGGTGCCCGAGCTGGACGGGGCCTACGGCTACGGCTGGGTCGTCATGGACACCGACGACGGCCGGGTGGCCTGGCACGACGGGGGCAACGACTGGTCATTGGCGACGGTCGCGGAGTTCCGCCGCGACGACACCTGGGTGTTCTGGGTGAGCAACCACGCCTACCAGGACGGGAAGTGGAACCTGGAGGACGGGCAGCTGAAACTCACTCAAGGGGTGGCCGAGCGGGTGAGGCGCCGCGCCTGACGGCCGCGGGCGCCGGGCAGGAGGAGGCAGCCCTACTCGGAGCCGATCCCCAACGACCACGTGAGGTCCCGCATTTCGTCCCGGTACAGCCGGGCGGCGTCCTGCGCGCGCGGGGCGAGGATGCCCGCGACCTCCAGGGCGACCAGTCCGTGCATGCGGCCCCACACGCGCAGGGTGAGCGCGATGGCGGCGGCGGGCAGGCCGGGGTGCGCGGCGCGGGCGAGGGCGATGAAGTCCTGGTCGAACTCCGCCCACTTGTGGCCCCTGCCCGGCTGCCGCTCCCGGGCCTCGGGCCACGCGGCGGCGACCAGGCCCAGCAGCCCCAGGCACACCCGGTGCTCGGCGGCGGCCGCGGCCCGCCCCGACGGCGCCTGCCCGCCCTGTCCCGAACCGCCGTACAGCAGCCGGAACTCGTGCGGCCGCGCCACCGCCCACTCCCGGTAGGCGACGCCGTGGGCCATGAGCCGCCCCGCCGTGTCCCCGGCCGGGCGGCTCTCCCGCGCCGCTTCGAGGGACTGGGCGAGGGCGGTGTAGACGTCGGTGGCCAGCGCGTCCAGGAGGTCGTCCCGGGTGTCGTAGTACGTGTACAGGGCGGCCGCGGTCATGCCCATCTGCCGGGCGATGGCCCGCAGGGAGAGGGCGTCCACCCCGCCGTCGGCCAGGCACTGGAACGCGACGGTCCTGATCTCGCGCACGGTCTCGGCGCGCAGGCGTTCGCGGCGGCTCAGCGGGGGTGCATCCATGCTGGAAGCATACAGCAGCAGGAAACTAAACGGCGTTTAGTGAATGAACGGCGTTCATGTACGGTCGTGGACGTGCTCACCGAGGGCACGCATCGCGGCACGTCGCAGTACATCGCGGCGCGTCGCGACACGTCGCAGAGAGGGAACTCCTATGCCCCCTATGGAAATTCGCGGATACGAGACTGGTGCCGTCGCGGCGGAGGCCGCCTTCACCTCCGACTTCGAGATCCCGGCGGACCTGCCCGTGCAGCGCCTGGTCGACATGCTGGAGACCGAGCGGCGCAGCATGGACGTCCGGCCGGGCATGCGCCACAAGTACACGCCGCTGCGCTACGACGCGGTCACGGGCGCCCCGCAGATCGGCGGCCGCTATCTCTTCGACACCTGGGCGGACGTCGTCGACTACGAGGAGTTCACCAGCAAGGAGCTGGAGTTCGAGCAGGGGGTGGCGTTCTGGGACCGCCCGTTCTTCCTCGGCGTCGACCGGCACATCTGGCGGGTCACCGGCGCCCATGACCTCACCCCGCTGGCCACCACCCACCACGTGAACCGCTTCGAGCGCTGGACCACCGAGGCGGACGGCGTGGAGCGGCACTTGGCGCAGGTGTGGCCCGCCGTCCTGGCGGACGCCGAGCGGCAGGGGCTCGCGAGCGTCTGGCTGCTGCACCAGCCCGAGGAGCAGCAGATCGCGCTGCTGACCGTGGCTTCGCGGGTGGCGGGAGCGGACCGGGCCGACGCGCTGTCCCGGTCCGTCGCCGCCCTCGCGGGCGCACCGTCACCGGGCCGCCTGCTGCCCGCCGCTCTCGGCGCCACGCAGGTCTTCGACCGCACCAGCCCGATCCTCGCGATGTGGCTCCCCGAGTCGCGCCGCGCCGGAGGTGCCCCCTCCGCCTACCCGGCCGCGCCCGTCCACCCCGAACCGAGCCCCGCGGCCAGGGCCGTGTGAGCCGCCAGGGCCGCGTGAGTCGCCAGGGCCGTGTGAACCGCTAGGGCTGCGTGAGCCGCCGCAGCCGCTCGGCGTCGTCGGTGCGCGGGCACGTCCCGCACGCCTCGGCCGGGCGGATCGTGTAGTAGAGGCAGCAGCCGAGGCGGGTGCGGGTCGGGTGGCGCCCGCCGTCGGCGTCCGTCAGACAGCGGAAGTCCGCGCCGCCGGGAAAGGGTCCCAGCGGCCCGGGGAGCACCGCGTCGGCGGCCACGAGGGCCCGCTCCTCCTCGCCGGTCGCCCGGCCGAGCTGCCAGATGCCGGAGACCAGGTCGTCGCCGACCATGCCCCACAACGCCCGCTGTCCGCGCCGCAGTCGGGGCCCGATCGCGGACAGCAGCGGCCCGACGTGGTCGGCGACGGCCGTGCGCAGCTCGGCGCGCAGGGCCTCCTCGTGGGCGACGACCCGGGCGCCGGGGAGCGCGGCCGCGGCGTCGCCGGGCAGGCAGGCGAAGGAGGCGCCGGGCGCGACGGTGAGGGCGCCGCTCACGAGGTCGACGCGCACCTCGGCGGGGCGGATCCGCGGCACCCGCCGCTCCAGGTACCAGGCGCCGCTCATCAGCAGACAGATGTCCCAGAGATAGGAGTGCAGCGCCCGGGACGCCGCGACGTCCGGGCGCGGGGTGTGGTCGTGCCGGGCCTCGATGCGCCGGGCCTCCGCCGCGACGAAGGCGTCGAGCGCGTCGGGCCGGTGCGCCAACTCGGCCCCGTCGAGCCGGCTTTGGCGGTCCGGCGGGCCCGCGGCGGCACCGGGCTCCGTGATCGTCACGTCCAGGGCCGGGCACAGCTCGGTGAGCCGGCGATAGGTCGCGGCGAGCGGGGAGGTGAGGGCGTGGGCGGGGGCAGGGGCAGGGGTAGGGGCAGAGGCCGGAGTGGGGGCGGGTGCGCAGGCGGTCGGCGCCAGAGCCTCGCCCGTGGTCGGCGGCGCGAACGGGGGCACGCGAACTCCTCGGGGACACAGGGGAGATGTCGAACAAGGTAAGCCTTACCTTACCTATTCCCGTCCCACGGTAACCGACACGCCGCCCGGTCAACTGTCCACCCCTGCGGCCCCGTCGGGCAGCCGACGCGCACCTGGACCACGGAGACCCCTCTTTCGTGGCTCGGCCCGCTCCGGTGTCGCACCCGACGTCCGTACGAAGGCGAAGGCCAGCACCGCTCCGGCGAGCCCCACTCCCGCCGCCCCGAGGAACACTCGGCTCAGACCGGCCGCCATCGACGCACCTGCACCGCCCGCACCGGCGTCCGCGCCGCCCGTGCGGAACAGCACACCGAAGGCCGCGACGCCCAGCGTCGGGCCGAGTTGGCGGAACGTCGTCATCGCGCCCGCCGCCATTCCGCCGCGCTCGGCCGGTACGGCGGCGAACACGGCGCCCGCCATCGCCGGCGTCATCAGGCCCACCCCCGCCCCCGTCACCGCCAGGCCCAGAGCGAGCGAACCCGCCGACGACCCCGCGTCGAGCCCCGACTGCAGCGCACAGCCGACGCCGCTGAGCAGCAGCCCCGTGCCGACGACCGCACGAGGTGAACGGCCGTGCAGCGCACGCCCGCTGACCAGCGAGGCGACGAAGCACGCCAGGGCGAGCGGCATCAGCGCGAGCCCCGCCCGCACCGGCCCGAGCCCAAGGCCCGACTGCAGCCACACCGAGGTGAACAGCAGCGCCGCGAACGCCGCTGACGACGCCAGGACACACAGCATGACCGCCGCGAAGGCGCGGCGCCGGAACAGTCGCACGTCCAACAGGGGGTGCGGGGAACGGAGTTCGAGCCGGACGAAGAGTGCCAGGGCGAGCGCCGCGAGGGCCAGGGCCGCGTACGCCACGGGGGTCAAGCCGTCGTCGCCCGCCGTCGTCAGGGCGTAGGTGAGGGAGCCCGCGCAGAGCGCGAACGCAGCCGTGCCGGGCAGGTCGACGCGGGGAGCGTCCCGCCGGACGCCAGGGGTGCGGTCCCGGGCGGGCAGCACGCGCAGCGTCAGGGCGAGGGTGGCCAGGGCGAGGGGGATGTTGAGGTAGAACGCCGCCCGCCAGCTCAGCCACTCGGTCAGAACGCCGCCGACCATCGGGCCGACGGCCGCGCCCAGGCCCGTGAACGCCCCGAACACCCCCATCGCCCGGCCCAGGTCGGGCCCCCGGTAGACGGCGACGACCAGCGCGAACGTCGCCACGGACAGCGCCGCACCGCCCACGCCCTGCACCGCGCGCGCCGCGACGAGCACTCCGGTGCCCGGGGCGAGCGCGCAGCCCAGCGAGGCGACGGCGAAGACCGCGAGCCCGGCCACGTAGACGGTGCGCGGCCCGACGCGGTCGGCGAGCGAGCCGAACGGCAGCATCAGGACGGCCAGGACGAGGGTGTACACGTTCATCACCCACTGGAGCCCCGAGAGCGGGGCGGAGAAGTCGGCGCCGATGTCGGGCAGCGCGACGTTCAGGACGGTCGTGTCGAGCAGGAACATGAACGTGCCGAGGCAGATCGCCACCAGCGGCCACCACTTGCGCATGAGAGGTCCTCGGGAAGGGAGAGGGAGTGCGGGGAGTACGTCAGGGACGCTCACAAGGTCGGGCGGGAGAGCCGGATGCCGCCAGCCGCAGCGCGCCCAGTGGCGGATAGTGGCATGCTCGTGCGTCATGAAGACGGAAGCCGTCACTCTCGACGAGGTGGACCGGAAGCTGGTGCACGCCCTGCAGATCGACGGCCGGGCCCCGTTCCGGACCGTCGGCCAGGCCCTCGGGGTCTCCGAGAACACCGTCGCCCGGCGTTACCGGCGGCTGCGCGGTGCGGGGGCGCTGCGCGTCGTCGGCACCTTCAACGGCGCCCGGTTCGGCTACAGCGCCTGGACGATCCGGGTGCGCTGCACCCCGGACGCGGCCGGGCCCCTCGCCAAGGCGCTCGCCGCCCGCGAGGACACCTCCTTCGTGCACCTCCTGTCCGGCGGCACCGAGATCTCCTTCAGCACCCAGACGCGCGGCAGCGAGGAGAGCGACGCACCGCTGCTGCACCAGCTGCCGCGCACCGGCCGCGTCACCTCCGTCTCCGCGCACCTCCTGCTCAACCACTACGCCCTGCCCAGCCATTGGGCCGGACCCGCCCGCCTCACCCCCGAACAGGCCGCCCTCCTCACGCCCGCGCAGGCCGAGCCGCGGGACACGGCCCTCGGGGACGGCGACCGGGCCCTGTTCGCCGCCCTCGCCAAGGACGGCCGGGCGAGCCACGCCGAACTGGCCGCCGCCACCGGCTGGTCGGACTCCACGGTCCGCCGCCGCATGGACGCCCTGCGTGCGGCCGGAGCGCTGATCTTCCTCGTCGACATCCCCTCGGCGGCGCTCGGCTTCCACGCGGAGGCCCGCCTGTGGATGTCCGTGCAGCCCGCCCACGTCACCGAGGTCGCCACCGCCCTGGCCGGGCACGCCGAGGCGTCCCTGGTGGCCCTCACCACCGGCCCCACCAACCTCCTGGCCGCCGTCAACTGCCGTGACGCGCAGGACCTTTCGCGCTATCTCACCGAGCGCGTCGGCGCCCACGACGCGATCCGCACGATGGAGACCGCGCCCGTCATCCGCACCCTCAAACGCGCCGGGACGCTGCTCCCGCTGTGACGCGGGGCTCCTCGCTGGCAGGAGGGCTCACAGAAGGGCCGCGCCCTCGTCGAGCCGGTACTCCTCCGGGTCCGCGTCGTACATGTACAGCTCCGCGTAACGGCCCCAGTCGGTGGCCGTCTCCAGCTGCTGCTCCACCTGCTCGCTGGTGTAGTGGTGGGCGAGCAGGTCGCGGAAGAAGCCCGCGCGGACGGTGCCCTCGGGCTGTCGGCGCAGGCTGTTGGTGATGAGCTTCACCAGCGGCACCTGGATCGCGGCCCGCGCGAACAGCGTCTTGGACTCCTGCACATCGGCCCCGGCGAACGCGCCGCCCACGTCCGTGAGCAGCAGGTCGTCGCCCTGGATCGTGGCGAAGCCGAGCAGGTCGAGCGCGTCGACCTGGGGGAGCATGTCGTCGATGTCCAGGCCGAGTTCGTCGGAGAGGTCGGCCAGGTCGCAGCGGCCGCCGCGGTGGGCCACCAGCTCGGCGAGGCCGGAGAAGCCGTCGACGGTGGCGGTGGGCAGCGGGGTGTTGGCCACCGTGCGCTTGTCGAGGTCCACGGGTTCCGGGCGGCCCGCGGCGCGGCCCGGCTCCCCGCCCGGGGCGGCCTGCGCGGCGGGGGCCGTCGTCTCCTTCGCCTCCGTACGGCCGGTCATGATGCGGTAGACGCGGTCGATGAGGTCCTGGAAGGCTTCCGACTCACGGTCGCGGGGCCGCTCCAGGCCCACGTCGATGGTCTCGCGGATCGTGCCGTACGGGCGGGAGCCGAGCACCACGATGCGGTCCGCCATCAGGACCGCCTCCTCGATGTTGTGGGTCACGAGCACCACCGCGCGGGTGGGGAACTGGCCCGACTCCCACAGCTCCATCAGCTCGCCGCGCAGGTTCTCGGCGGTCAGCACGTCGAGGGCGGAGAACGGCTCGTCCATCATCAGGACGTCCGGCTCCACCACCAACGCCCGCGCGAAGCCCACGCGTTGGCGCATGCCGCCGGAGAGCTCCTTCGGGTATGCCGACTCGAAGCCGTCGAGACCGATCAGGTCGATGGCGTGCACGGCGGCGCGGGCCCGCTCCTCGTCGGGCACACCCCGCGCCTCCAGGCCGAGTTCGACGTTCTGCTGCACGGTCAGCCACGGCAGCAGCGCGAAGGTCTGGAACACCATGGCCGTGCCCGGGTTGGCGCCGGTCAGCGGGGCGCCCCGGTAGGCGACCGTGCCGGAGCTCGGCGGGATGAGCCCCGCCAGACAGCGCAGCAGCGTGGACTTGCCCGATCCGGACTTGCCGAGCAGCGCCACGATCTCCCCGGCCCGCACCTTCAGGTCGATGCCCGCGAGGACCGGGAGCTCGCCGTCGGCGCCCGCGTACGACTTGGTCAGGCCGACGGTCTCCAGGAGGACCTCGCCGTCGGCGGCGCGCGGCGGCTTCGCGGACCCGGCGGCGGATCCGGTGGCGGTCCCGGTGCGCGGCTTGCGGAAGATCTTCAGCGGCATGAGCGGCTCTCAGCGGTCTCAGAGGGCGTGTCAGAGGGCGTAGCGGGTGTCGGCGAGGCGGTAGAGGCGGCGCCAGAAGAGGCGGTTGAGCCCGACGACGTACAGGCTCATCACGGCCACGCCCGCGATCAGGCGCGGGAAGTCGCCGTCGGAGGTGGCCTCGGCGATGTACGCGCCGAGGCCGGTCGCGGTGAGCGTGGTGGCGCCGAAGGTGACGACCTCGGAGACGATCGACGCGTTCCAGGCGCCGCCCGACGCGGTGATGCCGCCGGTGACGTACGCGGGGAAGATGCCGGGCAGGATCAGCCGCTTCCAGCGCTGCCGGCCGCGCACCCCCAGGTCGTCCATGGCCTCCCGCAGGTCCGTCGGGATCGCCATGGCACCGGCGATGGTGTTGAAGAGGATGTACCACTGGGCGCCGAGCGCCATCAGCAGGATGCCGCCGATGTTGATCGACAGGCCGGTCTTCAGGAAGAACCAGACGGCCAGCGGGAAGAGGAAGTTGGCGGGGAAGCTGGCCAGGACCTGCACGACCGGCTGGGCGATGCGGGTCAGCCTCGGCGAGAAGCCGATCCGCACCCCGATCGGCACCCAGATCAGTGTCGCGGCGGCGACCAGGACCACGACCCGGCCGAGCGTGATCAGGCCGAGCCACAGCGGCTTGCCGAAGACACCGAGCCCGGTGCGGTCGTGGAGGTAGAACGCGAGGTCGACCAGGCCCCACACGATGAGCCCGCCCGCGACGACGGTGAAGACCACGTCGCCGGTGCGCCGCCGCGCCGCGTCCACGGACAGCGGCCGGTCGTCGATGCCGAACACCCGGGCGGCCCGGCCGAGCCGGCGGCCCACCGGGCGGAAGAAGCGGCCGAGGGCGTCCGGCCAGTGGGAGCGCCGCAGGAAGCCGAGGACCGCGGAGCGCTGCACCTCGCTCGCCTCGGACTGCTCGTTCTTGAACTTCTCCGCCCACGCCGTCAGCGGCCGCCAGAACAGGAAGTTCACGCCGATGACCATGACGGCCATGGTGAGGATCGCCCAGCCGACCTTGCCCAGGTCCCCGTCGGCGATGGCGGCGCCCGCGTACGAGCCGACGCCCGGCAGCGCGTAGTCCTTGTTGCCGATCGTCACCGCCTCGGAGGCGACGAGGAAGAACCAGCCGCCGCCGAAGCTCATCATCCCGTTCCAGACCAGGCCGATCATCCCGGACGGCAGCTCGACCTTCCAGAACCGCATCCACTTGGTGAAGCGGAACGACCGTGACAGCTCGTCGAGTTCACGGGGGAGCGAGGTGAGGGACTGATGGAAGCTGAACGTCATGTTCCACGCCTGCGAGGTGAAGATCGCGAAGATCGAGGCGCACTCCAGGCCCAGCATGGAGCCGGGGAACAGGGCGACGAAGCCGGTGACCGCGACGGTCAGGAAGGCCAGGACCGGCACGGACTGGAGGATGTCGAGGGCCGGGATCAGCACCCGCTCCAGGCGCCGGCTCTTGGCCGCCGCATACGCGTACACGAAGGTGAAGACGGTGGAGACGGCGAGCGCCACGAACATGCGCAGCAGCGAGCGCGCCGCGTCGTACGGCAGCCGGGCCGGCGAGGTGTCGACCTTGACCGACTGCTCGGTGGAGAAGCGGACGGTGACGCCGTGGCCCACCTGCAGGGCGAGGTAGAGCAGCACGAGGACGGCCGCGGCGACCACCACGTCCACCCAGGTCATCCGGCCCTTCCACATGGCATGAACCTCCGCCCACACTGTGTCCACAGGCGCGCCGGGGCCGCGACCGTACGGGGGCGTCCGGGTGGGGCTCCGAGGCGGGCGCCTTTGCCCGTAATTGCACATATGTGCAACCATGGACGCCGTCACTTTCGCGCGGGAAGAGCCCGCGCCCGGCCGGAGAGGGGGCAGACGTGAACAGCTCCGACAGTCACAGTCCGACCAGCCCCCGTCCGGCCACCCACGGCTGCCGCTGACCGCAGCTCGCCTCTGCGCGTGCGACCGCAGCTCACCTCTGCGCGTGCCCGGACCCGAGACTCCCTCGTCCCCACCACGCCGCACGGAGGTGCCGCCATGCAGTCCCTGACCACGTTCGACTTCGCCATCCGCCTGGCCACCGGCGTCGGCTGCGGCGCCCTCATCGGGGTGGAGCGGCAGTGGCGCGCCCGGATGGCCGGGCTGCGCACCAACGCCCTCGTCGCCGCCGGAGCCACCCTCTTCGTCCTCTACAGCGAGGCGATGCACGATCCCACGAGCCCGACCCGGGTCGCCTCGTACGTCGTCTCCGGCGTCGGCTTCCTCGGCGGCGGCGTCATCATGAAGGAAGGCGCCTCGATACGGGGCCTCAACACGGCCGCCACGCTGTGGTGTTCGGCCGCCGTCGGGGTCCTCGCCGCCTCCGGGCGCCTGGAGCTCGCGCTGCTCGGCTCGGCCGCCGTCATCGCCGTGCACCTGCTCCTGCGGCCCACCAGCCGCCTCATCGACCGGGCCCCGCAGGGCAACGCCGACACCCCCACGCAGCTCACCTTCCACGTGGTGTGCGAGCGGCGCGAGGAGTCCCATGTCCGGGCGCTGCTGATCCAGCTGCTCAGCAGCACCGACCCGCGCCTGGACGGGGTGCGCATCCGCCGCGGCAAGGACGACACCACCAGCCTGGCCGCCGCCGTCACCGTCGACGGGCCGCCGGGCGCCGACATGGAACAGCTCGTCTCCCGGCTCTCCCTGGAGCCCGGCATCCGCGACCTGTACTGGCACCTCAGCGACCGGGAGCCGGGTAGCGAAGATCACATCGAGGACTTCGTTCCGTCTGGAACGATGTCGCGGTGACCGAAGCAGCCTCCCGCCCGTCGCCCCCGGGCCCCGCGCCGGACCCCGCCGCCATCACCGGCTTCGTCGACCTGCTCCGCCTCGAGGAGATCGACCGGGGGCTGCTGCGCGGCTGGTGCCACGCGGGGGCGCCGCAGCGCGCCTTCGGCGGGCAGGTCGCGGCCCAGGCCCTGGTCGCCGCCGGACGCACGGTCGACGAGGGCCGCGCGGTGCACTCGCTGCACGGCTACTTCATGCGGCCCGGGGACCCCCGCCGCCCCCTCGTGTACGAGGTGGAGGAGCTGCGCGACGGCCGCTCGTACGCCACCCGCCGGGTCACCGCGATCCAGCGGGGCGAGGCGGTCTTCACGCTCTCCGCCTCGTTCAAAAAGCCCGAACGGGACACCCCGGACCGGCAGCGCCTGATCCCCGCCCTGCCCGGCCCCGAGGAGCTGCCCGACCCCTACCAGGCGTGGGCGGCGGCCGGCAGCAGCGACTACTGGAGCACGACCGGGCGCCGCACCCTCGACATGCGCATCGTCCCGCGCGACCAGGCCGCCCTCGCGCCCGAACTGCCCGGCGTGACCCAGCAGTTCGTCTGGCTGAAGTCCGCGCAGCCGCTGCCCCCGGACGAGCCCCTCCTCCAGGTGTGCGCGCTCGCCTACCTCTCCGACCTCACCCTCGCCTCCACGGCCGCGCTGCATGTGCAGCCCCCGCGCGCCGAGCGGAAGGGACCCTCCCGGGTCTCGATGGCGTCACTGGACCACGCCATGTGGTTCCACCGCCCGTTCCGCGCCGACGAGTGGCTGCTCTTCGCCCAGCGCAGCCCCAGCTCCTCGGACGGCCGGGGCCTCGCGCACGGCGAGTTCTACACCCGGGACGGGCGCCTGGTGGCGTCGGCGGTCCAGGAGGTCCTGATCCGGCCGCGCCGGTCCTGAGGCCGTCGGTCGGTACGGGGGGGGCAGCGCAGACCGTCGGTCGGTACGGGGGGCAGCGCAGGCAGTCGTCCGGTACGGGGGGTCAGTACGCGACCGACATGCGGCGGCGCGGATGCGCGTCCTGCTCCAGCTCGTCGACGAACGCCACCGCGTAGTCCTCGGCGCTGATCCGGCTGCGCCGCTCCGAGTCGATGAGCAGCACGTCCCCGCCGAGCCGGAACGTGCCGGTGCGCTCGCCGGGCGCGATCTCGGCGGCGGGGGAGATGTACGTCCAGTCCAGCTCGGCGTTGCAGCCCCGCAGCCGGGTCAGCACGTCGTGGTGGGCGTGCGCCTCGCCCCGGAACTCGGGCGGGAAGTCCGGGGTGTCGACGAGCAGTTCACCGGGCGACACCTCCAGGCTGCCCGCGCCGCCCACCACCAGGAGCCGGGTCGCGCCGCCCGCACGCAGGCCCCGCAGGAACGTGTCGTAGAGGGCGATGAACGGCTCGCGCGGATCGGAGCCGTCGCGCGGCGGCACCAGGGCGGAGGCCACCGCGTCGTGCTCGGCCGCGAGCCCGGCCACGGTCTCGGAGTCATGGGCGTCGGCGGCGACCGCCCGGGTCCGGGGCAGCGGCGCCCGGCCGGAGCGGCTGACGGCGGTCACCTCATGGCCGCGGGCCACGGCCTCGGCGGCGATGCGGCTGCCCACCATGCCGGTGGCGCCGAACAGTACGAGCTTCATCGTCGGGTCTCCTGTCGCCCCCCAACGCCTGCGGACCCATCCAGAGAAGCACCACCCCGGCGCCCCCGCATCCCGCTCCCCGCGGCGAGCCCGGGCTGGGCCTGATCCGCTCCCGAGCAGGGCTTGATCCGCTCCTGATCCGCACCTGCATCCGGGCCTGATCCGCTCCTGATCCGGGCCTGATCCCGGCCCGACCTGGGCCTGACCCGAGCCCGGACCTTCGGGTTTTCCCTACCGCGCGGGCCCCGGCACGGCGCCTACGCTCGGTGCGGAACCAGGCACATCGCGGCGGCCGGACAGCGCGCGCGGCCGACAGGAGGACGGGGATGTCGGAGCGGAGTGAGGGGCGGGAGCTCCGCGGGGAGCAGGGGGCGTCCGAGGCGATCGCGGCGCCTGAGGAGCTTGCCGCCGAGCGGCGCGTGGCCGTGTGGGCGGCGCTGCGCGAGCCGCCGCCCGCCTTCCTGTTCTCGTCCTGGCCGCTGCGCTCCTTCGCGTACCTGTTCAGCGGCGCCCTCGTCGGCCTGCTCGCCCTCGCCGTCACCGCCGCCCTGCTCGTCGCCGGGGTCATGCTCTCGGTCGTCGGCGTGGGCCTCGTCCTGCTGACGGTCGTGGCCGTGTCCGGCGTGCCGCTCGGTGCCCTGGAGCGGCGCAGGCTGCGGCTCGTGGAACCGGTGCCGGTGCCTTCCCCGCACGCCTCGGTGGCCGGGGCCGGGCGGCTCGCGTGGCTGCGGACCCGGCTGCGGGAGCGGGCGACGTGGCGGGAGCTGGGGTACTCGGTGCTGCTCGGCCTCGTGTTCGCGGCGACCGGCGTGGGCAGTGTGCTGCTGCTCGCCTTCGCGGGCCTGCTGTTCGTCATGCCCTTGATCGTGTGGGCGGTCGCGCCCGACACCGTGATGGTGATCCCCGGACAGCCGGTCGCGGGCCCGCTGGAGGCGCTCCCGGCGACGCTCGTCGGCGCCCTCGGCCTGGCCCTGTGGGCCTATGTGGCGGCTCTGCTGGCCGGGATCCAGGTGCGCACCGCGCTGTTCCTGCTCGCGCCCCGCGACGACGGTCTCAACCGCCGCGTCGTCGAGCTCACCCGCTCCCGGGCCCGCCTCGCCGACGCCTTCGAGGCCGAGCGCCGCCGCATCGAGCGCGATCTGCACGACGGTGCCCAACAGCAGCTCGTCGCCCTCACCATGACGCTGGGCCTCGCGGAGATGGAGCTGCGCGCGAGTGCGGCGGGCGCTGGGAGCGACGCGGGCGCTGGGGGTGACGCGGGTGTTGCGGGTGTCGCGGGCGCTGCGGGTGTCGCGGGCGACGAGGCTGCTGCGGGTGTCACTGTCGACGACGGCGCCGCGCCCACCGCCGCGCCCGCTGCCCCGCCTGCCGCCGCGCCCGCTGCCCCGCCTGCCGCCGTGCCCGCCGCCGACCTCGTCGCCCGCGCCCGCGGCGAGGCCCGGCTCGCCCTCGACCAGCTCCGCACCCTCGTGCGCGGCATCCACCCCCAGGTCCTCACCGACCACGGCCTGTCCGCCGCCGTCGCCGAGGTCGCCCAGCGCAACCCCATCCCCGTGGCCGTGGACATCACCTTGCCCCGACGGCTGCCTTCCCAGGTCGAGACGATGGCGTACTTCACGGTCACCGAGGCCCTCACCAACGCCTCGAAGCACAGCGACGCCACCCACATCACGGTGCGCGGACGGCACGAGGGCGACCGCCTCGCCCTGGAGATCACCGACAACGGCCGGGGCGGCGCGGACCCCGGCGCCGGAGCGGGACTTCAGGGTCTCGCGGACCGGCTCGCGATACTGAGAGGCAGGCTGATGGTGGAGAGTCCCGTCGGAGGTCCGACCCGGCTGCGGGCGGAGGTGCCGTGCACATGCTCCGCATAGCCCTGGCCGAGGACGCCGTGCTGCTGCGCGCGGGCCTCGTCGAACTCCTCGGCCGCACCGGCCACGAGGTGACCGCGGCGGTCGGCGACGCGGACGAACTCGCGCGCGCCGTCGACGCGGACCGCCCCGACGTCGTCATCACCGACGTACGGATGCCGCCCGGCTTCCGCGACGAGGGCCTGCGCGCCGCTCTCCAGCTGCGCGCCCGCCACGAACGCCTTCCCGTCCTCGTCCTGTCCCAGTACGTCGCCACGGCGTACGCAGCCCAGCTGCTCGGCGGCGCGGGCGCGGCGGCGGGCGGGCTCGGCTACCTCCTCAAGGACCGGGTCGGCGAGGTCGCGGACTTCCTCGACGCGCTGCGCCGGGTGGCCGAGGGGCAGACGGTCATCGACCCTGAGGTGGTGCGCGTCCTGCTCCAACAGCAGTCCGCGGACCGCCCGTTGAACCGCCTCACCCCACGCGAGCGCGAGGTGCTCGCCCTGATGGCCCAGGGCCTCAACAACCAGACCCTCGCGGCCCGCCTCTCCATCACCGAGGCATCGGTGGTCAAGCACTCCAGCAACATCTTCATGAAGCTGGACCTCGACCCGACAGAGGGCAACCGCCGCGTGCTCGCCGTGCTGGCGCATCTGCGGGGGGAGGAGCGGGACGCCTCGGGGGTGGGGTGACCGGGTCGGCGAGCCGCGCCCACACCACCAGCACCACCGGCAGTGCCAGATAGCCGAACCGTCCGGCCGGGGCCAGCAGGAAGGCCACGCAGAGCCCCGCCGCGAGCCGGTCCGCCGCCGCCACCAGGCCCGAGGGCGGCCGCACCACCAGCGAGGCAGCCACCGCCAGCCCGCCGCACAGCAGCAGCCCGACCGCCGCGCACCACCCCAACCGCCCCTGTTCCGCGAGGAGATGACCCGGCAACGGGCTGCTCGCGGGGGTCTGTACGGCGCCCCGCCCCGTCGGGAAGGCGAGGACCTGCTCGACCAGGGCGCCCGGTGAGAGCAGCGCGCTCGGCAGGACGACGAGGACCGTCCCGGCCACCGCGACCCCCGTCGCCCGCAGCGCCGCCCGGCCCCCGTACGCCACGGCGAGCAGCGCCGCAGCCACCGCGATCGCGGGCCACGCCGTCCACTTGAGCGAGCAGGCGGCGGCGAGCGCGAGCCCCGTCGCGACCGGCCGCCCCCGCGCGGCACAGGCGAGGGCGAGCGCGCACAGGCCCGTGAGCGGCAGGTCGACCCCGCTGACGCACAGCGGAAGCGCGACCACGGGCGAGGCCACCAGGGCCGCAAGCCCTGGCCCGTACCTGCACCCGTATTCAAGAGAAGGGGTGCCCGCCGGTGAACTCCCCTGTCCCGTACGGCGCGTGGGGTGCCCCAGCATCATCCGTCCACCCCGCAGGCACATCAGGAACGCGGCCGCGCACCAGACCCTGGCGTCCCCGAGCAGCCGCGCCACCCAGTCGTCCGCGCCGAGCCCCGCGCGCGGTACCCCGAACACGGCCATCCCCGGCAGGTACGGGGTGTACTCGCCGACCGAGCGCGGGTGCGGCAGATACGGCGTCGCGTGCTGGAGCAGCAGCGTCCCCGAGCGCTCGATGACGCCGACCTCGCTCTGCGCGCGGGCCGTGAGGACCAGATACAGGAGCGGCACCACGACGGCCCCGGCCAGCGCGAGCACCAAGGACGCCGTGCGGGCGCGCGGGCGGGGGAGGCCGCACGCGGTGGCAGCGGCGGCCGCGTAGCCCACGGCCGCGCACACGCCCCACACCCGGTGGGTCTCCAGCTCCGAGACGAGCGGGAAGGCCGCCGCCCACGCGGCACACAGCAGCAGGCCCGCGACCCAGGCGGGTCGGCGGGCCCACCACGGTCCGTCGTGCGGGAGCCGTGCCGCACGACGTCGCTGACCTGCGTGAACTGACTGATCTACGAGGAGAGTTGCCACTCAGTCATTGCAGCCGTACCGGTACAGGACGGTCATCACGGCTGAGTCGAGACTTCTCACTCCGGTTTTCCCCACCGTCCCTCCTGTTCTGCAGCCGCCCCGCCCACACCGCGCCCGCGAGCCCGAGCCCGCCGAGCGCGGCGCCGACCCACGCCACGGCCGCGAAGCCGAAGCCCGCGCTGATCACCAGGCCGCCCAGCATCGGAGCGAGGGTGTTGCCGACGTTGAAGGCCGAGGTGTTGACGGCCCCCACCAGGTTCCCGGCGCCCGGCGCCAGCGCGAACACCCGTGACTGCAGGGCCGGGTTGGTGACGTAGCCGGCCACGCCGAGGACGAAGACCAGGACCACGGTCGCGGCCGTGCTCCGAGCCGTGAGCGCGAGCAGCGCCGAGGCGGCCGCGAGGGTCCCGGTGCCCAGCGCGAGGACGCGGATCGGGAACTGCTCCGCGAGCCGCCCGCCGACCGCCATCCCGAGCAGCCCGCCGACCCCGAACAGGGCCAGGACCGCGGGCACCCAGCCCTCGGAGACCCCGCTCACCTCGGTGAGGACCGAGGCGAGATAGCTGAAGGTGACGATGACGCCGCCGAAGGCGCAGGCCGTGATCGCGTACGAGAGCCACAGCTGCGGCCGGGCCATGGCGCGCAGCTCCGCACGGACGGAAGGCGCACCTTCGACGTCGCTGCGCCCGCCCGGCACCGCGAACACCGTGCAGACCAGGCTGACGGCGGTGGCCGCGGCGACCGCCCAGAACGCGGCCCGCCAGTCGGCGACCTGGCTCAGGACGGTGCCCGCGGGCACGCCCACGATGGTGGCGAGCGTGAGCCCGCTCGCCACGACGGCGACCGCCTTGCCGCGCGCCGCCGCCGGCACGAGCCCCACCGCCGTGGCGACCGCGACGCCCCAGAACCCGGCGTACGCGACCGCGCTCACGATCCGTGTGGCGAACAGGAGTTGATAGCCGGAAGCCACCGCCCCCACCACGTGCGCCGCGCCGAACACGGCCTGGAGCGCGACCAGGGCGGTGCGCCGCGGCCAGCCGATGGTGGCGACCGCGAGCAGCGGGGCGCCCACCACCATCCCGACGGCGAAGGCCGAGATGAGCAGTCCCGCGTCCGGGATGGATACGTTCAAGTCGGCGGCCATGCCGGGCAGCAGGCCCGCCAGCATGAACTCCGAAGTCCCCTGGGTGAAGATCCCCAACCCGAGGATGTAGACGGCCAACGGCACGATGTCCCCTCCCGTGTCCCCTGTGTGTGCTGCGCTGCGTTCGCTGCGCGGGGCACGACGCTAACACGTTTTGAAGCACTCGCTTCAAAACGGCGGATGAAGGTGCCCCGGGCCCGTAGGCTTGGCCGCATGGCGCGACCCAGGAAGTTCGACGAGACCCGTGTCCTCGACGCGGCCATGGACGTGTTCTGGCGCCACGGCTACGAGGGCACCTCCACGCGCGACCTCACGGAGCGCACCGGGGTGGGCCCCTCCAGCCTGTACGGCGCCTTCGGCGACAAGCGGGCCCTCTACCTGCGGGCCCTGCGCACGTACTACGAGTCGGCCACCCGCGAGCAGGTCGCCCTCCTGGAGGGGCCGGGCCCGGCGCGGGACCTGGTGCGCGAGCTGATGACGCACGCGATCGACATGGACCTCGCGGGCGAGGACGGGCGCACCGGCTGCTTCGCCATCAACGCGGCCGTGGAGATGGCCGGTTCGGCCCCCGAGGTCCGCGCGGAGGTGGACCGGCAGTTCAGCACGGTCGAGGCCGCGCTGCGCGAGACGATCGCGCGGGGTCAGCGCGCGGGCGAGTTCACCGCCGACGGCGACCCGGGGACGCTGGCGCGACAGATCCTGAGCACGTACTACGGGCTGCGCGTCCTCGCCCGGGTGCGCTCGGACCGGCAGGCGCTCCTGGATGTGGTGGAGAGCGCGCTCGCCGCCCTGTGAGCCCTGTGGCCCCGGCCCGGCGTGCGCGCGCCGGGGCCCGGAGGCTAGCCTGAACACGGCGGCGATCTTCGAGGTCGCCGCGCGGCGGTGGGGCCCGCCGTACCCGAACCGCGGCGAAGGCGCCGCCAACGGTCCCTGCTTGCGAACGAGCGCGCCCGTGTACCTGCGTACGGGGCGCCTGGCGAGTAGGAGAACCATGTCCAGTGGCCCCCAGCCACCGTCGTCCGAAGCGGCTGCCGACGCCGACGCAGTCCGGGACGCCGTGGCCGAACCCATCGATCCGGACGCGGCGGACGTCCCCGACGCCGACGACCTGCCCACGTCCGCGCGGCGCCGCGCCGCGGCCCGCGAACTGGGACCGGTCGTGGCCGCCGTCTCCCTCGGTGGCGCCGTCGGCGCGTCCGCCCGCTACGGCGCCTCGCTGCTCTGGCCCACCGCCCCCGATGCCTTCCCGTGGACGACGCTCCTGGTCAACGCCGTCGGCTGCGCGGTGATGGGCGTCTTCATGGTCCTGATCACCGACGTCTGGCCGACCCACCGCCTGGTCCGCCCGTTCTTCGGGACCGGTGTGCTCGGGGGCTTCACCACGTTCTCCACGTACGCGGTGGACGTCCGGCGCCTCGTCGACGCCGGGCGCGCCGGGACCGGCCTCGCCTATCTGGCCCTGACGCTGCTCGTGGCGCTCGCGGCGGTCTGGGGAGCGGCGGACCTCACGCGCCGCGTCGTCGCGCGGGAGCGTGCGAAGTGAACGGGGCGCCGAGGCGAAAAGGGGCGCCGAAGTGAACTGGCTGCTGGTGATCGTCGGGGCGATGGCCGGCGCCCCGCTCCGGTTCCTCACCGACCGCGCCGTGCAGGCCCGGCACGACAGCGTCTTCCCCTGGGGGACCTTCACCGTGAACGTCGTGGGCAGCCTGGTGCTCGGCCTGGTGACCGGCGCGGTGACCGCGGGCGCCGGCTCCTCCGACCTCCAACTCCTCGTCGGCACCGGCCTGTGCGGGGCACTCACGACCTATTCGACCTTCTCGTACGAGACGCTGCGCCTGGCCGAGTCCGGGGCGCGCTTCTACGCGGCGGCCAACGCGGTGGCGAGCGTGGTGGCGGGGCTCGGCGCGGTGTTCCTGGGCGCCGCGCTCGCAGAGGCGCTGTGGACGTAGGGGGAGCGGGCGGAGTGGGGGTCTCCTGGCGCGGCCTTCCGGCGCGGGCCTCCGGATGAAGAGGCGCGCGACGGAGCGCACGGCGCGGGAGTCCGCCCGCGCCCCCTACGGCACAATCCCTCGGCCGCCGGGAGATCAGCCTCCCGACAGGGTCGAGGAAACCTCCGCCGCCCGCTGCGGAGCCGCCGTCGCGGCTCGGGCGGTGGTCGCCGTGAGTGCCTGGGCCGCGAGCGGCACGCCGCGCCTCTTCATGCGTAATTCCCCTCAGTCTCCGCAGAGTTGAAGTTGCGGCAATTGTGGCGACAGTCGACGGCCGGGGCTAGAGAGGCGCCCCAACTAATGCGCATTAGTTGGGGCGCCGTGCGGGGTCTGTGGTCCGTACCAGGTGTCGGCCGACCAGGGCTACGACGCGTCCGCCGGGAATTCCCCGCCGAGCGCCGCGGCCATCCGCAGGTGCGGCTCGGCCTCCGCGTCCCGGCCCTGCCGCTGGAGGGTGCGCCCCAGCATCAGCCGGGCGTACTCCTCGACCGGATCGCGCTCCAGGACGGCGCGCAACTCGCCCTCGGCGCGGCGCAGTTGGGCCGAGTGGTAGTAGGAGCGGGCCAGCAGGAGACGCGGGGCGACCTGCTCGGGCACCTCGGCGACCAGGCCGTCGAGGACGCGCGCCGCCGTGGCGTACTCCTTGGCGTCGAAGAACTGCCGCGCACGCTCCCAGCGCTCCGCGGCCGTCCCGTGGTCGTAATACGTCATCTCCACCGCTGTCTCCTTGCCTCCTCGTCGTGGGCCGGGTGAGTACTCCGGTCTTCGACGGTGGACAACGGCCCTCGATAGTCAAATATTCCACTATCGCGTCCGCGCCTGACGGGCGGCGTCCCGCGCGGCTAGGTTGTGCGCCATGAGCAATCTTGATCGCGAGGCAACTCCCGCCCTGTGCGGCGGTCGCGGGTTCGTCGTCGCCGAGCCGGTGCGGGAACTCCTCAGCCCCCGCAAGGTGAAGCTCGGCGAGTCCACCGAGGTGCGCCGGCTGCTGCCCAATCTGGGCCGCCGCATGGTCGGCGCCTGGTGCTTCGTCGATCACTACGGCCCCGACGACATCGCCGACGAGCCCGGCATGCAGGTCCCGCCCCACCCCCACATGGGCCTGCAGACCGTGAGCTGGCTGCACGAGGGCGAGGTGCTGCACCGCGACAGCGTCGGCAGCCTGGCGACGGTCCGCCCCCGCGAGCTGGGCCTGATGACCTCGGGCCGGGCCATCTCCCACTCGGAGGAGACGCCCCGGGAGCACGCCCGCTTCCTGCACGGCGCCCAGCTCTGGGTGGCCCTGCCGGACGCCCACCGGCACACCGAGCCCCACTTCGAGCACCACGCGGAGCTGCCCCGGGTCACCGCTCCGGGGCTCACCGCGACGGTCGTGCTCGGCACGCTCGACGACGCCACGTCCCCCGGCACGACGTACACCCCGATCGTCGGCGCCGACCTGGCGCTCGCGCAGGGCGCCGACGTCCGGGTCCCCCTGGAGCCGGACTTCGAGTACGCGGTTCTGTCCATGTCCGGCGAGGCCCACGTGGACGGCGTCCCGCTGCTCCCCGGCTCCATGCTCTATCTGGGCTGCGGCCGCACCGAACTCCCGCTGCGCGCCGCGTCGGACGCGGGCCTGATGCTCCTCGGCGGCGAGCCGTTCGAGGAGGAGCTGATCATGTTCTGGAACTGGATCGGCCGCACCCAGGAGGAGATCGCGCAGGCCCGCGAGGACTGGATGACGGGCACGCGCTTCGGTGAGGTCAAGGGCTACGCCGGCGCCCCGATCCCGGCACCGGACCTGCCGCCGGTCCCGCTGAAGCCGCGGGGGAGGGTGCGCTGACGCGCTCCTGAACCAGATGTCGGGGGTGCCGGGGCCGGGGCCGGAGTCAGAGCCCCGCACCGCCCGTCGCGTCGATCGTGCGGCCCGTGACCCAGCGGGCGTCGGGAGAGGCGAGGAAGGCCACGATGTCCGCCACGTCGTCGGGGCGGCCGATGCGGCCGAGGGCGGCCAGGGACGCCGCGTGGGCCTCGGCCTCGGGGTTGCCGCGCAGCCAGCCCGCGTTGACGTCCGTGTCGACGATTCCCGGGGCCACCGAGTTCGCCGTGATGCCGCGGGCGCCCAGTTCCTTGGCCAGGTTGAGGGTGAAGGTGTCCAGGGCGCCCTTCGTGGCTCCGTACGCGATGGCCTCCGGCATGGCCAGGCGGGCGGCGCCGCTGGAGATGTTGATGATCCGGCCGCCGTCGCGCAGCCGCTTCAGGCCCTCCTGGACGATGAAGAACGGCGCTCGTACGTTGACCGCGAAGACCTCGTCGAAGCCGTCCTCCGTGAGGGCGGCCAGGTCCGAACTGCGGCCGATGCCCGCGTTGTTGACGATGATGTCCACGGACCGCTCCGGGGCGAACGCGTCGATCCCGGCATCGAAGCCCGCCCAGAGCGCGGCAGCGTCCCCGTGCCGCCCCAACCCGGCGCGGACCGCGAACGCCCGGCCGCCGTCCTTCTCGATGCGTCGGACGACTTCCCGGGCCGCCTCCTCGTTCCGTGCGTAGGTCAGCGCGACCACCGCGCCGTCGCCGGCGAGCCGCTCGGCGATGGCCCGGCCGATGCCCCGGCTGCCGCCGGTGACCAGTGCGATCCTGCCCTCAAGTGCCTTTGTGGACATGGTGATTCAGCGCCTTTCGAAGGTGAGCATCATTTGTTGAGTGAGCGCTCAAGAAAGAATCTAGCACGCTTTCTTGAGTGGTCGCTCTAAAATGTGCGGCATGAGTGAGACGCCCCGGCGCGGCAGACCGCGCACCTTCGACAGGGAGGCCGCCCTCGCGGCGGCGACCCGCCTCTTCTGGCAGCGTGGCTACGAAGGCACCTCCATCGGCGAGCTGACCGAGGCCATGGGAATCCGCCCCGGCAGCCTCTACGCCGCCTTCGGGGACAAGAAGTCCCTGTTCGGGGAGGTGCTCGACAGCTATGGGCGATCGCCGGCCGGAGCCTTCGCGGGCGTCGCGCTCCAGGAGGAACCCACGGCGTACGGGGCGTTCGCCCGCATCCTGCGCGAGGCCGCCGCGATCTACCCCGACCCCGCCCACCCGGCGGGCTGCCTCGCCATCAGCGCGGCCACCAACGTCACCGTGCAGGACACCGACGTGCGGCACCTCCTGCGCGACCTGCGGAACAAGAACGTGGCCGGGTTCGAGGCCCGCCTCCGCGAGGCCCGGCGAGCGGGTGAACTCCCCGCCGGGGCGAGCCCCCGGGCCCTCGCCGACTACTTCGCCACCGTCCTCCAGGGCCTCTCGCAGCGCGCCCAGGACGGGGCCACGGCCGCTGAGCTCGGCGCGGTCGCCGAGCTGGCGCTCGCCGCCTGGCCGGGGCGGGGCTGACCGCGCGACCTCTCCCGGAGGCGAGGCGGGGCGAGGCGGGGCGAGGCGGGGCGAGGCGGGGCGAGGCGGGCGCGCGTGTGCGTCAGTCGCCCGGCACCGCCCGTGCCGCCGGGCGCCGTGCGCGGCGGTCGTGCTCTGCCAGGACGCGGAGCACGTCGTCGTCGGTGAGCTGGCCGAAGTCCTGGTACCAGAGGCCGACGGCCTCGAACGGCTCGGGCTGGTGGAGGGCGACGAGGTCGGTGGCCTCCTCGTGGAGGAGCCGGGCCGCCTGGCGGGAGCACACGGGCACCGCCAGCGTCAGATGGCGGGGCCGGCGGCGGCGCAGGGAGCGCAGCGCGGCGCGCGCGGTCGCCCCGGTGGCGAGGCCGTCGTCGACGACCACCACCGTCCGGTCCGCCAGTTCGGGCGCGGTACGGCCCCGCCCGTACCGCTCCGTGCGGCGCCGCAGCTCCGCCCGCTCCCGCTCGACCTCGGCGGTGAGGTCGGCCGGGGTCAGGCCGAGCCGCTCCAGGGTCCGCTCGTCGAACAGCGGCGGGTCGTCGCCCGCGAGCGCCCCGACGGCGAGCTCTCGCTGGAAGGGCGCGCCGACCTTGCGGGCCACCAGCACGTCCAGCGGGGCGTCCAGGGCGCGGGCCACCTCGTCGGCGACGGGGACGCCGCCGCGCGGCAGCGCGAGGACGGCCAACGGCCCCGGCAGGGAGCCCTCTTCATGATGTGCGCAGAGCCGGGCGGCGAGGGCCCGTCCGGCCTGGGCGCGGTCCCGGAATCGCATGGGTGGCGCTCACCTCACCTCCGCGTCGTGGTGCGCGGCCCGGGTGCCCCGCACGGACCCGGGGAAACGGAGCCGGGCCGGTGCGCTGAGCGAGCGCGGCCGGGACAGGGCGTCGAAGGCCCCGCGGGTGTCCGCGTCGCGGCGCAGCTCACCGTCGACGCGGGCCCGCAGGGCCCGAGGCTGCCGCTCCGCACCCGGGTGCGGAGCGGCGACCGCCGTGCTGAGCCGGGCGCAGCCCAGGTGGCTCAGCCCGTGATCAGCGCCGGGTCGCTCACCCCCGCCCGGCCGGTCTCCACCCGCCCCGCGAGCCGCCGCAGGAACCCCTTGTCGGCGTCCGAGACGACGCTGACGTCGTACCAGCGCTTGCTGGTGCGCAGGTCCACGGTGTGGTGCACGGTCGCACCGGGCTTGACCTTGAAGGTCTCCTTGGTGCCGCCGTAGGCGTTGCTGACCGTCAGGTTCACCTCGGCCGAACCGGCGTTGGTGAGCGTGAGCCTGAGGTTGCCGGTGGCCTTCTCGTGGCGCGCCTCCACCTCGGGTCCCGCGGTCTTGGCGGAGTTCTTGAAGACGCGCAGGAAGCCGTTCGGCCCGTACACCCACAGGTCGTGAGCGTCCTTCGAGTACTCCGGACTCCAGGTGTCGGAGACGGCCCCGCCCCCTTGTGTGGTGTACGTCCACGGGCCGTCGGTGCGGTTGCCGGAGCGCACGTGGAAGCAGGCGCCGGCCGACTCGCCGCTGCGGAAGGTGAGTTCGAGCTTCCCCGACGACGGGGAGAGCGCGGCGTCGACGCGTGGTGCGTAGGGGAGCGGGCGCGAGGGGCGGGAGCCCTTCTCCTGCTGGGGCAGCGCCGGGTTGGCGGGGGCGTGCGGGACGTAGTCCGGGTGGCGCTTGCGGTCCGGGGGCCGGTACCCGTCGGTGTCGGGCAGGTCGGCCGGGTCGGTGTCCTTGCCGGTGAAGTCGAACGCCGAGGTGAGGTCACCGGCGATGGCGCGCCGCCACGGGGAGATGTGCGGCTCCTTGACGCCGAAGCGCTTCTCCATGAACTGGATGATCGACGTGTGGTCGAAGACCTCGGAGTTCACGAAGCCGCCCGTCGACCACGGCGAGACCACGATCATCGGCACGCGCTGCCCGAGCCCGTAGACGCCCTCGTCGTAGTCGGCGTCCCCGGGGAAGTAGTCGAGCTTCGTGTCGACGGCGGACTTGCCCTGGCTCGCGTCCTTGGGCACGTACGGCGGCACGACGTGGTCGAAGTAGCCGTCGTTCTCGTCGTACGTGATGAACAGGGCCGTCTTGGCCCACACCTCGGGGTTGGAGGTGAGGGCGTCCAGGACCTGAGAGATGTACCAGGCGCCGTAGTTCACCGGCCAGTTGGGGTGCTCGCAGAACGCCTCGGGTGCGGCGATCCAGGAGATCTGCGGGAGCTTGCCCGCCTTGACGTCGGCCTTGAGCACGTCGAAGTAGCCGTCGCCCGCCTTGGCGTCGGTGCCGGTGCGGGCCTTGTCGTAGAGCGGGTCACCGGGCTTGGCATTGCGGTACTTGTGGAAGTACATCAGCGAGTTGTTGCCGTAGTTGCTGCGGTACGCGTCGTCGATCCATCCCCACTTGCCCTTCTCGCTCATCCCGTCGCCGATGTCCTGGTAGATCTTCCAGGAGATCCCGGCCTTCTCCAGGCGCTCGGGATACGTCGTCCAGTCGTACCCGGCCTCCTGGTTGCCGAGGACCGGGCCGCCGCCCTTGCCGTCGTTGCCGACGTGGCCGGTGAACATGTAGTAGCGGTTGGGGTCCGTGGCGCCCATGAACGAGCAGTGGTAGTCGTCGCAGATCGTGAACGCGTCCGCGAGGGCGTAGTGGAACGGGATGTCCTCGCGCGTGAGGTGCGCCATCGTCCCGATGCCCTTCGCCGGGACCCAGTTGTCGTACTTGCCGTTGTTGAAGGCGCTGTGGCCGCCCGCCCAGTCGTGGTCGAGGCCCGCGATGAACTGCATGCCGAGGTCCTCGGCGTCCGGGTGGAACGGCAGCGTCTCCTTGCCGCCGTTGTCCTCCTGGTGCCAGACGGACTTCCCGCTGGGCAGCGAGACGGGACGGGGGTCGCCGAAGCCCCGTACACCCCTCATCGTCCCGAAATAGTGGTCGAAGGACCGGTTTTCCTGCATCAGGACGACGATGTGCTCGATGTCCTCGATGGACCCGGAACGGCGGTTGGGGGGTATGGCCGAGGCCCGGTCGATGCTGTCGGTGAGGACCGCGACTCCGGCGCCCGCGCCCGCGGCACCCGCGGTGACGCCCGCGATCTGGAGGAAGCGGCGGCGGTTGAGGTGAGACATGGATGTTCCGTGCTTCGTGGGGGGAGTGGAGCGAGTGCAGTGTGTCAAGGAAGGGGATGGCCGGGTCAAGGGGGGTGTGATGAGGTGGGCACCGAGCGCCGCACAACAGGCGCCGTGGCAAAGGCGCATGGGAAAGAGTGAAGGGGAGAGGGTTTGGACGTGTCAGGCAGGGGCAGCCGCGTGTCAGTGATCGACGTGTGGGCGCAGCACCCCACCCTCCGCCTCAGCAGGCACGAGATGTTCGCCTCGCTGCGCCGCTGGACCGGTGAGCCCGCCGAGCTCACCGAGGAGCTGCCGGTGGCGGCGACCCTCGCGGCGATGGACGCGGGCGGCGTGGCACACACGCTGCTCAGCGCCTGGCACGGGCCCGAGGGCGAGCTGATCTCGAACGACGAGGTCGCCGCCTTCGTCGCCCAGGCGCCCGACCGGCTGTCCGGCGTCGCCTCGGTCGATCTGCGCAGGCCGATGGCGGCCGTGCGGGAACTGCGGCGCGCCGTGCGCGACTTGGGGTTCAAGGCGCTGCGCGTCGTGCCCTGGCTGTGGGAGCTGCCGCCCAACGACCGCCGCTACTACCCGCTGTACGCGGAGTGCGTCGAGCTCGGCGTCCCCTTCTGCACCCAGGTCGGCCACACCGGCCCGCTGCGCACTTCCGAGACGGGCCGCCCCGTCCCGTATCTGGACGACGTCGCCCTGGACTTCCCCGAACTGACCATCGTCGCCGGGCACATCGGGTACCCGTGGACGGAGGAGATGGTCGCGCTCGCCACCAAGTACCCCCACGTCCACATCGACACCTCCGCCTACACGACCCGCCGCTACCCGCCCGAGCTCGTCCGCTATCTGCGCGCCCACGGCCGGCACAAGGTCCTCTTCGGCACCAACTACCCCATGATCACGCCGGAGAAGGCGCTCGCCGAGCTGGGCTCGCTCGATCTGGACGAGGAGACGACGGAGCTGTTCCTCGCGGGGAACGCGCGGCGGGTGTTCGGGCTGTAGCTCTCAGCCGGGCGGCGCCAGGTCGATCACGTTCCGCAGCGCAGCGACCGCGTGCGCGCGGTGCTCGTCGAGCAGCCGCACCGCCGTCTCCGTGTCGCCCGCGCGCAGCGCGTCGAGCACCCCGCGATGCTCGTGGACGACCCGCTCCCGGTTGGGCCCTTGCGTGTAGTAGAGCGAGCGGTAGGCGTCGGTCGAGTCCCACAGGGTGCCGATGAGGCGCACCAGGCGGGGCATGCGCGAGGCTTCGATGAGGGCGAAGTGGAAGCGGCGGTTGGCGGCCGCCATCGCCGTGACGTCCCCGCTCGCGCCGGTCCGCTCGACCTCCTCCTGGGCCTCTTCGAGGACGCCGAGCAGCTCCGGGCCCAGGTGCGCGGCGGCCTCCCGTACCGCCTCGGCCTCCAGGATCTCCCGCAGCCGGTAGATCTCCCGCAGATCGTCGAGCGACAACTCCGTGACGTAGTAGCCGCGGTGGGCGTGGTGCACCACCAGGCCCTCGCCCTCCAGGATCTTCAGGGCCTCGCGCAGCGGCACCCGGCTGACGTCGAGCCGGGCCGCGAGGGCGTCCTGCCGGATCGGCCGCCCGGGGCGCAGCTCGCCGGTGGTGATGGCGTGCCGCAGCTCGGCGAGGACGAACTGCTGGGCTGTGGGCGGCCGTCGGCGTTGCAGAGCTCCGCTCATCGCCGCTCCCTCCGTTCGCCCGTGCCGGTCAGGCCGAGCTCGGCCAGGACCGCCTCGGTGTCCTCGCCGAGCCGTGGCGGCGCCGTCCGGTAGGCCGCCGGGGTCGCGGCCAGGGCGATGGGGTTCGCGACCTGTCCGGCCGGTGCGGGGCGGCGCGGGTCGTCGAGGTCGACCCGGGCGGGCAGGCCCAGCTTCTCGGCGAGCGTGAACGCCGCGTCCAGGTCGTTGATGGGGCCGCACGGCACCCCGGCCGCGGTGAGCTCCTCGAACCAGGCGTCGGCCGTACGGGAGGCCAGCGCGTCCGAGAGCGCGGCGGTCAGCTCCTCGCGGTGCGCGACCCGGGCGGCGTTGGTGGCGAAGCGGGCGTCGGCGGCGAGACCGGGCCGTCCCAGGCACGCACAGAGCGCCGTGAACTGCCGGTCGTTGCCGACCGCGAGGACCAGTGGCCGGTCCGCGGCGTCGAAGACCTCGTACGGCGTGATGCTCGGATGCCGGTTGCCCAGCGCGGACGGGACCACGCCGGCGCCCACGTACGCGGCCGCCTGGTTGGTCAGCGCCGACAGGAGCGAGGTCAGCAGCGAGACCTCCACGCGCTGGCCCGCGCCGGTGCGCTCGCGGTGGCGCAGGGCGGCGAGCACACCCAGGCCCGCGTGCAGCCCCGTGATCACGTCGACGAGGGCGACCCCGGCCTTCGTGCCCGGGCCGCCCGGCTCCCCGGTCACGCTCATCAGGCCGCCCATCGCCTGCACGAGGAGGTCGTAGCCGGGCAGCCGCGCGCCCTCACCGGCGCCGAATCCGGTCACCGAGCAGTACACCAACTCCGGGTGCTCGGCGCGCAGTTGCTCGTAGCCCAGGCCGTGGCGCTCCATGGTGCCCGGCCGGAAGTTCTCCACCAGGACGTCGGCGCGCGCCACGATCGCGCGGGCCGTCGCCCGGTCCCGCTCGTCCGTGAGGTCCAGGGCGACGGAGCGCTTGTTGCGGTTCACGCCCAGGAAGTAGGTGGCCTCGCCGTCCACGAAGGGCGGGCCCCACGCGCGGGTGTCGTCCCCGGAACCGGGCCGCTCGACCTTGATGACGTCGGCGCCGAGATCGGCGAGGAGCATCGTCATGTACGGGCCCGCGAGCACCCTGCTGAAGTCGGCCACCACGACGCCGGAGAGCGCACCTGCCGGATTACACATGCCCCGGAACCTACGGACCCGGCAAGGGAAATTCAATACTGGATCCAAAATCCGAAGTGCGGCTAGGGTGCCCACGGGCCTGACCGGCGGACCGGACCGGACCGGCGGGCGGCCCCCACCACTCACTCCAGGAGGCCGGAATGAAGTCGTCGCCCGTGCACCCCTTCGATCTGCTGGCCATCGACGGCCTGCTGAGCGACGAGGAGCGGCAGATCCGCGACACGGTACGGACGATGGGGGAGCGGGAGCTGCGCCCGCACGTCGCCGAGTGGTTCGAGGCGGGCGCCATCCCGGCCCGTGAACTCGCCCGCAAGCTCGGCGAGCTGGGCGTCCTCGGCATGCACCTGGAGGGCTACGGCTGCGCGGGCACCAACGCCGTCTCGTACGGCCTCGCCTGCCTGGAGCTGGAGGCCGTCGACTCCGGCCTGCGCAGCCTGGTCTCGGTGCAGGGCTCCCTCGCGATGTACGCGATCTGGAAGTACGGCTCCGAGGAGCAGAAGCAGCAGTGGCTGCCCGGCATGGCGGCGGGCGAGAAGATCGGCTGCTTCGGCCTCACCGAGCCCGACGCGGGCTCCGACCCCGGCTCCATGCGCACCCACGCCAAGAAGGACGGCGCCGACTGGGTCCTCAACGGCACCAAGATGTGGATCACCAACGGCTCCGTCGCGGACGTCGCCGTGGTCTGGGCCCGCACCGATGAGGGCGTACGCGGCTTCCTGGTCCCCGCAGGGACCCCGGGCTTCAGCGCCCCCGAGATCAAGAAGAAGCTCTCCCTGCGCGCCAGCGTCACCAGCGAACTCGTCCTCGAGGACGTACGGTTGCCCGCCGACGCCCTGCTGCCCGGCGCCCGCGGCCTCTCCGGCCCGCTCGGCTGCCTGAACGAGGCCCGCTTCGGCATCATCTTCGGCGCGCTCGGCGCCGCCCGCGACTGCCTGGAGACGGCCCTCGCCTACGCCGCCGACCGCACCGTCTTCGAACGCAGCCTGGCCTCCTACCAGTTGACCCAGCAGAAGCTCGCCGACATGGCCGTCGAGCTCGGCAAGGGCATGCTCCTCGCCGTCCACCTGGGCCGCCTCAAGGACGCCGGGACGCTCGCCCCCGAGCAGGTCAGCGTCGGCAAGCTCAACAACGTCCGCGAGGCCATCGAGATCGCCCGCCAGTGCCGCACCGTCCTCGGCGCCAACGGCATCACCCTCGAATACCCGGTCCTGCGCCACGCCAACAACCTGGAGTCGGTCCTCACCTACGAGGGCACCAGCGAGGTCCACACCCTGGTCATCGGCAAGGCCCTGACGGGTGAGGCCGCCTTCCGCTGAGCCGCCCGGCCCCCGTACGGGCCAGCAATACGCGCCGTCACCCGCCCGCAGCGCTGGAATGGACGGGTGACCGCGCCCCCGGACGACTGCCTCGCGCGCAACGAGTGGATCTGCGGCGACTATCTGAGCACCCGCCGCCAGATCCTCCTCGACGCGGTCCTCCAGCACCTCCAGCTCACCGCGGTCTCCGTGCTGATCGCCCTGGTCATCGCGGTGCCGCTGGCCGTCGTCGCCCGCCGCTGGCGGCTCGCCGCGGGCCCGGTCCTCGCGGTCACGACGATCCTCTACACGATCCCGTCGCTCGCGATGTTCTCGCTGCTCCTGCCCGCATACGGGCTCTCCGCCTCCCTGGTCGTCGCGGGCCTCGTCCTCTACTCCCTCACCCTCCTCGTCCGGAACATCCTCGCCGGGCTGCGCGCCGTCCCCGAGGAGACCCGGCAGGCCGCCCGCGGCATGGGCTACGGCCCCATCCGGCTGCTCCTCGCCGTGGAGCTGCCGCTCGCCCTGCCCGCCGCCATGGCCGGGCTGCGCATCGCCACCGTCTCGGCGGTCTCCCTCGTCACCGTCGGCGCCATCGTCGGCTTCGGCGGCCTCGGCAATCTGATCTACGCGGGCATGAACACGTACTTCAAGGCGCAGGTCCTCACCGCGTCCGTGCTCTGCGTGGTCATCGCGATCGCCGCCGACCTCCTGCTCCTGGGCGTACAGCGCCTCCTCACTCCCTGGACGAGAGCGAGCCGCTCATGACCGGCACGGACCCGAAGGCGGCCCCCGTATGAAGACCCTCACCGACGCCTGGGACTGGCTCACCGACTCCGCGCACTGGGCGGGCGACGACGGCATCTGGCACCGGCTCACCCAGCACCTCGTCCTCACCGTGGTCTGCCTGCTGCTGAGCTGTCTGATCGCGCTGCCCATCGCCCTCGTCCTCGGCCACCTCGGCAAGGGCGGGGCGCTCGCCGTGAACATCTCCAACATCGGCCGCGCCGTGCCCACCTTCGCGGTCCTGGTGCTGCTCCTGCTCACCCCGATCGGCACCTGGGGCGAGGGGCCGACCGTCGTCGCCCTGGTCCTGTTCGCGGTGCCGCCGCTGCTCACCAACGCGTACGTGGGGATGCGCTCCGTCGACCAGGACGTGGTGCGGGCCGCGCGGGGCATGGGCATGACGGGCGGCCAGATGCTCCGGCGCGTCGAGCTGCCCCTGGCGCTGCCGCTGATCCTCAACGGGGTGCGGATCGCCGCCGTCCAGCTCGTCGCCACGGCCACCATCGCGGCGCTCGCGGGCGGCGGCGGGCTCGGCCGCATCATCACGGCGGGCTTCAACCTCGCCAGCACCCCGCAGGTGGTGGCTGGGGCGGTCCTCGTCGCGGCCTTCGCGCTGCTCGTCGAGGGGATCTTCGAGGTCGCGGAGCGGCTCGCGCCGGGATGGGCGCGGGGGAGGGCGGCGGAATGAGGCAGAGTCCGGCACGGGACGGGATGAAGCGGCGCCTGGTACCGATCCTGGTCGCGGCCGCGCTGACCGTCCTCGCGGGCTGCGGCTCCGGACCCTCCCTGGAGAACCGGGACGCCGTCACCGCGCCGCCCGGCGACAGCAAGCACCTGGTGGTCGGCTCGGCGGGCTTCACCGAGAGCGACCTGCTGGCCCAGATGTACGCGCTGCTCCTGAAGAAGGCCGGATACGGCACCGACATCCTCTCCGTCGCCAACCGGGAGCTGTACGAACCCGCCCTGGAGTCCGGCCAGATCGACGTCGTCCCCGAATACGCCGCGACCTTCGCGGACTGGCTCAACGCCAAGAAGAACGGCGCCGACGCGCCGCCCGTCGGCTCCCCCGACCTGGAGAAGACGATGGCGGCCCTGCGCCGCCTCGCCACCCCGCGCGGCCTCACCGTCCTCGACCCCGGCAGGGCGGTCGACCAGAACGCGTTCGCCGTCGCCGCCTCGTACGCCGAGGAACACCACCTCAAGACCCTCAGCGACCTCGGCAGGTCGGGCCTGAAGGTGCGGCTCGCCGCGGGCGACGAGTGCGTGCAACGCCCCTACTGCGCCCCGGGGTTGAAGAAGGTGTACGGCATCGACATCACCGGCGTCGACCCCAAGGGCGTGGGCACCACCCAGGCCAAGAAGGCCGTGCAGAGCGGCCAGGACCAGATGGTCCTCACCACGACCACCGACGCGACGCTCGGCCAGTTCGACCTGGTGCTCCTGGAGGACGACAAGCACCTCCAGAACGCGGACTACATCGTCCCCGTGGTCAACCGCTCCCGCGCGGGCGGCGAACGCGTGGCCGCGGCCCTCGGCCGCCTCAACTCCGTCCTGACGACGGCGGACCTGGCATCGATGAACCAGCAAGTCGACAGCTGGCGCCGGCTCCCGGAGGACGTGGCGCGGAACTATCTGGAGGAGAAGGGGCTGGTTCAGCCGGCTGGTTGAGAGGCTGGTCCAGGGGGGAACCGGTGGAACCCGGTCAGGCCAGGGCGGGCGCGAGCTGGTCGGCCGCGAAGTCCGCGGCCGAACGCGGAGCGCGGCCCAGCACCCGCCGGACCCCGTCGCCGAGCCCCGCGACGCCCTCCCCCCGGTAGTTGGCGTACAGGCCGTGCAGCCCGTCGACCAGCCACGGGCTGACACCACGTGCCGCCAGCCCCGCCCGCCATGCCTCGTCCAGCGGGACGTCGACGTGCCGCACCGGACGCCCGAGGGCCGCGCCGAACTGAGCGGCGAGTTCCGCCAGGGTGAGGGAGTCCGGCCCGCTGAGCTCGATCTCGCCGCCCACCGGACGGTCCGCCAGGAGCTCGGCGACCGCGACCTCCGCGATGTCCCGCACATCCACATAGCCCCGGGCGCCCGACCCGGCCGGGTCGGCCAGCGTGCCCTCGGCGATCGAGGCGGCGGCTGGGAGGAAGTTCTGCAGGAAGCGGTCGGGCTGCAGCACGGACAGCTCGGGCACACCGGCGTCGCGCAGCCGCGCGGTGACGGCGTCATGGGCACCCGTGACGGCGTCGGGCACGGTCCCGGCGCCGCGGAACGCCCGTGCGCCCAGCTTCACGATCCGCCGCGCTCCCGCGTCGAGGGCCGCGAGACCGAGCCCGGTCTCGGCCGCCACCTGGTCCTCGGCGAAGGGATGCGCGAGGTAGAGCCGGCGCACCCCCGCGACCGCGCGACGCACGTCGTCGGCGTCGGTGGCGTCCCCGCGGAAGACCTCACCGCGGACCGGCCCGAGCGCCTCGACGCCCGACTGCGACCGGACGAGGAAACGCACGTCCTCGCGGTCCCGCAACGCCGCCGCCACGTGGCGTCCGACGCCGCCGTTCGGGGTGGTGACCAGAATCGTCATCTGCTACCTCGCTGCTCGCGCCCAAGATCGACTCTCCAGGGGCAACGGCCCGGGGACGATGGCGCATTCCCGGGTGCCGGAGCAGGCAGCCACACGTCCCGCGGAGCGCTTACGCGTCGGCCACCGAGTCGAACTCCACCTCGTCCCGGGCCACGCCCTGCGCGTCCGCGTCCACCGAGCGCCGCAGCGCCTCGTGCAGCTTCGCCGGGGTCAGCACGCCGAGGAAACGCGCGCCGTCCAGGACGGCGACCCAGCCCGCGTCGTGCTGCAGCATCACGCCGAACGCCTGCTTCAACGGGGCGCCCAGCGGCACCCACGAGTTCATGCGGTGGGCCAGGTCGCCCACCGTGCCGCCCTCGCCCGCGAGCGCCACCTCGTCGACGCCGACCCAGCCGTGCAGCTCCCGCTCCTCGTTGAGGACCACGGCCCAGCGGGCGTCCTCCTCGCGCAGCCGGGCCGCGGCCTGGGCGGCGGGCTCGTCCAGGCGGGCCACGGGCGGCTGCTCCAGGTCGTCGGTCTGGATCTCCGTGACGGACAGTCGCTTGAGGCCGCGGTCCGCGCCGACGAATTCCGCCACGTACGGCGTCGACGGCGTGCCGAGCACCGCGCCCGGGGTGTCGAACTGCTCGATGCGCCCCTCCCCGTACACCGCCACCCGGTCCCCGAGCCGCACCGCCTCCTCGATGTCGTGCGTGACCATCAGAACCGTCTTGTGGACCTTCTGCTGGAGGTCCAGGAACTGGTTCTGCAGGCGCTCGCGCACCACCGGGTCGACGGCGCCGAACGGCTCGTCCATGAGCAGCACCGGGGGATCGGCGGCGAGGGCGCGGGCCACGCCGACGCGCTGGCGCTGGCCGCCGGAGAGCTGGTCGGGGTAGCGGGAGCCGAAGGTCTTCGGGTCCAGGCCCACCAGGTCGAGGAGTTCGGCGGCGCGCGCCCTGGCCTTCGCCCGCTTCCAGCCCACCAGGGCGGGCACCGTCGCCGTGTTGTCGAGGATCGTGCGGTGCGGGAAGAGGCCGACCTGCTGGATGACGTACCCGATGCGGCGGCGCAGCCTGACCGGGTCGACCTCGGCGATGTTCTCGCCGTTCACGAAGATGCGGCCCGACGTCGGCTCGATGAGCCGGTTGACCATCATCATCGTCGTGGTCTTGCCACAGCCGGACGGGCCGACGAGCGTGACCAGTTCGCCCTCGGCGACCTCGAAGGACAGGTCGTCCACGGCCGTGGTGCCGTCCGGGTAGCGCTTGGTCACCTGCTCGAACCGGATCATGCCCTCAACGTAACCGCGCCGCTCACTCCCCGCTCACCAGAACCACCTCCAGGGTGCGCGGACCGTGCACCCCCTCGACCCGGTCCAGCTCGATGTCGCTGGTCGCGGACGGGCCCGAGATCCAGGTCAGTGGGCGGACCGGAGCGAGCCGTTCGAGGGCCTGCGGGACGGAGGAGACGACCTGCTCCGGCACCCGCACCACACAGATGTGGTGGTCGGGCACGAGCGTGATGCGGCGGCGGCCCTGGTCGGGGGAGCCGTCGAGGACGATCGTGCCGGTCTCGGCGACGGCGACGGCGCAGCCGGTGACGACGCTGTCGGCCCGGTCGAGAGCGGCGGGGGTGTCCGCGGCCCTGTCGTGGACGCGGGTCGCGTCGACGGCCTTCATCCAGTACGCCGGGAGATCCGGGGGCACGACCACGGTCCGGGAGCCGTGCTCGGCCAGCAGGCGCATCAGTACCTCCGGCAGCTCCGCGTCCGTGCAGCGGTGCACGATCGCCCGGTAGTCCGCCAGGTTCTCGGCAAGCAGCTCCACCGTCTGCTCGGTCGAGCGGGAGCCGTGCTCGCGCAGATAGCCCCGGTCGATGTCGGTGTCGTACGTCGTCGGGGTGCCGCTCGGACCGCCGAGCGCCCGCTGCACCCGGCCGAGGACCACGTCCCTGCTGCTCATTCAGCTGTGTCCTTTCCGCCGTTCGTCCGCTGCCACCAGTCGCGGAACGGTTCCGCCGGGACCCGTGGCAGGTCGCGCGTCGCCGTCCAGGCCCGGCCGGGTCCCGGGACCGTGCGCGGATGGAGGTGCCGGGTGCGGGACGCCAGGCGCTGGCCGGTGCCGAGGACCCTCGGGTGGCTGAACGTCCAGCGGGCCGCGCGCATCGCCGCCCGCTCGGCGGCGTGGCCCTTGGCGGGCTTGAGGCGCACCTTCACCCCCTGTCGCGTCACCTCGCCGCCCTGCACGACCCGCTCCCGCAGGTGCACCAGGACCTCGGGGATGTCGATGGCGACGGGGCACACCTCGTAGCAGGCGCCGCACAGCGAGGAGGCGTAGGGCAGCGAGGCGTCGATCTCGCTCGCGGTGCCCCGCAGTTGAGGGCTGAGGATCGCTCCGATGGGGCCCGGGTAGACCGAGCCGTAGGCGTGGCCGCCCGCCCGCTCGTACACCGGGCACACGTTCAGACAGGCCGAGCAGCGGATGCAGCGCAGGGCCTGGCGGCCGACCTCGTCGGCGAGGGTGTCGGTGCGGCCGTTGTCGAGCAGGACGAGATGGAAGTCCCGCGGGCCGTCGGAGCCGGTGGTGCCCGTCCACATCGACGTGTACGGATTCATCCGTTCCGCCGTCGAGGAGCGCGGCAGCGTCTGGAGGAACACCTCCAGGTCGCGCCAGGTCGGCACCAGCTTCTCGATGCCGACGACCGAGATGAGGGTCTCGGGGAGGGTGAGACACATGCGGCCGTTGCCCTCGGACTCGACCACGACCAGCGTGCCGGTCTCGGCGACCATGAAGTTGGCGCCGGAGATGCCGACCTTGGCGCGCAGGAACTTCTCCCGGAGGTGAAGGCGGGCGGCCTCGGCGAGCTCGGCCGGGGTGTCGGTGAGACCGTCGGGCGCCGGGCGGCCCCACTCGCTCATCTCGCGGGCGAAGATGTCACGGATCTCGCCCCGATTGCGGTGGATGGCCGGGACCAGGATGTGTGAGGGGCGGTCCTTGCCCAACTGCACGATGAGCTCGGCGAGATCGGTCTCGTACGCGTGGATGCCCTCGGCCTCCAGGTGTTCGTTCAGCCCGATCTCCTGCGTGGCCATCGACTTGACCTTGACCACCTCGGTCTCGCCGGTGGCCCGGACGACCTCGGTCACGATCCGGTTGGCCTCGTCGGCGTCGGCCGCCCAGTGGACGGTGCCGCCCGCCCGTACGACGGACTCCTCCAACTGCACGAGATATGTGTCGAGATGGCGCAGCGTGTGGTCCTTGATCTGCCGCCCCGCCTCGCGCAGCCGGTCCCAGTCGTCGAGCTCGGCGACGGCGCGGGCCCGCTTGTCGCGGATGGTGTGGGTGGCGTGCCGGAGGTTGGCGCGCAGTGTCGTGTCCCGTACGGCGTCGTGCGCGGCCTTCGGGAAGGCGGGCATGCCTACGAACGTGCCGCTCATGCCAGGGGCTCCTCTTCCGTGCTCGCCAGGATCTCCGCGAGGTGCACCGGCCGCATGCCCACCCGCAGCCGCGACATGGTGCCGCCGATGTGCATCAGGCAGGAGTTGTCGGCGGCGCACAGCACATCCGCGCCCGTCGAGACCGCGCTGCGCACCTTGTCGGCGCCCATCGCCGCCGAGACGTCGGGGTTCTTCACGGCGAACGTCCCGCCGAAGCCGCAGCACTCCGCCGCGCCCGGCAGCTCCACCAGCTCCAGCCCCTTCACTGTGGCCAGCAGCCGGGTCGGCCGCTCGCCGAGACCGAGGGAGCGCAGGCCGTGGCAGGTCGGGTGGTACGTCACGCGGTGCGGGTAGTACGCGCCGACGTCCGTCACGCCGAGCACGTCGACGAGGAACTCCGTCAGCTCGTACGTCTTCGGCACCACCGGCGCCACGGCCGTCGCGAGCCCTGCGCCGCGCCCCTCCGCGCGCGCCCGCTCACCCATGCGCGGGTAGAGCTCACGGACCATCGCCCCGCAGGAGCCGGACGGCGTCACGATCGCGTCATACGCCCCCGAACCGAAGACATCGGAGAAATGCCGGGCGAGCGGCTCCGCCTGATGGCGATAGCCCGTGTTGTAGTGGGCCTGCCCGCAACAGGTCTGCGCCTGCGGGAAGTCCACCTCAACTCCCAGCCTGGTCAGCAGTTTCACCACGGCGCGGCCGGTGTCCGGATAGAGCGTGTCGTTGACACAGGTCAGGAACAGGGCGACACGCATCGCGGTTCCTCCTCGTCGATCATCGGATGGATGCAGCGTACGCGTCGGACCCCGCGTTACGGGAGGCGACGGAGCAGCCGGTCCTCTGCCGCCCGCCACGCCTGCTCGTCGCCGCGTGGTTCGTACCGCACGGGCGGCAGCGCGTGCGCCACCAGGGCGCGTGCCTCGGACCGGTCCGCCACGAGTCCGTGGGCCCGCGCCTGCACCAGGACGTTGCCGACGGCCGCTGCCTCGGCCGGGCCCGCGAGCAGGGGTATCCGGCAGGCGTCGGCGGTCAGTTGGCACAACAGGCCGTTGCGGGCGCCGCCGCCGACCAGGTGGACGACGTCGACGGACCGCCCGGTCAGCCGGTGTGCGTCGGCGATGGCCCGGCGGTGGGCGAGGGCGAGCGAGTCGAGGACGCAGCGCACCGTCGCGGCGGGCGTCTGTGGCGCGGGCTGCCCCGAGGCGCGGCACGCCTCCGCCAGCCGCTGCGGCATCCGGCCGGGCGCCAGAAAGGCGGGGTCGCTCGCGTCCACCACCGAGCGGAGCGGCTCCGCGCTGACCGGGTCCCGGTGGGCGGTCGGTGTTTGCTGAGTGGGGTGTTGGCGGGCAGCCCGTACCCGTCGACCGGGCCCAGGCAGGCAGCCCGTACCCGCCCACCGGGGCCCCGGCAGGCGGCTGGGACAGATGTGCTGAACTGGGACGCACCGTCCGCCACAGCGGCTTGTTCGTCGTCACGGCTTGTCCGTCGTCCGCGGCTCGTCCGCCGTTCCGTCCCGTCCCGCCCAGGAGCACCGTGCCCGTCACCTTCCGCCAGCCCGGCGTCGTCCTCACCGACCACCGCTTCTCCGTGCCCCTCGACCACGACCGGCCCGGTGGCGAGCACATCGAGCTGTTCGCGCGCGAGGCGGTGGCCGCGGGCAACGAGGGCCGCGATCTGCCCTGGCTGCTGTACCTCCAGGGCGGCCCCGGCTGCGCAGCGAACCGGTTCGCGGGCAAGGAGGCGTGGCTCGGCCGGGCCCTGGAGGACTACCGGGTGCTCCTCCTCGACCAGCGCGGCACCGGCTCCTCCACGCCCGCCACCCGGCAGACCCTGCCCCTGCGCGGCGGCCCCCGTGAACAGGCCGACTACCTGGCGCACTTCCGCGCCGACGCCATCGTCCGCGACTGCGAGGCCCTCCGCGCCCGGCTCACCGGCGGCGCCCCCTGGACCGTCCTCGGCCAGAGCTTCGGCGGCTTCTGCGCCACCCACTATCTGTCCGTCGCGCCCGAGGGCCTGAGCGCCGCGCTCATCACCGGCGGCCTGCCGAGCCTCGACGCGCACGCCGACGACGTCTACCGCGCCGCCTACCCGCGCATGGCCCGCAAGGTCGCCGCGCACTACGCCCGCTACCCCGAGGACATCGAGCGGGCCCGCCGCATCGCCGCGCACCTCGCCGAGCACGAGCCCGTCCTGAACAGCGGCTACCGCCTCACCGTCCCCGCCTTCCAGTCCCTCGGCATCCTCCTCGGCACGGGTGACGGCAGCCACCGTCTCCACTACCTCCTCGAGGACGCCCTCGTCCGCACCCCCTCCGGGCCCGCCCTCTCCGACGCCTTCCAGGAAGCCGCGCACGCCGCCCTCTCCTACGCCGGGCGCCCGCTGTACGCCGTCCTGCACGAGACGATCTACGGGCAGGACGCGCGTCCCACGGCCTGGGCGGCCGACCGGGTGCGCGCCGAGTTCCCCGCGTTCGACGCGGCGAAGGCACTGGCCGGTGACGCGCCCCTGCAGTTCACCGGGGAGACCGTCCACCCCTGGCAGTTCGACTGCGACCCGGCCCTGCGCCCGCTGCGCGAGAGTGCCGATCTGCTTGCCGCGCGCACCGACTGGACCCCGCTCTACGACGCCGCCCGCCTCGCCGCCAACGAGGTCCCGGTGGCCGCCGCCGTCTACCACGACGACCTGTACGTCGACACCGCCCACTCCCTGGACACGGCCCGCGCCGTCAAGGGCCTGCGCACCTGGGTCACCGACGAGTACGAGCACGACGGGCTGCGGGTGAGCGGAGGGCGCGTCCTGGACCGGCTGCTCGCCCTGGTGCGCGGCGAAGCCTAGGGCCTGTCCGGCGGATCAGGCCGCATGATTCCGAGCTGTGCCGCCCGCGACCGCGGCAAGATCCGCTGGACAGGTCCTAGGCGTCGGGGCCCCAACTCGCTTCGGTGAAGGGCTGGTTGAGGTGGCTCGTCGCGAGCAGGGCGTGCCGCTCGCGGGCCGTCGCGAACAGCTCGCGGCGCGAGGCACGAGCCTGTTCCTTGTCCCGCTCCGGGGCGTACGCCACGTCCGGCGCGGCCAGCTGCACGGCGTGCACCAGGGCGTCCCCGGTGATCACCACGTCCCTGCGGCCGCCCTCGACGAGCACCGACTGGTGGCCGGGTGTGTGCCCGGGGGTGGGCAGGAGCGTGAGCCGCCCGCCCCGCCCCCGCAGCTGGTGGCGGCCCTCCACGGCGTGCAACTGCCCGGCCCGGCGCAGCGGTTCGACGACGTACGACTGGGCCGGGTCGCCGTCTGCGAGCGCCGCGAGCTCGGTGCGCTGCACCAGGTGGCGGGCGTCGGGGAAGAGGGGCTCGCCGCCGGGCAGGACGGCCCAGCCGTAGTGGTCCTCGTGCAGATGCGTGAGGACGACCGCCTCGACGTCGTGTACGTCGATCCCGGCGCTCTCGAGGACCTCGGGGAGCCTTCCCGGTACCGGCGCCCAGGGCGCGGCCGGGCTGTTCGCCGGGCCCACGCCCGTGTCGACGATCGTGACCCGGCCGCCGGGGCGGCGCACCGCGAAGCAGCGGAAGGCCAGCAGCCAGGCGTCGTCGGGCCCGAACGCCGCCGGGTCCAGGCGGCGGGCGCGCGCCCAGTCGGCCTCCGTCGCGCCGGGAAAGGTCGGCCGGGCGGGCCGCGGGAACGGACCCTCCGCGTCGAGCAGCGCCAGGACCTCCAGGCCACCGCCCACGGGCCGGGGCGGCGCCGTCCAGGCGGGCAGGGCCGCGACCCCGGTGGCGGCGGCCGTGGCGGTGAGCAGCCGCCTGCGCGGCAGGGGCGACTTCCGGGGAACGGTCATGGAGACTCCAACACACCTTCGTAAGGGATGAGTTGGAGGAATCCTCGGGAGAGGGCGGCGGGGGATTCTTGTACCTTCTTGCTCAGGGGGCGCACGGCCCCGCAAGCCTCCGGGCCCAGGCGGCCGGAGTCCGGTGCCCGGCGCAGGGGAGGAGCGGCGATGGCGGCCGACCGGCACACCCTGCTCAGCGGCGCCGACCTGTACCTCGCGGACGTGCGCTGCGTCGACCCGCCGCACGGCTGGGGCCCGCTCGGGCCCGCGCCCGTCTTCGGACTGGTCCTGGTGCGCAGCGGCTTCGTGCGGGCCCGGGTCGACGGTGTCGAGCAGGTCATGGACCCCACCACCGTCTTCGTGGAACGGATCGGCGGGGAGCAGCAGTTCGCGCACCCGCACGGCGGTGACGTCTTCACGGAGATCGTGCTGTCCGAGCCCGCCCTGGCCGCCTGTCTCGGCGGCGATCCCACCGTCCCCCAGGGCTTCGTCCGCACCACCCCCGACGCCGCCCTGGCCCACCGGCTGCTCCTGGCCTCCGCCCGCGCGGGCGCCGACTCCTTCGAACTCGCCGAACGCACCGGCGAGTTGGCGGTCGGCGTGCTCGCCCGGCTCGCTCCCGAGCGGGTCGCCGCCGGGCTGCCCGCGACCCGCACCGCACGGCGCCGCCTCGCGAGCGACGCCCGCGAGGCCCTCGCCGCCGACAACCGCCTGGACCTCGCGACGCTCGGCAAGGAGCTCAACTGCTCCCCGTACCACCTCAGTCGGGTCTTCCGGGAGGTCACCGGCACCACGCTCGCCCGGTACCGGGGCGGTCTGCGGCTCGCCGCCGCCCTGGAGCGGCTGCTCGACGGCGAGCGGGAGCTCGGCCTGCTCGCCGCCGAGGTGGGCTTCACCGACCAGGCCCACATGACGCGGGTCCTGCGCGCGCAGACGGGCCTCGCCCCCGGCCGCCTGCGCGCGCTCCTCGGCCCGGCCGGTCGAGCGGAACCCAAGGGGCCGCGGGCGCAACCGAAGGCTGCCGCAGCGGAGTCGAAGGGCCCGTGAGCGGAGTCGAAGGGTCCGCGGGCGGAACCCGGGACTCCGTGAGCGGAAGCCGAGGCTCCCCGCGAACACCCCGTACCGGGTGATTAGGCTGCCGCCATGACTGAGCCGCAGACCGGCGCCGACGCCGGCTCCACCCCCGCCCAGCTGCAGCCCATGCCCGAGGACTGGCAGCGGGCCCTCGCCGTCGTCGCCCACCCCGACGACCTCGAATACGGCTGCTCCGCGGCCGTGGCGGCCTGGACCGACGGCGGCCGCGAGGTCGCCTACCTCCTCGCCAGCCGAGGCGAGGCGGGCATCGACACCCTGCCGCCCGCCGAGTGCGCGCCGCTGCGCGAGCGGGAGCAGCGGGCCAGCGCGGCCGTCGTCGGCGTGAGCACCGTCGAGTTCCTCGACCACCGGGACGGCGTCATCGAGTACGGGACGGCGCTGCGCCGCGACATCGCCGCCGCCATCCGCAGGCACCGCCCCGAGCTCCTCATCACCCTCAACTACCGCGACACCTGGGGCGGCGTCGCCTGGAACACCCCGGACCACGTGGCCGTCGGCCGCGCCACCCTGGACGCCGCCGCCGACGCGGGCAACCGCTGGATCTTCCCCGAGCTGATCGAGGAACAGGGCCTTGAGCCGTGGGACGGGGTGCGCTGGGTGGCCGTCGCCGGGACCACCGAGCCGACGCACGCCGCCGACGCGGGCCCGGGCCTGGAGCGCTCCGTGCGCTCGCTCCTCGAACACCGCACCTACATCGAGGTGTTGACCCAGGAGGACCCCGAGAAGTACTGCCGGTCCTTCCTCACCGCCCACGCGGAGGCGGTCGCGCCCCGCTTCGGCGGGCGGCCCGCGGTCGCGTTCGAGGTCTTCACTCGGTGACCCGACCCCCGTAACCTGACGCCCCATCAGTAACTGGCGGCGGCAGGGTCCATGGGGGCTGGATGATCGACACGACCGGCACGGACATCCCGGAGGGCACCGAGCGCCTCCGCCTCGACGTCGAGGACGGCATCGGTGTCCTCACCCTCTGCCGACCGGACAGGCTCAACGCCTGGAGCTGGGAGTCCACCCGCCAACTCGGCCTGTTCGCCGACCGGATCCGCTTCGACGACTCGATCCGGGTGGTGCTGCTGCGCGCCGAGGGCCGGGCGTTCTGCGCGGGCATCGACGTCACCGCGCCGGGCGGCGCGATCACCGGCCGCTCCGGCGCCGAGCGCACCCGCAACTACTACGAGGGCATCCGCTGGGTGCACGAGCGCTTCCGCGCCTTCGCGGGCCTGCCCCAGCCGGTGGTCGCCGCCGTCCAGGGCTACTGCCTCGGCTTCGGCTTCGAGCTCGCGCTCATGGCCGACGTGCGGATCGCGGCGCGGGACGCGGTGTTCGCGCTGCCCGAGGCGCAGCTCGGCGTGGCCGTCGACGCGGGCGGCGACCTGCGCGTCGCGCGCGAGGCGGGCGCGGGCTGGGCCAAGCTCCTCGCGCTCACCGGGCGCCGCGTCGACGCGGCGACGGCGGAGCGCCTCCACCTGGTCCAACTCCTGGTGTCCGAGGACGAGTTGGGTGCGTCCGCCCGTGCCGTGGCGGCCGAGATCGCGGGCAACGCGCCGCTCGCCGTCCAGGGCATCAAGCGGGACATCGACGCCTACGCCGACGCCGGCCTGGCCGAGGCGCTCGACCAGGTGGCGATGACCGCGGCGCTCACCCTCGCGTCGGAGGACGTCCGCGAGGGGTACGCGGCGAAGGCGGCGCGCAGGGCGGCGAGCTTCGAAGGGCGGTGACTCCGGGGGGGGGCGGTGGCTCCGGGGGGCGGTGACTCCGGGCGGATGCCGCCGCCCCCGGGTCACCGCTGCCCGAGCCGGAGAGCAGTGCCCGCCCCGACGGCCCGGAGCTTGTCCGGGTTGGCCACGTTGTGGAGGGTGGTGATGCGGCCCTCCGCGTCGAAGTCGAACGTGACCGTGGCGATCACCCGGTCCGGGGCGCTGAACATCAGGCCCAAGCCGCCGTTGAGCTCGACGAGTTCGGCCTTCATGTCGGCCGGCGCGACGCCCTGATAGGTGACGGTGCCCATCGCCGCGAACCAGCCCGCGACCGTGGCCGCTCCCACCACCGGGCGCAGCGCCTGGTGCACCTTGCCGCCGCCGTCGGTCCACAGCGTGACGTCCGGGGACAGCAGCTCCATCAGGGAGTTGACGTCCCCGCCGGTCGCCGCCGCGAAGAACCGCTCGGTGACCTGGCGCTGCCGCGACCGGTCCGCCGCGAACCGCGGCCGCCGGGCCTGCACGTGCTCACGGGCGCGGTGCGCGGCCTGCCGTACCGCCGCCTCCGACCGCTCCACCGCCTCGGCGATCTCGGCGTGGCTGAAGGCGAAGACCTCCCGCAGGACGAACACCGCCCGCTCCAGCGGGCTCAGCGTCTCCAGGACCACCAGCATCGCCGTCGAGACCGTCTCGGCGTCCGCGACGGCGTCGGCGGTGTCGCCGGTGGTGAGGATGGGCTCCGGCAGCCACGGGCCGACGTACGTCTCCCGCTTGTGGCGCGTGGAACGCAGCCTTTCCAGCGCGAGGTTGGAGACGATCCGCGACAAGTACGCCTTCGGGTCGGCCACGTGCGAGCGGTCGGCGTCCGACCACTTCAGCCAGGCGTCCTGCACCGCGTCCTCGGCGTCGGCGGCCGAGCCGAGTATGCGGTACGCCACCGAGAACAGCAGGGTGCGATGCTCGTGGAAGGGGTCGGCGGGGGCGGGGCCGGTCACTGCTCGTCCTTGTGGGTGCGGTGGGTGCGGTGGGTGCGGGTGAAGCGGCCGCCGTGCGGCCAGAACGCGCCCGAGGAGGGCATCTTCTTCATGCGGCCGTACGTCGGCCAGGGAGAGGCTGTCACGAACTCCTTATACCGGGCGGCGGTCCTGCCGGTGAGGAAGATCCTTCTCGGGCTGTCGTCGGGGTGTGTGAACTGCACCACGCCGTCGCCGCGGCCGAGGCTCACCGGCGTGTGGTAGTAGCCGAAGCGGAACGGCTTCGGCCGCTTGCCCTTCAGCTCGCGCAGGACCGACAGGGCGGCGTGCACCCCGGTCGGCATCCCGCCCTGGCAGGTGCCGTGCATGACGCCGTAGCCCTGCCGGATCGCGGCCGCGTCGCCCACCGCGTACACCTCCGGGTGCGAGACCGAGCGCAGCGCGGCGTCGGTGACGACGCGGCCCCGCTCGTCGACGGTCAGCCCGGCCGCGGCCGCCAGCGGCGACACGCGCGTCCCGCTCGTCCACAGCACCGCGTCGGCGGAAATGCTCTCCCCGCCCGCCAGTTCGACCGAGTCGGGCAGCACCTTGGCGACCTCCACCCCCTCGCGCACCTCGACGCCCAGGCGGTCGAGGGCGGCCCGCAGATACGCCCGCGCCTTCGGCCGCAGGGACGCGCCGACCTCCCCCCGCCCCAGCAGCACGACCCTCAGCTCCGGGTGCCGCTCGGCGATCTCGGCCGCCGACTCGACGCCGGTGAGCCCGCTGCCGCCGACCACGACCGTGCCGCGGCCGAGCCGCGCGAGCCGGTCGGCGAGAATCCCGGCGTCCTGCGCGGAGTCGAGGGTGTGCGCGTGCTCCTCGACGCCCGGCACCGCGGCCGTGTCGGCGACGCTGCCCACGCCGAAGACGAGGGTGTCGTAGGAGAGCACCCGGTCGTCGTCGATCCGCACCGTGCGCGCGTCCGCGTCGACGGCGGTCACCCAGCCGCGCACGAACCGGGCGCCGGTTCCCGCGAGCAGCTCCGGGATGCTGAACTCGGGGAGCGGCTGCCCGGTCGCCGTCATGTGCAGTCGCAGCCGCTCCGTGAACCGCTCCTGCGGGTTCACCAGGGTCACCTGGACGTCGCCGCGCCCCTTGGTGCGGGGAGCGAGCTGCATCGCCGCGGCCATGCCCGCGTAGCCCGCGCCCAGGATCAGTACGCGGTGTGTGCCGACTTCGTGCTGGTGGCTCATCGCCGGGCCCCTTTGCTGCTTCGCTTCGTTGCTGACGACCACCAGATGGAAGAAGACGGCCCGTCTGTGACATGGGCCCGATGTGACGCCCCTCACAAGGGAGTTGGGGGTTCAGGGTGCGAACGGCCCGCGCCCCATCTGCTCCCGCACCGTCACCACCGGCGGGCTCACCAGCCCCCGGCGCTGCCAGTTCGCCCCGTCCACCACGAGGGTGTGACCGGTGATGAAGCGGGCGTACGGGGAGGCCAGGAAGGTGGCGGCCCAGCCGAGTTCGCGCGGGGCGCCGGCGCGCAGGGCGGGCTGGCGGGCGTCCTGGTCGCGGGCCCGGTCGAGGCCGTCACCGTGATCGTCGTCGCCCCTGTCGCCGCTCGCCCGGTCGAGGTTCGCGCGGATGTCGGCGGTCATGTCCTCGTGCGGCATCAGGCCCGGCACCAGGCCGTTGACCTGGATCCCGTACGGGCCCCACTCCACCGCGAGGCTCTCCACGAGTGACTTCACCCCGGCCTTCGCCGCCGCGCTGTGTGCGAAGCCCGGCCCGCCGGTCCAGGCGTAGGAGGCGCCCATGTCGATCACCGAGCCGGGGGCGCCCGCCGCCAGATGGCGGCGGGCGAACTCGCGCGTCACCAGGAACGTCCCGGTGAGGGTGATGTCCACGACCGAGCGCCACGCGTTGGGCGACATTTCCTCGGCCGGTACGGGGAAGTTGGCGGCGGCGTTGTTGACCAGGACGTCCGGGAGGCCGTGGGCTGCCTCCGCCGCGTCGAAGAGCTCCACGATCCGCTCCGGGTCCCGGATGTCGCAGGGCACGGCCGTCGCCTTCCCGCCCAGCGCGGCGAGTTGGTCCCGCGCGGCCTTGAGGCGGTCCTCCTTGCGGCCGGCGATCACCAGGTCCGCCCCGAGCCGCGCGAACTCCGCCGCGATCGCCTTGCCGAGCCCCGTGCCGCCCCCGGTGACCAGGACCACCTGCCCGTCATAGGTGCCGGGCGGCAGGGCGCTCACGCCGGGCGGGGGCGGGGCGGGGAGTCCGGGCAGGGCGCGGCCGGCGTGCTGGGTGCCCTCGTCGTCGTACGTCATGGGCGCCATCGGTAGCGCGACGGGCGTGAAATCTCCATGCCCGTACGGGATTCCACTCCCCGCCCCGCTGCGGCGTTGACAAACGGGTTTGCCGAAACTGGAATGGGTCCATGAACGCAGACGGGCACAGTCACGCGCACCCCCACGCGGACGAAGGCGCCGGACCCGGGGCCGATGAGATGGACCACGTCCTCGCCGAGGTCGGCGCCCGGCTGCGCAACATCCGCAAGGAGCGCGGCGCCACCCTCGCGGGCCTCTCCGAGGCGACCGGCATCTCCGTGAGCACCCTCTCCCGGCTGGAGTCCGGCCGGCGCAGGCCCAGCCTCGAACTCCTCCTGCCCATCGCCCGCGCCCACCAGGTCCCGCTGGACGAACTGGTCGGGGCCCCGCCCGTCGGGGATCCGCGGGTGCGGGCCAAGCCGATCGTCCGGCACGGCCGCACACTGCTGCCGCTGACCCGGCAGCCCGGCGGCCTCCAGGCGTACAAGTGCATCGAGCCCGCCCGCACCGAGCCGGCCCCTGAGCCGAGGACGCACGAGGGCTATGAGTGGCTGTACGTCCTCTCCGGGAAGGTGCGGCTGATCCTCGGCGAGCACGACGTGGTGCTCGGGCCCGGCGAGGCCGCCGAGTTCGACACCAGGGTGCCGCACTGGTTCGGGGCCACGCCGGAGACGGGCGCGGAGTTCATCAGCCTCTTCGGGCCGCAGGGCGAGCGGATGCATGTGCGGGCGCGGCCCGCGAAGAAGGGCGGGGACGAGTAGCGGAAGGCGGGCGGGGACGAGCGGCAGGCGAAGGGGCGGCGGGGGAGCGGCTCAGACCCAGCTCTGCCGCAGCGCGGCCCAGGTCCTGGGGCCCACCTTGCCGTCCGCGGCACCGGCCTGCCGGTGGGTCCTCTGGTACCACTTCACGGCGGCCAGGGTGTCGGGCCCGAACTTGCCGTCCGCGACCATGTGCCCCTTGAACTTCGTGGTCTGGAGGATCAGTTGCTGGATCTCCTCCACGTGCAGGCCCCGGTCCCCGTAGTCCGTGTACCGGTCGCCCTTGTAGCGGCCGCAGTACATGCCGACGCCCTTCTCCCAGCCGCACTCCTCGCCCCGGACCTGCGCCTTCTGCTCGAGGTTCCTGGCCCCGGTGGACGAGGCGGCGGCCTTGTCGTCCTTGCCGCGCTTTCCGTCCGCGGCTCCCTCGCCGCCGTTTCCGCCGCAGGCGGTGAGGGCGAGGGCGGCGGTCAGTGCGCCGGCGATCAAGGTGGCCGAGCGGTGGCGAGCGTTCATGGTGGTTCCCCCGGTGAGTCGTGTGCCGTGCGGGCCTGGTCTCTGCGGCTCTGGGTGTCCGCGGCTCCGCGTATCGGCGTCTCCGTGTGCCACCAGCGTCGATTCCGCGCCGGATGTGATTCAAGAGCCGCCCGGTGGCTGTGGCGGGGACGTGACGATTCCGGCACTCGCACGGTTCCCCTCGGGGCAAGCGACCGCTTAGTATGCGGTGGAACCCGGTCGATGACAGCCCGTGGAGGCCCCGCATGCAGGCATGGCAAGTGCACGAGAACGGCGAGCCGGGCGAGGTGATGCGCCTCGCGGACGTGGACCGGCCGGTGCCCGCCGAGGGGCAGGTCCTGGTGAAGGTCCGCGCCGCCAACATCAACTTCCCGGACGCGCTGCTCTGCCGGGGTCAGTACCAGATCAGGCCGACGCTGCCGTTCACGCCCGGCGTGGAGATCTGCGGCGAGATCGAGGACGGGCGGCGCGTCATCACCAACCCGGCGCTCCCGTACGGGGGTTTCGCCGAGTACGCGGTCGCGGACGCCGCCGCCCTGCTGCCCGCGCCCGACGCCCTCGGCGACGCGGAGGCCGCCGCCCTGCATATCGGCTACCAGACGGGCTGGTTCGGCCTGCACCGGCGTGCGCACCTCCAGGAGGGGGAGACGCTCCTGGTGCACGCCGCCGCGGGTGGCGTCGGCAGCGCTGCCGTCCAGCTCGGCAAGGCCGCGGGCGCCAGGGTCATCGGTGTCGTCGGCGGAGCCGACAAGGCGGCGGTCGCCCGTGAGCTCGGCTGCGACCTGGTCCTGGACCGGCGCGCCGACGACATCGTGGGCGCCGTGAAGGAGGCCACCGGCGGCAGGGGCGCGGACGTCGTCTACGACCCCGTCGGCGGCACCGCCTACGCGCAGTCCGCCAAGTGCGTGGCCTTCGAGGGCCGCATCCTCGTCGTCGGGTTCGCGAGCGGCGCCATCCCGACGCCCGCCCTCAACCACGCCCTGGTGAAGAACTACTCGATCGTGGGCCTGCATTGGGGCCTCTACAACACCAAGGACCCGCGGTCGATCGCACGCTGCCACGAGGAGCTGACCGAGCTCGCGACCAAGGGTGCGATCAAGCCGCTGATCAGCGAGCGCGTGGCCCTGGGTGACGCGGCCGCCGCCGTGCAGCGCGTCGCCGACGGTGTCACCACCGGCCGGGTCGCCGTCGTTCCGGAAGGAGTCGCCGCATGACCGACGCCGAGAAGGCCACGACGAAGGCCGTCATGGACGAGGCCGAACTGCGCCTCCGTACGCAGGAGTTGCTCGCCGCGCACCCGCCGGGGACCACCGGCCGCCTCGACTTCCTCAAGGCCCGCTTCGACGCGGGGCTCGCCTGGGTGCACTTCCCCGAGGGGCTCGGCGGGCTCGGGGTGCCCAGGACCCTGCAGGCCGTCGTGGACGAGGAGCTGGAGCTCGCGGGCGCGCCCGACAACGACCCGCGCCGCATCGGCATCGGGCTCGGCATGGCCGCGCCCACCGTCCTCGGCTTCGGCACGGACGAGCAGAAGGAGCGCTTCCTGCGGCCCCTGTGGGTCGGCGAGGAGGTGTGGTGCCAGCTCTTCAGCGAGCCCGGCGCCGGATCCGACCTGGCCGCGCTCGGCACCCGGGCCGTGCGGGACGAGGCGACCGGCGACTGGGTCGTCAACGGGCAGAAGGTGTGGACCTCCAGCGCCCACCTGGCCCGCTGGGCCATCCTCATCGCCCGCACCGACCCGGACGTGCCCAAGCACCGCGGCATCACCTACTTCGTGTGCGACATGACCGACCCCGGCGTCGAGGTGCGGCCGCTGCGGCAGATCACCGGCGAGGCCGAGTTCAACGAGGTGTTCCTCACCGATGTGCGGATCCCCGACGACCGGCGCCTCGGTCCCGTCGGCGACGGCTGGAAGGTCGCACAGACCACGCTCATGAACGAGCGGGTCTCCATCGGCGGCATGCGCATCCCGCGCGAGGGCGGCATGATCGGCCCGGTCGCCGCCGCCTGGCGCGCACGCCCCGAGCTGCGCACCCACGACCTGCACCAGCGCCTGGTGAAGCTCTGGGTCGAGGCCGAGGTGGCCCGCCTCACCGGCGAACGCCTGCGCCAGCAGCTCGTCGCGGGCCAGCCCGGCCCCGAGGGCTCCGGCATGAAGCTCGGCTTCGCCCGCCTCAACCAGGAGATCAGCGGCCTGGAAGTGGAACTCATGGGCGAGGAAGGGCTGTTGTACGACGACTGGACGATGCGGCGCCCCGAACTCGTCGACTTCACCGGGCGCGAGGCGGGCTACCGCTATCTGCGCGCCAAGGGAAACAGTATCGAGGGCGGGACCAGCGAGGTCCTGTTGAACATCGTCGCCGAACGCGTCCTCGGCCTGCCCGCCGAGCCGCGCACCGACAAGGACGTCGCCTGGAAGGACCTCGCGCGATGAGCGACCTGCTGTACACGCAAGAGGAGGAGGCGCTGCGCGCCGCGGTCCGCGACCTCCTCGACGACCACTGCGAGCCCGCATCGGTGCTCGCCCGCAGCGAGTCGGACGCCCCGCACGACCGCGAGCTGTGGAAGGCGCTCACGGAGGGGATGGGCCTCGCGGGCCTCCTCGTCCCCGAAGAGCACGACGGACAGGGCGCCTCGCACCGCGAAGCCGCCCTGGTCCTGGAGGAGTTGGGCCGAGCGGTCGCGCCCGTGCCGTTCCTGACGAGCGCCGTCATCGCCACCGAGACGCTGCTGATCTGTGAGGGCGGTGCGGCGGCCGAGCTGCTCGGCGGCCTCGCGTCCGGGCGCACCATCGGCGCGCTCGCGGTCGGGTTCGCCACCGCCCCCGGAGGTGCCTTCACCCGCGTACGGCACGAGAACGGTGCCCTGCACGGGCAGTTGACCGGCATCGCGGACGCGAGCGTCGCCGACGTCCTCCTGGTCCCCGCCGACGGCGGCCTCTACGCGGTCGACACCAGCCAGGACGGCGTCACCGTCACCCCGCAGACCTCCCTCGACCGCACCCGGCCGCTCGCCACCGTCACCTTCGAGGCGGCACGCGCGCGCGTGCTGGTCGACGACGCGGAGCGGGCCGACCTTGCGGTGCGCCTCGGCCTCCGCGCAGGAGCGGGACTGCTCGCCTCCGAGCAACTCGGCCTCGCGGAATGGTGTTTGACGGAGACCGTCCGCTACACGAAGGAGCGGAACCAGTTCAACCGGCCCGTCGGCTCCTTCCAGGCGCTCAAGCACCGGCTCGCGCAGCTCTGGCTGGAGACGGTGGGCGTCCGCGCCGCCGCCCGGCACGCCGCCGACGCCCTGGCGACCGGCAGCGGTGAGCCCAACCTCGCCGCGGCCCTCGCGCAGGCGTACGCCGCCCCGGTCGCGGTGCACGCCGCCGAGGAGGCGCTCCAGCTGCACGGCGGCATCGGCATGACGTGGGAGCACCCCGTGCACCTCTACCTGAAGCGCGCCAAGTCCGACGCGATCGCGCTGGGCACGGCGGGCCGCCACCGGGAGGAACTGGCCGCCCTGGTCGACCTCCAGGCGCCCTGAGGCTCTCCTGACGCCCTGAGCGCGGCGCTCTCCCGCCGCCCCGCAGCCCGTACGGAACCCCGTACGGGCTGCGCGTTTTACCCACCCATTACATGAGGCATAATTGCGAGCCGTTCGCAATAACGTTTGATCTTCAGTAGGGGTGTGGCATGAGGGCCCGATCGATACGCGCAGCCGGTGTCGCCGCGACGGCGACCGCACTGACGGTTGCCGCGTCGGCCTGTTCGGCGCCGGGTGACGGCGAGGGGTCCGGCGGCGCGAAGGACTCGGCGGTCGTCGGCATCGCGTACGAACCGGAGACCCTCAGCCCGCTCCTCGGCTTCGGCAAGGACGGCAACTCCAAGATCTTCGACGGTCTGCTCACGCACGACGCCGACATGAAGCTGAAGCCCGCGCTCGCCGCCGCGCTCCCCAAGGTCACCGACGACGGCACGACCTACACGTACGAGCTGCGCAAGGGCGTCAAGTTCAGCGACGGCAAGCCCTTCACGTCCAAGGACGTCGTCTTCACCTACGAGACGATCCTCGACAAGAAGACCAACAACGCCTCCAAGACCGAACTCGACGCCGTCAAGAGCGTCGAGGCCAAGGGCGCCGACACCGTCGTCTTCCACCTGAAGTACCCCTACGCGCCGTTCGCCGAGCGCACCGTCCTGCCCATCGCGCCCGAGCACATCGCGGGCAAGCAGGACGTGAACACCGGCGACTTCACCAAGAAGCCCGTCGGCACCGGCCCCTACCAGCTGGTGAACTGGTCCAAGGGCGAGAAGCTGACCTTCAAGGCGAACCCCGGCTACTGGGGCGGCGCACCGAAGATCAAGAACTTCACGATGGCGATCATCAAGGACGACGACATCCGCGCCACGCGCCTGCGCACGGGCGACCTCGACGGCGCGATCCTGCCGCCCAACCTCGCCAAGACCTTCAAGGGCGACGGCGACAAGAAGACGTACGCCGCCAAGACCTTCGACTACCGCGTCGTGACGCTGCCCACCGGCAACAAGGTCGCGGGCGACACCGCCGTCCGCCGCGCCCTCGACATCGGTGTGGACCGCGCCGCCATGGTCAAGTCGATCCTGGAGGGCGCGGGCAAGGAAGCCTACGGGCCGGTGCCGACCGACAGCCCCTGGTTCACCAAGGGCACCGAGCGCAAGCAGGACCTCGCCAAGGCGAAGAAGATCCTCGACGACGCGGGCTGGAAGCCCGGCAAGGACGGCATCCGCGAGAAGGACGGCGTCACGGCCACCTTCCCGCTCTGGTACCTCACCGGCGACAAGCTCCGCCAGGACCACGCCCTCGCCTACGCCTCCGACGCCAAGAAGCTCGGCATCAAGGTCGAGGTGCAGTCCGGCACCTGGGAGGTCATCGAGCCGCGCATGCCCAAGGACGCGGTCCTCGCGGGCGGCGGCGCCCCGGCCGACCCGGACTTCGACCAGTACCTGATGCTGAAGTCCGCGCTCGCGGGCGACGGCTTCAACAACATGGCGCACTACAAGAACGCCACGGTCGACAAGGCACTGGAGGACGCCCGCGAGACGGACGACCACGCCAAGCGCAAGGCCGCCTACGACACCATCCAGCGCGAGCTCATGAAGGACCCCGGCTACACCTTCCTCACCCACATCGACCACCTCTACGTCGTCGACAAGGGCTACGGCGACCTGAGCACGCAGGTCGAGCCGCACGACCACGGCCTCGCCTCCGGCCCGTGGTGGAACGTCGAGGACTGGCAGACGAAGAAGTGAAGTCCCCCCGCCGGGCGCTCCCTTGGGGGCCGATGGCGCGGCTGACGGCACGGCGGGCCCTGTTCGCCGTGCCCGTCCTGCTCGCCGTCACCTTCGGGGTCTTCGCGATCGCCGCGCTCTCCCCGTTCGACCCCGTCAAGGCGTACGCCGGGAACGCCGGGCTCACCGCGTCCCAGGAGAACCTCGACCAGCTGCGCGCCAACCTCGGCGTGGACAAGCCGCTCGTGGGCCGCTGGTGGGACTGGCTGACCTCGGCCGCCACCGGGGACCTCGGGCAGTCCAGCACGCTGCGCCAGCCCGTCGCCGACGCCATCGGCGAGCGCGTCGGCTGGTCGGTGCTGCTCGCCGCGACCGCGTTCGCCGTGGCGATCGTGCTCGGCGCCCTGCTCGGCGTGCTGGCCGCCCGGCGCCCCGGCGGCTGGCTCGACCGTGCGGTGACCTCCCTCGCCTACACGCTGGAGGCCGCGCCCCCGTTCTGGCTCGGGCTGCTCGCCGTGTGGTTCTTCGCCCTGAAGCTCGGGGTGCTGCCGGCGGGCGGACTCACGGACACGGCGAGCTCCACCGTCACGGCCGGACAGGTCCTGCACCACCTGGTGCTCCCCACCGGGGTGCTGGCGGTGTCCCAGCTGCCCTGGTTCGTCCTGTACGTGCGCCAGGGCGTGGGCGACGCGCTCGGCGACGACCCCGTACGTGGCGCCCGCGCGCGGGGGCTCGCCGAACGCACCATCCTGCTCGGGCACGCGCTGCGCTCGGGAATGCTGCCGGTGCTCACGCTCGTCGGCTCCCGGGTGCCCGAACTCATCACCGGAGCGCTCCTGGTGGAGACCGTCTTCAGCTGGCCGGGCATCGCCGCCGCGACCGTGCAGGCCGCGACGTCCGTGGACTTCCCGCTGCTCGCGGCCCTGACCGTGCTCGCCACCGTCGCGGTGCTCCTGGGCAACCTGCTGGCCGACCTGCTCTACGGCCTGGCCGACCCGAGGGTGGGATTCGATGGCTGACACCACGACTGTCTGGCGCGCCCGAGGAGGCGTACGGCGCTCCACGCGCGCGTGGCGGGTGCGCACCTCGGCCGTGCTCGTTGCCGCCGTCGTCCTCACCGTGCTCGTGGTGCCGCCCCTGGTGCACCTCGACGAGCAGGCCGTGGACCTCGCCGCCAAGCTCCGACCGCCCTCCTGGGCACACCCGTTCGGCACCGACGACGTGGGCCGCGACCTGCTGCTCCGCTGCGTGTACGGGCTGCGCGTCTCCCTGCTCGTGGGGGTGGTGGCGGCCGTCGTCGCCACCGTGATCGGCACCGCCGTGGGGGCGCTCGCAGGGGCGCTCGGCGGCTGGGTGGACCGCGTCGTGATGCGGCTCGTCGACGTCTTCTCGTCGGTGCCGCACCTGCTGCTCGGCATCTTCATCGTCGCCATGTTCCGGCCCGGCGTATGGCCGGTGGTGGTGTCCGTGGCGCTCACGCACTGGCTGTCGACGGCCCGCATCGTCCGCGCCGAAGTGCTGTCGCTGCGCGCGCGCCCGTACATCGACGCGGCGGTCTCCGGGGGTGCGTCGCGGTGGCGGGTCACGGTGCGCCACCTGCTTCCGGGCGTGCTCCCGCAGGCCGGGCTCGCGGCCGTCCTGATGGTGCCGCACGCCATCTGGCACGAGTCCGCGCTGTCCTTCCTCGGCCTCGGCCTGCCCACCCACCAGGCGAGCCTCGGCACCCTCGTGCAGACCGCGCGCGGCTCGCTGCTCGCGGGCGACTGGTGGCCGACGCTCTTCCCCGGCCTGTTCATCATCGTGCCGACCCTGGCCGTCGCCGGGCTCGCGGGCGCCTGGCGGGAACGGATCAACCCGCGCCGCCGATCGGAGCTGATGCTGTGACCGCCCCTGCCTCTGCCCCCGCCGCCGCGACCGTCCTCTCCGTCCGGAACCTCTCCGTGCGCTTCCGCATGCGCGGCGACACCTTCGTACGGGCCGTCAGCGACGCCTCGTTCGACCTCGCGGCGGGGGAGTGCCTCGCCCTCGTCGGCGAGAGCGGCTGCGGCAAGTCCGTGCTCGCCTCCGCGCTGCTCGGCCTGCTGCCGCAGAACGCCGAGACCGCGGGGTCGGCGGTCCTCGACCGCACCGACCTGCTCACCGCCGACGAGCGGACCCTCGCCCGCACGGTGCGCGGGCGCCGCGTCGGCCTCGTGCCGCAGAGCCCCGCCGCCCACTTGACGCCCGTCCGCACGGTCCGCTCCCAACTGGCGGAGACCCTGCGCGAGTTGACGGGCGTCCGCAAGCCGGAGGTGCGCGCGGCCGTGGAGGGGG
>NZ_JBHYJB010000014.1:0-187355 GCF_042740175.1 Streptomyces sp. NPDC059009 | reverse complement strand
GTATCGCACTGCGCGGCTCGTCCTCAAGCGCCGGACGGGCTGGTGCCCGACGCCTGCGCCGCCCGCGCCCCGGTCAGCGGCTCAGGCTCCCGGTGCGGGGCGCACGCCGCCCGCCGCACCGGCAGGCGCCCCTCCAGGAGGTAGGCGTCCAGGTGGCTGTTGATGCAGGAGTTGGCGCCGCCGCCGATGCCGTGTGTGCCCGCGCCCTGCTCCGTCACCAGGACCGAGCCCGGCAGCCGCCGGTTCAGCTCCTGCGCGCCCTCGTAGGGCGTGGCCGCGTCCCGCTCGGCGGCCAGGATCAGGGTCGGGGGCAGCGCGCCGGGCTCGGTGCGCACGTCGACCGGGCGCTGCCGGGGCGCCTTCCAGTAGGCGCACGGCAGGTTCATCCAGGCGTTGTCCCACGTCTCGAACGGCGCGACCCGCGAGAGGCGGGAGTTGTCGCGGTCCCACACCTTGAAGTCGGTCGGCCAGGTCGCGTCGTTGCACTCCACGGCCGTGTAGACCGCGTTGCCGTTCTCCTCCTCGGCGGCGGCCTGCGGCTCCGGCGCGGCCTGCTCGACCAGCGGCTTGGGGTTGCCCTTCAGGTACGCGGACAGCGCGTACGCGCGCATGGGCCAGTAGTCGTCGTAGTAGCCCGCCTGGAGATACGCGGCCTGGAGCTGGCCGGGGCCGACCTTGCCGCCCGCGGGCTTGTGGGAGAGCTCGGCGCGCACCTTCTCGTAGCTCTCCAGGACCTCCTCGGGCGTCGCGCCCAGGTGGTACGTCTTGTCGTGCCTGGCCACCCACGCGCGGAAGTCCGCCCAGCGGCGCTCGAAGGCCACCGACTGGTCGAGGTTGTTGTCGTACCAGATCTGGTCCGGGTCCGGGTTGACCGCCGAGTCGAAGACCATGCGGCGCACGTGCGAGGGGAACAGCGTCGCGTACACGGCGCCGAAGTACGTCCCGTAGGAGGCGCCCATGAAGGTCAGCTTCTTCTCGTGCAGCGCCGCGCGCAGCACGTCGAGGTCGCGGGCGTTGTTGAGCGACGTGTAGTGGCGCAGGGCGTCGCCCGCGTTCCGGGCGCACCCGCGCGCGTAGGACTTCGCCTGGGCGACGCGCTCCATCTTGTACGAGGCGTCGGGGTGGCTCGGCGCCTGGGTGGGCGCCTTCGCGTACTGCTCGGGGTCCTGGCAGGACAGCGGCGCCGAGCGGCCCACCCCGCGCGGGGCGTAGCCCACGAGGTCGTAGGCCGCCGCGATGCGCTTCCACTCGGGCATCATGCCGACCATCGGGAAGTACATGCCGGAGCCGCCGGGGCCGCCCGGGTTGAACACGAAGGAGCCCTGCCGCCGCACCTCGGCGCCGCCCTCGCCCTTGCCGGTCGCCCTGGCCCGGCTCACCGTCAGGTTGATGCGCCGCCCGTCGGGGTGCGCGTAGTCGAGGGGGACGGAGACGGTGCCGCACTGCACGGACGGCGGCAGGTTCTCCTCCTTGGCGCAGGCGCCCCAGTGGATCCCGGCGGCCTCGGCGCGGGCGGCGGCCACCGCGGTGCCGTCGGCCTGTGGCGACGGCGGGGCGCCGGACGCGCTCTCCGCGGGCGCGGCGACGAGTGCGGTCAGGACCAGGGATCCGGCGGCTGTGTAGCGGGCGGCTGCTCTCATCGCGCTTGTGCTTCCCTTCGTTCGGACATGCCTGAGTCACCGGGAGCGACTCGCAACAAAGGGGATACTTCGTGCGGTAGTTGGCGATGTAAAGCACCGGCCTGCCGGTGTCGGTTCAATGACCCTTTCAGTCAGTGGCCCTTTTCCGGCCGATGACCTTTTCAGTGACTCCGGGGCGCGTCGCGGTGCGCGAAGGCCGCCCGCAGCGCGGGGTCGCCGAGGGCCCGGACGCCGCGCACGGCGACCGCGTTGAGGCTGTCCCGGGTCGCCGGGATCGCCGCGAGGAGGCGCTGCCCGGCGGGCGAGGCCCAGCGCGAGTACGGGTGGACCTCGACGCGGGCGATGGCGAGGCAGCTCAGGCAGAGCAGCAGCGGCAGCGCGAACCAGAGGGCGACGGGCACGTTGCCGCCCGCGTCCTGGCTCGGCAGCAGCGTGGCGACGGCCCCGAGCGCGGCCACCGCCACGGCCGCCGAGCGCACCTGGCGCACCCCGGCCGCGATGTCCGACCAGGCGCCGTCCGGGACCGCGAGGCCCGCCGCGACGAGGCGGTCGGCCAGGGCGCGCACCGCGTCGGCGGTGGCCGTGGCCCGGCGCAGCGGCGCTATCCGCGACTGGCCCTCCGGACCGATCGCGCCGAGCACCGAGCGCTCCATGTCGTCCCCGCCGACCGGGTCGACGACGGTCGCCCAGCCGGTGTGCGCGAGCAGCAGCCGCCGCCCGCGCGCCATCGATATCAGCGTCACGTCGGCCACACGCGCGGGACCGCCGGACAGGAACGCGGCCTCGTGGAGCGTGAGTTCACGCCCACCGGACGGGGCTGCCTGGCCGGAGGCGGCGCGCGCCGCGGCCAGGCACAGGCGGCCGCAGGAGAGCGCGGTGACGGCGCAGGCCAGCAGGAGGAACGGGACCCAGAACATGGCGAGTTTCTATGCGAGAGCGTTGGGTTCGCGCCACATCCTTTTCACGATGTGGACGCCGTGTGCCTCTTCGGCTGTTCCTTCTGCGCTTTCTGCCCCTTTTGCCCCTCCTGCCCCTCCTGGTGTTCTCTCTGTTTCTGCCGCTTCTGCTGTTTCTGCTGCTTCTCGGGGTGCGCGGGCTTGGGGCGGGACGCCGCCGGGGGCAGCGAGTAGGTCGGGGAGGGGGTGACCGGGGTCGCCGGGGCGGGGGAGTCGGTCGGGCCCGGTGGTGGCGGGGTGCTGGTCGCCGGGGCCGAGGGCGGGGCGCTCGCCGCGTCCCGCGCCAGGTCGTCGAAGTCGACGAGCCCGGTCGCCTCCAGGACCTTGATGTGGTCGAGGACGGTGGTGTTGGCGTCGTCCGCGAGCTCCCGCACCAGCGAGTTGCGGGTGGTCGCGCGGACCTGGGCCACCACGGAGAAGACCTTGCCGTGGGCGCCGCGCAGGATGTTCGCGAACTTCTCGTCGTACGCGTCCCCGTGCGCGGCGTCGAGTTCGCCGAGCCACTGCCGCTGCTGGGAGTTGGGCTGGTTGGGCAGCTCCAGGTTCAGCCGGGCCGCGACCTCGCGGACCCGGGCGTCCAGGAACGTGTGGCCCGTCACGAGGTGCTCGCCCGCGCGCCGCACGGAGGCTCTGGTGCCGCGCTCCTGCGCCTGCTGTCCGGCGGGCAGCTCCCACAGGCCCGCGAGCCGCACCTTGGTGACGAAGTCCCGGTCGAGCGCGGACAGCGGCCCGAACCGGGTCGACACGGTCTGGGAGTTGAGGGCGTCGAGGCCGGTGCCCGAGCGGTCCGCGTAGGACCAGAGGGGGAAGAGCAGCGCGGCCAGGGTCGCGGCGAGTCCGGCCACGATCAGGCCGGTGCCGTTGATGGATCGCATGGTGCCTCCTGTCGCACCGCCGCACGCTAGTGCGCCCGGGACACCTCGCGTTCTCATACCGCAGGGAGTACGCCAACTTCCGTACGGGCTACGGGGGTTGCTGTCCCGGCGGCGCCCCGGAGAGTGGGGGAGCGGGCGGGGGCGCGCCGGTGTGCCGGTGTGCCGGGCGGACCGTGCCGTGGTGCGGAGGTGCCGCCCCGGCCGCCCCGGCTGCCCCGCTCAGAGCGAGTGTTCCGGGTCGGGCTCCTCGCCCGCCTCCCCGCAGCCGCCGCCCCACGGCGCCGTCGACGCCGCCCAGGCCCTGCTGCCGGGCAGGGCGCGGCCCGGGCGCAGGCGGTGGGCCGCCGCGAGCTGGGCGCGCAGGCCGGGGTCCCGTACGCCGTCGATGCCGTCGAGGGCCACGTGCCGGGCCGCGCCGTGCGGGAAGTCCTGGCAGCGGTAGTCCCGCAGGGTGGCCCGGCCCGTCGCCGTCACCCGGGTCAGCGCGGCCCGGGTGCAGGCCGCGCCGATCAGGGCGCCCAGCAGGATCGCGGGCAGGACCAGCAGGATCGGCGGGACCAGCGACCGGGCGGCCTCGTCGGCGGCACCGGCCCGCCCTGCGGCCCGGCCCCCGGCCGGCTCCAGCGCCGTGGCCAGAAGGACACCCAGCGGGATGCCCGCGACGACGAGGGTGTTGTAGAGGGCGGCCCGGCGCCGCCAGGGCCGCACCGCGTCCGGGTGCACCATGAGCCCGCGGGCGGCGAGCGCGTCGCCCACCGACTGCACGGCGGCGCTGCCCATCACGCCGAGGCGCAGCCGGTGCAGGGAGCCGCTCGGCGCCGCCGCGTACTCCGTGAGCAGCGCGCCCTCGACGGGATTACGGGCCGTCGGCCGGCGCACCGCCACGATCCCGGGCCCCGCCACGACGAGCCGCCCGTCCTCGTGCAGCGCGGCGATCGCGGCGTCCACCACCCGGCTCGGGCCGCCCGCGAGGAACGCCGCGTCGTAGGGGTCGGTCACCGAGCCCGGGTCGACGCCGGGGTGGGCGACGCCGGACCTGCGGGCGCGCACGAGCCCCCGCACGAGTGCCACCGAGGAGGCGGCGACCAGGACGAGGTAGCAGACGGCGACGGCCTCCACGTCCACGCCCGTGTCCTACCGTCGCAGCAGTGCGAACCGTGCCTGGCGCAGCCACCGCGCCAGCGGCCGCCCGTCGAGCGGCGCGGGCCCCGAACGGGCCAGCCACCAGTCCGTCAACTCCTCGCGGGCGCCCGCCTCTTCGGGCTGACCGGCGTGCAGCAGGTGCTCGGCGAAGGAGAGCGCGTCGCGGCGGTACCCGGACGTCATGGGCCGGTCCTGCGCGTACGCGAGGAAGCGCTCGCGGTACGACGCGCCCAGGATGCCGGGGAGTTCGGGCGCGACCTTCGCGACGACGTCGGCGCGCTTGCTGGCGAGCGCCCGGCCCTGCACGACGAGCCGTCCCCGGTCGAACCCCTCGGGCGCGGGGGTGCCCGCGACCAGCGCGGAGAGCAGCGCGACCTGGGCGAGGGCGAGGCGCTGACGGGCGGGCTCGGTGCCGCGACGGTTGGTCTCCGCGCTCTCCCCGCTCTCCTCCCGGACCTTCGGTGCGGATTCCGGAGCCCGGGGAGCGGGCGCCGGCCGGGCAGCCCCGCCCGCCGCGACGGAGGCACCCACCCCCGCCCCCACCAGCTCGCGCGGCGCCGCCACCGTCTCCCGTATCGCCGCCAGCTCCCGCTCCAGCTCGGCGGGCTCGGGGAAGTTCTCGTCGCGCTCCAGGAGCACGCCGGGCGGCGTCACCCGGGACGCCAGGTCGGCGAGGATGCCGAGGACCGGCTCGGGCACGGGGTGGGCGTGGCTGTCGTGCCAGACGCCGTCCCGCTCGAAGCCGCCCGCCACGTGGACGTAGGCGATCGCCTCGACCGGCAGCTCGTCGAGGGCCTCGGCCGGGTCCTCGCCGCGGTTGACGTGGTTGGTGTGCAGGTTCGCCACGTCGATGAGGAGCCGGACGCCGGTCCGCTGCACCAGCTCGTACAGGAACTGCCCCTCGGTCAACTCCTCGCCCGGCCAGGAGAACAGCGCCGCGATGTTCTCCACGGCGAGCGGCACGGGCAGCGCGTCCTGGGCGATCCGGACGTTCTCGCACAGCACGTCCAGGGCGTCCCGGGTGCGCGGCACGGGCAGCAGATGACCGGCCTCCAGGGGCTGCGAGGCGGTCAGCGCGCCCCCGGCCCGTACGAACGCGATGTGCTCGGTCACCAGGGGCGAGCCGAGGGCCTCGGCGCGCGCCGCGAGGTCCGCGAGCCGCCCGTCGGCGGGCCGGTCCGCGCCGCCGAGCCCCAGCGAGACCCCGTGCGGCACCACGGTGACGCCGCGCTCGCGCAGCCGCAGCAGGGACTCGGGTATGTGCCCCGGACAGACGTTCTCCGCGACGGCCTCGACCCAGTCGATGCCGGGCATCGCCTCGACGGCGTCCGCGATCTCGGGCCGCCAGCCGATGCCCGTACCGAGCCGCGGGCCGGTCCCCGTACCGAGCCGCCCCAGGTCCCTCTTCCGCTCCAGATGCCGCATGGTCCCCCTCCTCCACCGCCGATGTGCGGACCGGTGTCGTCGTTCGTTCTCATGCCACGCAGGGGTCCGCCGAATCATGTGGTGGGCGGCTTCAGAGGAATATTTGAGGTTCCGCGGGCGGGGTCACGGCAGCGGGCTCTCCCCGGGCGCCGGGCGGTCGGTGTCGACCTCGCCGGGAGGCGCGGGCGAGGGCCGGGAGGTGGGGGTGACGCCGTCGCCGGGGTGCGCGGGCGCGGCCGGTGCGGGAGCGGCGCCGGACGGCGGGGGCGGTCCGGTGGGGCTCGCCGTGGCGGTGGCGGCGCGGCCGGTCGCGATGTCGTCGAAGTCCACGAGGCCGGTGGCCTCCAGCATCGTGATGTGGTCGAGCACGGTCTGGTTGGCGTCGGTGGCGAGCTGGCGTACCAGGGAGTTGCGGGTGCTGTCGCGGACCTGGGCGATCGCGGCGAACACCTTGCCGTGCGCGGAGCGCAGCAGGTTCGCGAACTTCCGCTCGTACGTCTCCCCGCTCGCCGCCGTCAACTCCCGCAGCCAGCCCTGCTGCTGGGCGTTGGGCTGGCTCGGCAGCTCCACGCCGAGCTGCCCGGCGGCCGTGCGCACCCGCTGGTCCAGGTCGGTGTGGCCGACGACGAGGTGGTCGCCCGCGGCCGCGATCGCCTTGGTGGGGGCGCGCTCCATGGCCTGCTGCCCGGCGGGGATCTCCCACAGCCCGGCGAGCCGCACCTTCACCAGCAGATCGCGGTCGGCCGCCGAGAGCGGGCCCCACCGGGTGGCCACGGTCCCGGCGGCGAGATCGGCCTGCCCGGTCCCGGAGCGGTCCGCGTACGACCAGACGGGGAAGGCGAGCGCGCCGAGCGTGGCGACGAGGGCGACGATGATCAGGGCCGTGCTGTTGACCCGCAATCCCCGCGGCCTCTGCGCTGCCCGTGACCCTCGTGATCCTCGTGACCCTCGTGATCCCTGTGATCCATGTGACCCCTGTGCTCCCTCGCTCCGCATACCCGTGGTACGGAGGAGGAGGGGACCGTGTTCAGCGAGCGGTGGGGTTCGCGCCGTGATGCGGGTCACGGCCCAGGTGGGCCAGCATGCGCGCCAACGGGCCTTCGCCGTCCGGGAGTCGGCGGGCCGGTGCGAAGGCCGCGCCCGGCCCGCGCCGCTCCGGGTCCGTAGGCACCCGCAGCGCCACGGCGAGCGCCGCCTCGACGACGTCGTCCGCGAGCCGCAGCTCCCCGCCGACGGTCACGGCGACGTCCCACGCGTGCACGACGTAGTCGAGGAAGTGGAAGCCGACCGCGACCCGCCCCGGGAAGCTCGCGCCGAAGTCCGGCAGGACGAACAGCCGCCCTGGCACGCCGTCCTCGGCGAACGCGGCCAGCACGTGCCGCACCGACTCCTCGTAGATCTTCAGTGGCTCCTGCCCGTACTCGCGCGACAGATCGGGCTCGAACCAGTACGTCCGGTCCGCCCCCGACCCCCGCGCGGCGGCCGCGAACCCGTGGTGCTGCGCGGCCATGTGGGCCACGAGCCGCCGCAGCGTCCAGCCCGCGCACGGGGTGGGCCGGTCCCAGTCGTCGGCGCGGGCGGCGGTGAGGAGGCGCAGGGACTCCTCGACGGCCAGGTGGTCCAGCTTGATCAAGTCGGGGGAGGAGGTGGTGTGTTCGGGGGAGGCGGTGGTGTGGTCGTGGCCGGCGTCGGTCATGAGATGCCCTTCGTGGAGCGGGTGAGGAAGAGGCGCGCGGCGGCCCAGACGTCCTGCGGGTCGAAGCGCTCGGCGGTCCAGGAGGTGGCGCGCATCGTGCCGCGGCCGCGGTGGGCGCGCACGGTCCGCAGATGGTCGGGGCGCGCGACGAAGTCCCCGAGCGACCGCTCGTCGGCCCAGACGGAGACAGACCCGGAGCGCTTGCCCCGCGGGTCCGTCCACAGCCACATGCCGACGGCGCCGGGCGTGCGCGCCCAGGTCCGGCGCAGCCGGAGCCCGGCGAGCGCGATGGCGCCCGCCTGGCCGTGGCCGAGGGCGGTGAAGTCGGTGACGCTCACGAGGACGGGGGTGCCGGAGGCGGCGTGTGCCGGTCCGGGGCGCCAAGGGGAGCGCAGGAGGCGGGACTTGGGTGTGGACATACCCGTGAGCATAAAACTGTGCGAACGGTCGTGCTAGTAGTTTTCGGCGACACGTGACGTCGAGTCCAGGAGTCCATGGTGAGGTCAAGTGGCTTGGGGGCTCGGCCTCTTGGGCTCAGAGCTCCACCGGAACCGTCGCCGCCCCGCGCAGCCGCCCCACGATGGCCGCGCGCGCCCGGGCGTACGAGTCGCCCGCGCCATGCAGCACCGAGTGCGCGTTCGCCGCCTCCATGAACGCGATGAGCTCGAAGGCGAGTTGGGGCACGTCCGTGTCCGCGTGCAGCTCGCCGCAGGCGCGCGCCTCGGCCAGGCAGCTCTCCATGTGCGCCACCCACCACCGCTCGGCCCGCACCAGCGCGTCGTGGACGGCGCCCTCGCGCGCGTCGTACTCGGCGAACACGCCGTAGAAGAAGCAGCCCCCGGGGAAGACCCGCCCCTCCGAGTAGTCCAGCCAGTGCGCGCACAGCGCGGTCACGCGGCCGACGCCCTCGGGGAGCTCCATGGCCGGGCGGACGACCGTGTCGTCGTAGATGCGGGAGGCCGCCCTGATGGTGGCGAGCTGCAGCTCCTCCTTCGAGCCGAAGAGGGCGAAGACCCCGCTCTTGCTGAGGTTCAGCTCGGTCGCGATGCGGCCGATGGACAGGGCGTCGAGACCCTCCACGGACGCGATGTCGACCGTGCGCCGCAGGACGAGGCGCCGGGTCTGGTTGCCGCGCTCGACCCTGCCGTCCACCCGGGTCGTCTCCGCCGCCATGACCGCCCCTCTCGTGCCCGTGGCCCACCGCTCGCGGGCGTCGGTCAGTGTCGCACGGCGGGCGCGGCACGTACCGCGCTGGTTGTAGCCGGGGCGCGGGAATCCACCGCTCGTTGACTGACGCGCTCGGTGCGCGTCCCTAGATTCGGCTTCCACGTCACTCACCACCACTCCTTACGAATCGGGGGATTCGACATGGCGCACACGGTGAACACGGTGAAGAGGACGCGGAAGGCCCTGGCCATGGCGGCCGTCACGGCCGGGCTCGTCGCCGGGATCGCGACCGCCCCGGCCGCCACCGCCGACGTGCGGCCGGCGGGCTACGAACCGAGCACCGTCACGTACGACACCGCCGACTGCAAGGCATGGATCAACACCGCGAAGCGCAACGGCCATTGGTACGCCCAAGGTGTCGTCCAGGCCGGCGGCTCCCGGTGCGCGGTCGACCTGGAGCGCTACCACAACGGCCGCTGGACCGTCCTGACCACCACCACGAGCGGGCGCTACGGCCAGGCCAAGACCGCGTACTACTGGGACCACCGCGGCTACAAGGCCCGGGTCTGCGTCAGCAACATCGACTGGCACAACTACTGCGTGTGGGGCGGCGCGGTCTGACCCGCCCGGCCAGCCGAATACTCAGAGGTGCCCGAGGCCCGGCATCGCGTCGCCGAGCCGCGGGCCCTCCGACACGACCGTGTTGCTCGGCGGGATCTCCGTGAAGCCCGCGTCCCGGACCACCGGGAGACCGCTCGTCTCCAACTGCCGCCAGTACGCCGGGTCCGCCGTGCGCACCGAGAGCGGGAAGCCCGCGCCGCGCCAGGCCGCGCGCTCCGTGTCCGACAGCTCCCACCAGGCCAGCTGGGCGCCGTGCCCGGCCTGGGCCATGGACTTGCCCGCCGACATCTCCACGTCGGGGCTCAGCCACAGGGCCGGGGCCGCGGGGTCCGGGGCCTGCGGGGGCTCCGGGTCGGTGAGGTCGGTGCCGGAGACCTGGAGGCGGGCCAGGTCCTTGGGCCAGCCGTCGAGGGGGACCGGCGGGAAGACGCGGACCTGCGCCGACTTGCCCGTGACCGTGATGCCGGGCAGGGCCTCGGCCCGGCGCCACTCGGCGCCGCGCGCCCGCCGGACGACCTTGCGGATCCGGGCGTCCTCCCAGTCCCGCACGGCCTGCGCCCACTCGCCCTCGCCGAGCGAACGCTCGTCGCTCAGCATGACCAGGACCGCGCGGGCGGCGGTCTCCAGGGCGTCCGTGCGCGACGGCGGCTCGGCCCGCTCGATCCGCACCACGAGGGGCAGCACGAACTGCGGGGCCTCGTCGCGCGGGGTGGGCTCGGTCCGGAAGGGGCTGTCGCCGGTCGGGGTGGCGCCGTGGGTGCCGTCGTCGCTGCTCACCCGTCCAGTCTGCCAGGCCCAAGATCGGGCCCTGTCCCGGTGGTCGGCGCATGCGGCAGGATGGCCCGCATGACCAGTGATCATGGGGGAGACACGGGGCGGCCGCCGCTCCGTGTCCTGGAAAAAGCGGGGCGCCGCTACGGACTCGGCGGCCCCTGGGTGCTCCGCGGCGTCGACCTCGCGGTGCGCGGCGGCACCCTGGTGCGGTTCGAGGGCGCGAACGGCACCGGCAAGTCGACACTGCTGCGGCTGCTCGCCGGGATCGACGCGCCCTCCGAGGGCCGCGTCACCGGACGCCCGCGCACCGCCTACGTCCCCGAACGCTTCCCGGCCGCCCTGCCGTTCACCGCCACCGGCTACCTCACCCACCTCGGCCGGGTGCACGGCCTCGGCGCCGCCGCGGCGGAGCGGGCCGCGGGGGAGTGGCTGGAGCGCTTCGGCGCCGCCTCCTACGCGGGCACGCCCCTGTCCGAGCTGTCCAAGGGCAGCAGCCAGAAGGTCGCGGTGGCCCAAGCCCTCCTCGGGGAACCGGAGTTGCTGGTCCTGGACGAGGCGTGGACGGGCCTGGACGCCGCCGCCCGCGACGAGCTGGACCGCGCCGTCGCCGAGCGCACCGCGGCGGGCGGCGCCGTCGTCTTCGTCGACCACGACCCGCGCCGCCTCGCGGGCGCCCCCGACGCCACGTACGTCATATCCGGTACGGGGCTCAACCCCCGTACGTCTTCGGAGAGTTCAGCCGCCGGTCCCGCACCGGGGCCGGTGACGGTCATCGACGTGCTCGGCCCGCCGGACGCCGCGCTGCCCGAGCCCGTCGCCACCACCGCCGCGACGGTGGACGACGGCCTCGGCGGAGCGGTGCGCCTGACCGTCCCGGCCACGCACTCGGACGTCGTGCTGCGCGCCCTGCTGACGGCCCGGCCGCCCTGGCACGTGGTGGCGGTGGCTGCCCTCGAAACCGCCGACTCCCAAGGAGGGCAGGCCCGGTGACCGCCCTGCTCCGCTATCAGTGCGCGCTCCTGCTGCGCTCCCAGCGCTGGCTGCCGCCCGTCATCCTGTACGGGGCGTTCCTCGCCATCGGCGTGCAGAGCGGGCAGCCGGTGCTCGACTCGCTCGCGTACGCGGCGGCGGCGCTGCTGCCCGTGGCCGCCTGGCTGGTGCGGATCTGCGCCACCAACGAGCCGGACGCGGCGCGCAGTTGCACCGCCGCCGCGGCCGGTCCGGGCCGCGCGCACCTCGCCTGTCTGCTGGCCGCGCTGTTCTCGGCGGCCGCGCTCGGGGCCGCCGGCACGGTCGTGGTGACGGCCATCAGCGACGCGTCGGACATCGACCACCGCGTGGACCTGAACCGGTTCGCGGCGGGCGCCGCCGGGCTGCTCGCGATGCTGGTCTCCGCGCTCCTCGGCACCGCCATCGGCGCCCTCACCAACCGCCCGCTGCTGCGCTCCCCGGGCCGCTCGGTGCCCGCGATGCTGATCGTCGCGCTCCTCGCCCTGGTGACCGTGGGCTCCCCGGCGCGCGTCGCCCTCACCCAGCTGACCACCGGGTCGCGGGACGGGGTGGTGCCGGTGCCGCTGCTGCCGTTGGCGGGCGCGGCGGCAGCGGCGGCGCTCGCGACGTGGGCGGCGTGCGCGCTGAGCGCGCGGCGCGGCTGAGGACATGCGGGATCAGCCGGAGCAGGCGGTGCGCTGCGCCTCCTGCCACTCACATCGAGGGCAGAGCGTCGCACCCTTCACCGACTCCGGGTACTCGGTGGGCTCCCGGCACAGCACGCACTCCGCGTACGGCGGACCGGCCACCGCCGCGGGGCGCGGCCGGTCCGCAGGTGCGCAGTACGCGCCGTCGTCGTCCGTGTCCTGAGGCGTGTCCTTGGGCATGCCCTCAGGCTAACTCCGCCCCCGGACCGCCCCGATCTGCTCCGAGACCCGCACGAAGCGGTACCCCTTCGCGCGCAGCGCGGGCACGATCGTGCGCAGGGCGCGCTCGGTGGCGGGGGCCGCGCTGCGGGTGCAGTGCATGACGACGACCGAGCCGGGCCGCACCCCGTCGAGCACCTGCTGGGCCACCGCCGCCGCGTCCGTCGCGAAGGCGTCGCCGCTCACCACGTCCCACTGCACCGCGGTCACGCCGCCGGGCGCGAGCGCGCGCAGCGCCCGCCGGTCGTAACAGCCGCCGGGGAAGCGGAAGTACGGCACCCGGTGCTCGACGCCCGCCTTCTTGAAGGCGGCGAAGGCGCGCTCCATGTCGGCGCGCATCTTGGCGGCGGGGACGGTCGGCAGGCCGTAGCAGCTGCCGGTGAAGGCGTAGTGGCTGTACGAGTGGTTGGCGACCTCGAAGAGCGGGTCACGGCCGATGTCCCCCGCCTGGTCCGGGTACTCCTCGGCCCAGCGGCCCGTCATGAAGAAGGTCGCGGGCACCTTGAGGCGGCGCAGCGTCGCGACGAGCTGCGGGTTGTCGAAGTGCTCGCCGGACGCGGCGCGCGGGCCCTGGTCGGCGGTCATGTCGGCGTCGAAGGTGAGCGCGACGGTGCGGGCGGCCTGGGCGCGGGGGCCGTTCTTGAAGACGGGGGTGAGCCCCGCCGGGCCCGGGGCGAGGGTCGGCGGCGCGGCCGGCTCGGACGGCGCGGCGGTGGCGAGGCGGCGGGCGTGCGGGCTCGGCTGCTGCGGCGCGGTGTCGGCGCCGCAGGCCGCGAGGGCGGTGGTGAGGGCCCCGAGCGCGCAGAGGGCGGCGCATCTGCGTACGAGAGTGATCACGCGGCGACCGTATCCGTATGAAGAGCGCAATTGCCGCAAATCGGGATGCGGCTGGGCCGCTCGGGGCACTGCTGGGACGTACGGGGTGCTGGTGGGTCGTCGCGAAGGGACTCCGATCGGCGGGGCGGCGGAGCCCCGATGGTGGGTGGGGCGGCGGACCCCCTGTGCCCGCCGCCCCACCCACCCGGTCACCCCTGCCACAGCCTCCGGCGGTCGGGGAGCGGGTCGTACGCCACCTCCGGCCGGGCCGAGAGCTGCATGGCCGGGCGCCCGGACGGCTCGAACTCCGGCCAGGGCGGCAGGAGTTGATGCCGGGGCTCGCCGTGCCGGGCGAAGTGCGCCCACGCCCCGCTCATCGCGTCGGCGAGCGACTGCGGCGCGGCCTCGCCGATCCAGCGGGCGAGGCCCGGCGCGTCCAGGAGGTCGAAGGCGTACGGGATGTCGACGGTGTGCGCGGCCCCCAGCTCGCCGCCGAGCTGGGGCGTCGGCTCCCGGAAGAGATACGACCAGGCCCTGCCGCCCCCGGCCGCCTGGGCTTCGAGCAGCGCGTCCGTCTGTGAGCGGAACAGCTGGTCGGTGATGAGGGCGGCCAGCGAGCGCGTGGGGAAGTCCGTGCCCTCGTGGGCCGCGTACACCTCCCGGGCGCGCGCCGCCCGCTCCGGGTCGGGGAAGGCGTCGGCCAGGGCGGCGTCGAAGGCTTCCGGTGTCACCTGCGGGCCGAGCCCGGTGAAGAGACGGCCCTCGTGCTCGGTCGTGCCCGCGAGGACGGGGATGTGCGCACAGGCGCCGTTGCGCAGCGCCTGCACCGGCGACAGGGGCAGCACGGCGCCGTCGACGACCGGGGCGAAGGGGATGCGGGCCAGCGGATAGCGGGCCGCCAACTGCTCCTGCGCGGCGAGCAGCAACGCGGCAGGAGCCGTCCGGATATCCCCCGACTCGACGTCACCATCGGCAAGTTCACTCAGCACCGCCGCGAAGTCCGCCGCCACTTCCGCTCCCTCGGCGGGGTTCCGCAGCGTGTCGGCGGGCGGGCTCTGCAGGATCGCCCGGTGGAACAGCGGGCGCGCCGCCGGGGCCGCGAGCAGCATCGCGACGCTGCCGCCGCCCGCCGACTCCCCGGCCACCGTCACACACTCCGGGTCGCCCCCGAAGCGCGCGATGTTGTCGCGCACCCAGCCGAGCGCCGCGATCTGGTCCTGCAGACCGAGGTTGGCCGACTGCGCGTACTCCTCCCCGAGCAGCTCCGCCACATGCAGCCAACCCAGCGCGCCCAGACGGTAGTTGAGGGAGACGACGACCATGTCGTACCGCTCGGCCAGGCGCGCCCCGTCCGTCCACACCTGCAGCCCGCGCCCCTGCACATAGCCACCGCCGTGCACCCACACCAGGACGGGGCGGCGGCCCGCGGCGCCGGGCGTCCAGACGTTCACGGTCAGACAGCCCGCCTCGTCGGCGACGATCCGCTCAGAGCCGACGACGGACTCCAGGAGCGGGTCACCGCCCTGCGGCGGGGCGGGCGAAGGGGTGCGGCAGTCGCGCACGCCGTCCCAGGAGGCGGGCCGCGCGGGCGGCCGCAGCCGCAGGTCACCGACCGGGTCGGCGGCGTACGGTATGCCCAAGTACCGCTGTACGGGGCCGAGTTGCTCGCCGCGCACGGTGCCGTGCACGGTGAGGGCGGTCACCTCCGCCTGGGTGTCCGGCTCGCTCACGCGGCTCACACCCAGCCGTCCAGGGAGTCCATGAAGCCCGCGAAGTCGTCGCGGTGGATGACATGGCCCGCGCCCGTGACCGTGCGCACCTCGAAGCCGCGCCCCGCGAGGTCCTTCTTCAGGGCGTCCGAGACGAGGAAGCTCGGGTCGGCGACCTGCACGAGGGAGGGCACGACGGGCGCGTCCGGGATGCGGTCGACGGCGTGTTCGCCGCCGACGGCCGCCGAGGTGGCGGCGTCCCAGGCGGCGAGCGTGGCCAGCTCGATGTCGACGTCCTCGTCCTCCCAGCGCGGGTTGAAGTTGACGATGGCCTGCCGCGGCGCCGACTTGAACTCGGCGAACACCGCCGGGTCGACCCCCGCCTGCCCGAGCGCCCAGGCCGGGTCCACGTACACGGCCCGCCGCGGGCCGAGCCGCTCCACCGCGAGCGACAGGGCGAGCCCGCCGAGGGAGTGCCCGAGCGCCAACTCCACGCCCACCGGCAGGGTTTCGACGAGGTCGTCCGCGAAGCTCTCCACGGAGTACGGCCCGCGCCCACTGGCCCCGTGGCCGCGCAGGTCGACGCCGATCACCCGGTAGCCCCGGTCGGCGAGGGCCGGTCCCACCCGGCGCCAGCTCCGGTGGTCCGACATGATCCCGTGGACCAGGACGGCGACCCGGTCGCCGGAGCCCCAGGTGTGGGTGTGCAGCTTCATGGTGGTGCCTTTCTTACGGAGGGGGAGCCCCGGGCCTGCCTCGGGGGTCAGGCCCTGGTCCGGCCGCGACGACGCGACGGTACCCGGGGGTTTCGGGAACCGGATCACCGCACGCCACGGATCGGACGGACGGCGAGCGCGCCCAGGACGGAGAGCGCCGCGCCGACGACGAACAGCGCCGTGTACCCGCCGCCACCGCTGCCGCCGCAGACCGAGACGATGACGGAGGCGACGAACGGCGCCAGGATCTGCGGGCCCGCCTGGGCCATGTTGAGGACGCCCAGGTCGCGCGCGGCGTCGTCGGCGCTCGGCAGGATCATCGACACGAGCGCGTTGTCGACGGCCATGAAGCAGCCGAAGCCCAGGCCGTTGAGGGCGGCGAAGACCAGCATCGCGGGCCAGGTCGGCGAGACGGCCGGGACGGCGAGGGCCACCGCGGAGATCAGCGCGGAGGCGCCGACGAACAGCTTGCGCCGGTCGAGCCGGTCCGAGAGCAGCCCGCCGACGACGGTCGACACGGCCATCGCCGCCGACGAGATGGGCGTGAGGATCGCGACGGCCCCCTCCGGCTCGATGCCCGAGGGCAGGTCGATGTGGTCCTGGAGGATGTAGAGCTGATAGCCGAAGACACAGAAGTAGCCGAGCACCAGCAGCGCACGCCCGATGAACGCCCACCGGAAGTCATGGTTGCGCAGCGCTCCCAGAAAGGCAGCGAACTGCCGCTTGAGCGGCACCTGTTGACCCCGCTCGGCGGCGGCCCGAGGCGTCTCCCGGGCGAGCGAGGAGAACAGAACCCCCGCCAGCGCGACGAAGAGCCCGAGCACCAGATAGCCGGTGGAGATGTGGTCGGCGAAGGCCGAGCCGATCACGGCGCCCAGGGTCGACCCGATCGGCATGCCGAGCCCGACCGCGGCGGACGCCTTGCCACGGGCGCTCAGCGGCACCCGGTCGGGCACCACGGAGGTGATGGCGGCCTGGTAGACGTTCATCACGGCCTGCCCGATGCACCAGGCGATCGCGACGAGCAGCACCGTCTGCACGCCACCGAGCAGCGCCATCGCACCGACCGCGGCGAGCCCACCGCCCAGGATCCACGGATTGCGTCGCCCGCTGCGGTCGGAGAGGGCGCCCGCCACCGGGTTGAAGAGGGTGGCGAAGACAGCGCTGACCCCGGAGACGAGCCCCAGCATGGCGACCTTGTCGGCCTTGTCGATGTGCTCGATCTGCAGGGGGAGCAGCACGCCGCCGACGCCGATGTAGAGGGTGAACATGGCGGTGTTGCCGAGCATGAGGAGCGGCATGAGGCCGCGGGGTGCACGGTCGGTGCCCGGTGAGACACCGGAGGCGGCACCGGAGGCACTGGAGACACCTGGAACGTCTGCTGTCGTCGTATCGGTGGAGACCGGAGGACGCTGGTCCCGGCGGGCGGAAAGGGCCACGGTGCCCTCCTCGTCGGATGGTCGGTCACGCACGACAGGGGTGACCGAAATCGATTCGTGACACGTGTAACCTGACACGTGTAACTGATGTTTAGCACTAGCTCCGCGACCACCACCAGACCCCCGACCCGAATTGGCTGCTGTGAAAGGATCCACAGCAGGATGAACAACACTCCGAACCACGGACAACCACCGAAGTCCCCCTCCCCGGCGGCTTCGACGGCTTCGACGGCGCCCCCCACGAGCACGGCCGTGGCCCGGCACGCGGGCGTCTCGCGCGCGACGGTCAGCTACGTCCTCAACGGCCTGGCGGCGGGCCGGGTCAGCGCCGCCACCCAGGACAAGGTCCGCGCCGCCGCCGAGGAGCTCGGCTACGTCCCGCACGCCGCCGCCCGCTCCCTGCGCTCCGGCAGCAGCGGCATCGTCCTGATCGCGGTGCCGGCGGACACAGTCCCGGCCTTCGGCCCCCTCTTCGCGAGCTTCCTCGCCGGATTCCAGACGGAGCTCCAGTCGTACGGGTACACGGGCGTCCTGCACGGCGCGAGTACGGGCACCAGTGCGCTGGAGACCGCCCGCACCTGGGCCGAGCTGCGCCCCGCCGTGGTGATGGCCCTGTTCGGCAGCCCGCTCACCGAGCAGTCGGTGGCGCTGCTCCGCCGCGCGGGCACGTCGGCGGTCCTCTCCTACGGCCCGCCGCCCGCGCCCGGTGCGCACGGCATCGCCATGGACCACGAGGAGGCGGGCGCGGTGGCGGCGGCACACCTCCTCTCGGCCGGGCGCCGCGCCATCGGCGTCGTGACGCCGACCGAGCCCGGCCTGGAGATGTTCAGCGGGCCGCGCCTGGCCGGGGTGCGGGCCGCGGCGGCGGCGTTCCCCGGGGCCCGGGTCGAGCCGCTGCCCCTCGACCACACGGAGGAGTCCGCCGCCGAACTCGCCTCCCGCTGGGGTCGGTTGGGCCTGGACTCGACGTTCGCCTACAACGACGAGTACGCGATGCTTCTGATGCGCGCTCTTCAGGACGCGGGCGTGGACATCCCCGGCGAGACCGCCGTCGTCGGTGCGGACGACCTGCTCCTGGGGCGTCTGCTGCGGCCGCGTCTCACGTCCGTGCGGCTGGAGCTGCCTACTCCCGCGGAGGTGGCGGCGCTGGTGGACCGGCTGATCCGGGAGCCGGAGACGGAGCCGGTGGTGCACTTCGGGTCTTCGGCGCGGATTGTGGAGCGGGAGTCTTCGCGCTAGTGCGGGTGGTCCCTGCCGGGGGCTTTTTCCCCAATCCCGCCCCTTCCCGATACGGCGACTGCGTCGCCCCTGGGCGGGCCTTCCTGGGGCTTCGCCCCTAGACCCCCTTTTCGGCCTGGACGGCCTCGTCCTCAAACGCCGGACGGGCTGAAGGGTTTCCCCCGCCGGACGGGCTGAAGGGTTTCCCCCCTAGGTGAGGCTGAAGGGGCGCTGTGTGTGTGGGGGGTGGGAAGGGGGGGCGATGGCGAGGGTAGGCGGGTGGGAGGGGGAGGCAGGGGAAGGGCAGGAGGGGAGGCGGGGGCGGGTGGGAAGTAGGGACGGCTTGTAGGGGCGCGACGGTGAGAGGGCGGGGGGTGCGTGGACGGGAGCGGGGATGGGCTGCAGGCGCGTGATGGCCGGGAGGCGGGGGTGCGAGGAAGTGCGGCAAGGCGGGATGGGCTGCAGGCGCGTGATGGCCGGGAGGCGGGGGCGCGAGGTAGCGCGGCAAGGCGAGACGGGCTGCAGACGGGCGACGGCGCAAGGGGTGGGGACGCGGCGGTATGTCCGCCCGCAGTACAGCACCCCACCCACTCGAGTACTCGTGAACTCGTCCGGCGCCCCCGGCTTTTCGAGGACGGACATACCGCCGCGTCCCCGCCCCGACCCCACCCGCCAGCTCGCCCACAGCACCCGTATTTAGTTGAAGCAGATACCTAGTCAGTGTTGATGACACGTGTCACTATCTCTGCCCATGACCTCGTCCTCAACCTCCGGACCCGGATCCGGACCCCGCCCCCGGCGAACCCTCGTCTTCGCGGCGTTCCTGCTCCTCCTCCCCGTGGCCGTCGGCCTCATCGTCCGCGCCCGCACCGCGCACCCGCCGTTCCAGGGCCTCGACGAGACCTGGCTCGACTGGATGGGCGGCCCGCACGACGGTGCACCGAAAGCACTGGCCTCGGGGCTCAACTGGTTCGGCGGGCCCGCCGGTTCGCTGGTGCCGCTCGCGCTCCTCGTCCTCCTGCTCGCGCTGCGGCGCTGGTGGCCGGCCCTCTTCCTCCTCACCGCCGTCCTCGCCACACAACTGGCGGTGCAGTCCCTCAAGCACCTCGTCGACCGCCCCCGCCCCGCGCACCCCCTGGTCACGGTCGACCACGGCTCGTTCCCGTCGGGGCACGTCGCCACCATGGCCATGACGGTGATCGTCCTGGGCGCCCTGTTCGTCCCGGCGGCGGCCCGGCACCGCCGGTGGTGGCCGGTGAGCGTGCTGCTGACCCTGGCGATGATGTGGAGCCGCACCTGGCTGCACGCCCACTGGCTCTCGGACACGGCGGCGGGAGCGCTGGCCGGGGCGGGGGTGACGCTCCTCGTGTGGTGGGGGTTCGCACCGGTGCTGGCCCCGATTCCCGTACGGATGAGGCGACTTCCCGTGCTGGGCGAGCGGAGTCTCGTACCTGGCAAGCGACTTCTCGTACGGGGCAAGTGACGAGGAGGGCCCGTCGGGAGCAGCCGACGAACGAGGAGGGCCCGTCGGGAGCAGCTGACGAACAGGGCGGGCCCGTCAGGAGCAGGTGACGAACAGGGCGGGCCCGTCAGGAGCAGGTGACCTCGTCACGTGGCGTGTAGTGCGTGCGGAACGGCTCCCGCTTCACTTCCTTGCCGTCCTTCATGAAGATCCGCTGCACCGTGACGTCGAAGCCCTCGAGCGGCGTCTGCGGCTCGCACTTGGCGCCCTTCGCGCCGTCCCGCTTCTTCGGCTGCTGCACCTTCGTGCGCGGGCCCTTCTCGGACTTGATCTCGTCGTACTTCTTGGTGCCGAGGAAGGTCACGGTGATCGACCGGTCGGTGGCCTTCGTCTGGACGTAGATCGCGTTGCCGGAGTCGTTGAGGAAGCGCAGGTCGAGGCTGCCCCAGGCGACCGTGGCCTCGCGGCCCTCGGGGTAGCGCTCGATGTAGAAGGAGTGGGCGCCGTACTCGACGGGCTTGACGCCCGCGAAGAACATGGCGTTGAAGACGGTGGTGGCCACGGCCGAGACGCCGCCGCCCGCGGCCCGCTCGTACCGGCCGTTGTTGATCATGATGCCGTCGACGAAGCCGTTGGCCTTCGTGCGTTCGCCGACCGTGTTGTTGAAGCTCCAGGTCTCGCCGGGCAGCGCCACCGACCCGTTCAGCAGCTCGGCGGCGCGGCCGATGTTCTTGGTGCGGTACGGGGCCGGCTCGAAGTTCACCGTGAACTCCGAGATCTTCTCCTTGATGCCGAGCTTGCCGATGGTCTTGCTCGTCACCTTGGGCTGCACGGTCTGGACGGCCACCGTGCCCGTGCGCCGGGCGCCGGTCTTGGTGAGGAGCGGGAGCACGGCTTCGCGCAGGGCCTTCTCGGTGATCTCGCGGCCCGCCTTGCCGTCCTTCTGCACGACCACGCGGTTGCCCTCGACGCCGAGCGTGGCCTCCGTGGCCTTCGTCGTGACGGAGGAGAGCTGGGAGGAGAGGGCGGGGTCCGCCAGGAGGCCCTTCGCGTTCAGCTGGGGCTTGAGGTCGCCGTCGGCGTTCGGCTTCATCTTCAGGTACGTGCCGAGCAGCGCCTGGCTGATCGTGACCTTCTTGCCCTCGACGGTGAGGGTGACCGGGGCGGACACCGCGGGCCGCGCGACGTTCTTGAGCGCGTGCTCGGTGCGGTCCTTGCCGACCTTGGGCTCGGTCTCCTTCACGGGCAGCTGGGCGGGGCGACCGTCGGTCCTCAGGTGGGCCGCGCGCAGCGCGCCCACGGCGGCGTCGACGTCGAGGCGGCGCCCGTTCTGCGGTGCCGTCGCCGTCGCCTTGCCCTGCTTGAAGGAGACGGCGCCGTCCTGCGGCTTCCGTTCGTGCTTCTTGGCCGCGGCGGCCAGCGCCGTCCGGGCCTTCTTCTCGTCGACGCGGACGACCGGGTCCATCTCGTCGCCGTCGGAGAAGAGGCGGTTGAAGACCGCCACCGGGCTGATGCCGGGGCGCGCGGCGCGCTCCGCGGTCGCGGCGCTGTCGAGGGAGAGTCCTGCGGTCCGCGGGTCGACGGTGGCGTCGCCGTCGCCCACCTTGACCTTCAGCGGGTCGTTCGCGCGAGGGCCGAGCTGGGTGTCGAGCCGGTCCGCGGCCGCGCTCTGGCTCAGGCCGCCTATGTTCACGCCCCGTACGGTCGTGCCGTCGGGTATCTCGTTCCCGGCCGACGCGAGGGCCAGGACGTAGGCGCCGCCGACCCCGAGGCCCGCGGCGATGCCGACGCGGGCGGCCATGGGTATTCGGCGGGCGGTGCTGCTGGCGGGGTTGCGACGCATACGGCGAGGACGCCTCCGGCTCGGGAATCAGGCTATTCGCACCATATTGGGCAGTGGGGGATCTTCGATCCAGGGACCAAAGTCCCGGGCTTTCCGCCCGCGGGGCGTCACCGTACGTCCGTCAGCAGCCCGTACAGCACCACGTTGCCCGCGTAGCCGGACCGCTTCGAGAAGGTGCCGCCGCACGTGATCACGCGGAGCTCCGGCAGGCCGGTGTCGCCGTAGACGCGGCGGGCGGGGAAGTTCTGCTTCGGGGCGACCTCGATGCCGTGGATCTCGAAGACGGCGGTACGGCCGTCGGCCCGGTCGACCTCGATGTGCTGGCCCTTCTTCAGGGCGCCCAGGCCGTAGAAGACGGCGCGGCCCGCGGCGTTGTCCACATGGCCGTCGATCACGGCGGTGCCGCGTTCACCGGGCGTGACGGCGCCGCCGAACCAGCCCGCGAGGTTCCGCTCGGTGGGCGGCGGCGCGTCCAGCCAGCCCTCGGCGTCCAGGCCGACGCGGGTCAGCGGGGCGTCGACGCGCAGCTCGGGGATGCGGACCCGGCGTGGCACGGAGCGCGCCAGCGGGTCGGCGGGCGGGGTCGTGGTGCCGAGCCGCGCGGCGCCCGGCTCGGGCTGCGGGGGCCCCTCACCCGCGTGCGAGGCGGCATTGCGTACGAGCAGGATCCCGGCCAGCAGGGCCAGGGCGACCAGCAGCCAGGAGCCGCGCCGCTGGGGTGGGCCGGAGGCGCGGGGCGCCCCGGATATCCCGGGTGTCCCGGATTTCCTGGCCATCTCAGTAGCCGCTGCTGCCGCTGCTGCCGCCGCTGCCCCTGCCCCCACCGCTGCCACCCCGCCGCCGTACCGCGAAGTAGACGCCCGCGCCGAGCGTGCCCACGACGAGCGCGGCGCCCGCGGCCAGCTGTGTCACGTCGCCCGCGCCGAGCCCGGCGCCCGAGCCCGCCTTGACGCCCTTGTGGTCGGCGAGGCCGGGGTGGTGGGAGCTGCCGCCGTCCGCGATGGTGAGCTTCGCGACCCCCTTCTCGCCCTTGCAGTCGAAGGTCACGTCGTACTGCGCGCCGGGCTTGGCGTCGGGGTAGACCGTGGCGGTCGCCGAGTGTCCCTCGTTGAGGGTGACGTTGTCGAAGACCGGGGCCTCGACGCTCACGCTCGGCACCTCGCAGCCGGTGGTGTTGAGGGTGACGGTGCCGCCGGGCCCCACCTTGTCGGGCGTGACGGTGTAGCCGAAGGAGGTGACGCCCGGCACCGAGCCGCCGTCGTTCCCGCCGTCGGCGAAGCCGAAGCCGACCCCGCCGCTGTCGTTGCTCACCGTGCCCTCCTTGCCGTTGTCGGCGAGGGCGGCCGGGGCGGACAGGGCGAGGGCGGCGGTGGCGAGCAGGGCGGCAGAGGCGGTGGAGGCGGTACGGGAGGACAGGGACTGCAGGGAGCGCACAGCGGCTCACCCCTCCGTTCGTTGCTGACGGCGTCGTGCCTTTCATCGACGCTAGGAGCGCGGCCGCGGGGCGGCGACTCGGGGCAGGCCGAACGGGCCGAACGGGACGAACGGGCTGACTGGGACGAACGGGGAACGGGAGAAGGGGAGAACGGCAGCCTCAACCCTGGCTCAGCAGCCGCTTCCTGCACTCCGCCACGTCGAAGTCCGCCTTCGGGTACGCGGGGTCGAGCGCCTCCAGGTGCTCCAACAGGAGCTTGCTGACCGCCCAGTTGCGGTACCACTTGCGGTCGGCCGGGATCAGATACCAGGGGGCCGCCTCCGTGGAGCAGCGCTCCAGGGCGATCTCGTACGCCTCCTGGTAGTCGGGCCACAGCGCGCGCTCGTCGATGTCGCCGGGGTTGAACTTCCAGTGCTTGTCGGGGTTGTCGAGGCGTTCGAGGAGGCGGCGCCGCTGCTGCTCGTACGAGATGTGGAGGAAGCACTTCACGACGGTGACGCCGTCGTCGGCGAGGGACTTCTCGAAGCGGTTGATCTGGCCGTAGCGGCGGCCCAGTTGGCTGCGCGGGGCCAGTTCGCGGACGCGGGCGATGAGGACGTCCTCGTAGTGCGAGCGGTCGAAGATGCCGATCTCGCCGGTCTGCGGGAGGGCCTTCATGATGCGCCACAGGAAGGGGTGGTTCTGCTCCTCCGGCGTGGGCGCCTTGAAGGCGCGGATGCGGCAGCCGCTGGGGTTGAACAGGCCGATGACGTGCTTGACCGTGCCGCCCTTGCCGCTGGTGTCCATGCCCTGGAGGACCAGCAGGAGCCGCCGCCGGTCGCCCGCCGTGCTCGCCGCCCACAGCCGTTCCTGGAGGTCGGCGAGGGATTCACCCATCTGGGCGGTCGCCGCGAGCCCCGCGGCCTTGTCCCGGGGGCCGGCGGGGGTCGCGGCGGCGTCGAACGACGAAAGGTCCACGCGCTCGCCTTCGGGGATGCGCAGCAGGTCACGGAGGGGAGCCGGGCCCTTCCTGGAGCGCTTGGCGGAGTGCTTCCCACCGCTCTCCTCGGCGCGCCGCTCGGTGCTCCGCTTGGCGCTCTTGCCCGGCTTCTTCGTGTCCTTCTTGGCCTTCGCCACCGCGCACCCCTTCCGATCGTGTCCCTCGATCGTGCGACGGGGGACCGGGGGCCGCTACTCGTGCGCGCGCGGCGCTAGCGGTGCCACGGCCCCGTCACCGCGAACGTCGTCCCCGGCGTGTAGCAGTTCACGTACATCGTGTCCTTGCCGGGCGAGAAGGTGACGCCCGCGAACTCGCCCCACTCGGGCTTGTCGGGGGTGCCGATGTTCTGCGCGCCGCGGGCCATCGCGTACACCTCGCCGCGCCGGGTCACGCCGTAGACGTGCTGGGCGCCCTCGCCGTCCTCGCACACCATCAGGCCGCCGCTGGGCGCGAGGGTGATGTTGTCGGGGGATTCGCCGGGCAGCTGCACGTCGGTGTCAGGACCGAAGACGATCACCAGGGTGAGGCGGCGCCGGGCGTGGTCGTACTTCCAGATCTGGCCGAAGTGGTCGGCGGCCGAGCCCTCGGCGCTGTGCGCGAAGGAGGAGACGAAGTAGACCGAGCTGCCGCCCCAGTAGCAGCCCTCCAGCTTCTGGGCATGGGTGATGCCCTTGGGCCCGAAGTCCTGGAGGCGGATGGGGGTCTGGGTGGCGAGCGGGTCGGGGACGTCGACCCATTCGATGCGGTCGAAGGTCGCGCCCGGCTCCTGGATCGAGGAGAGGTCGGGCACGCCCGGCACGCGCATCGCCTGGAGCCTGCCGCCCGCGCGCAGCGAACCGTGGCCGCCCTCCGGCTTCTTGGGCAGGAAGCGGTAGAAGAGGCCGAAGGGCTTGAGGAAGGCGTCCTCGGTCTCGTAGACGATGCCGCGGTGCGGGTCGACGGCGATCGCCTCGTGCTGGAAGCGGCCCATCGCGGTGAGCGGCACGGCGCCGGTGCGGCGCGGGTCCACGGGGTCGACCTCGAAGATGAAGCCGTGGTCCTTGGTGTAGCCGTTCGTGCCGGCCTTGTCCTCGGTCTCCTCGCAGGTGAGCCAGGTGCCCCAAGGCGTGGGCCCGCCCGCGCAGTTGACGGCGGTCCCGGCGATCGCGACGCGCTCGGACAGGACATCGTTGTGGCGGTCGAGTGCGAGCGCCGTACAGCCGCCCTTGCCCATCGGGTCGTAGGTGAGGCCCTCGACGGTCGGCACCGGGACCTTGCCGGTGACGCGGTTCTCGTGGTTGCGCACGAGGTGGACGCGGCCGTGTCTGCCGGCGAAGGCGGCCATCCCGTCGTGGTTGCTGGGCACCTTGCCCTCGCCGGACCTGAGGTCGTCCCCCTCCCGGGAGAGGACCTTGTAGCGGAAGCCCTTGGGGAGGTCGAGCAGGCCGTCCGGGTCGGGCACGAGCGGGCCGTATCCGGCCTTGCCCTGCGCGGCGGCGGTCGCGGTGCCCGCGAAGAGCTCCGAGAGGGCTCCCGTGAAGGCTATTCCGGCCCCCAACGCACCGGTGCGGGCGAGAACTTGACGTCGTGTAGCAGACATACGGCAACTACCTCCTGCTGGCGGACAGGAAATGACCGGATGTGTGTACCACGCGATCGGGGGCGCGGGAACTACGCGCGCAGAGCTTCGTTACCGCGCACCGTCATTTGCGGTGCACAGAATGGTTACACGCGTAACTTCGGGCGCTATGCGCCGACGAGTGACTTGCCGTCGCGTGCGAGCGCCGTGAGCCGGGAGATGGCCCGGAAGTACTTCTTCCGGTAGCCCCCGTTCAGCATCTCCTCGCTGAACAGCTTGTCGAAGGGCACCCCGGACGCGAGCACGGGCACCTCGCGGTCGTAGAGGCGGTCGGCGAGGACCACCAGGCGCAGTGCCGTCGACTGGTCGGGGACCGGGGTGACGTCGGTGAGGCAGACCGCCCGGACGCCGTCGGTGAGTGCTCCGTACCGGCTCGGGTGGACGCGGGCGAGGTGCGCCAGCAGGTGCGGGAAGTCGTCGAGCGAGGCGCCGTCGGTCGCGTACGCGGCGCGGGTGACCTGCTCGTCGGTGTACGGCGCCGGGGCCTCGGGCAGGCCGCGGTGGCGGTAGTCCTCGCCGTCGATGCGCAGCGCGCGGAAGTGGGCGGACAGGCCCTGGATCTCGCGCAGGAAGTCGGCGGCCGCGAACCGGCCCTCGCCGAGCTTGCCCGGCAGCGTGTTGGAGGTCGCCGCGAGCGCCACACCCTGCTCGACCAGCTTGGCGAGCAGCGACGACACCAGGACGGTGTCGCCGGGGTCGTCGAGCTCGAACTCGTCGATGCAGAGCAGCCGGTGGCCGCTGAGGGTGCGCACCGTCTGCTGGAAGCCGAGCGCGCCCACGAGGTTGGTGAGCTCGACGAAGGTGCCGAACGCCTTCTGCTCGGGGGCCGCGGGCGTGGCGTGCCAGAGCGAGGCGAGCAGGTGGGTCTTGCCGACGCCGTAGCCGCCGTCGAGGTAGACGCCGCGCGGGCCCTTCGGGGCGGTCTCCTTCTTCGCGAACCAGCGCCTCTTGCCCGCCTTGCCCGCGCCGCTCGCGTGCGCCCCGCCGAGCCCGGCCGCGAAGCCGGAGAGGACCTGGACGGCCTCGGTCTGGCTCGGCTGGTTCGGGTCCGGGATGTAGGTGTCGAAGCGGACCGAGTCGAAGCGCGGCGGCGGCACCATCTCGGCGACGAGCCGGTCCGCGGGGACGTGGGGTTCGCGGGCGCACAGGGACAGCGGGGCCGCTTCGGCTATGGAACTCGGCCCGGAGGCGGCGGTGGAGGACGACACGGTTCCTAACTCTAAGCGCCGTGCCAGACTGCTGGACATGCGACGCCTGTTCCCTGTGACCGATCAGACAGCCGCCGAGACGGACCGCGAGTGGGAGCTGGAGGAGCTGGCCGACGCGTACGCGTATCCGCAGGACGTCTCCGCGTATCCGCAGGACACGGGCCATGTGAGCACGGGCGACGTGAGTGCGGGGTCGGCCGCGCGCGCGTGGCTGCGGGCCAACATGGTCTCCACGCTCGACGGCGCCGCCCAGCACGACGGCCGCTCGCAGCCCATCTCCACCGCCACGGACATGCGGATCTTCGGGACCCTGCGGGGGCTCGCGGACGTCGTGGTCGTCGGCGCCGAAACGGTACGCCAGGAGGGGTACCGCCCGGCCCGCGCGCGGGACGCGTTCGCGCAGCGCAGGGCGGCGGCCGGGCAGTCGGCGGTGCCCGCGATCGCCGTCGTCAGCGCGAGCCTCGAACTGGACTTCTCCCTTCCGCTCTTCGTCTCGCCCCTGGTGCCCACTCTCGTGGTGACCGGCGCCGCGGCCCCCGCCGACCGGGTCGCCGCCGCGGAGAAGGCGGGCGCCGTCGTGGTCTTCGCCGGGGAGGGCGCGGGCGCGGACCCGGCGCGGGTGGTGGCCGCCCTGGCCGGGCGCGGGCTGACGCGGCTGCTCACCGAGGGCGGGCCCCGGATGCTCGGCCAGTTCGTGGCGGCGGGGGTCCTGGACGAGCTGTGCCTGACCGTCTCGCCGATGCTCGTCGCCGGGGACGCCCAGCGGATCGCGGGCGGGCCGGCGATGGCGGTGCCGGAAAGGTTCGGGCTCGCGGGGGTACTGGAGGAGGCCGGGTTCCTCTACACCCGTTACCGTCGAACCTGACAATCAGCGGAATGTGCCGTTCCGTTTGCCGTCGGTTGGGCACACTAAAACTCGCAGACCCCGTGCGGGCACGGGGCAGGATGGTTTCCGCAGGGGCCAGGGAACGGCCCCCGGACGAGAGGGCGCCTGGCGTGTTCACGAGCGTATTGATGATCGAGAAGGCCCTGACGTCCGCCGACGTGGAGTTCGTCACGACCCTGCACGGCGAGGAGACGGTCGTCTTCCACGTCCTGCTGCAGCCCCGCGGCGACCAGGCGGACCGCCTGCTGCGGGCGATCGACGACGTGGCGCTCGGCGAGCTCGACGAGGCGGTCCGCGAGGGCGAGACCCCCGAGGGGCAGGACGCGACCGGACCCGGCGAGAAGGCCCTCCAGGTCTCCCTCACGGCGCTGCGCGCGGCGGGCTGCGAGGCCCAGGGGCGGCTCATCGAGGACCACCCGCTGGACGCCCTCAAGGAACTGGTCGACGAGGTCAGGGCCGACGAGGTCATCGTGCTCACCGACCCCCACTACGTGGAGGAGTTCTTCCACCGCGACTGGGCCTCGCGCGCCCGGCACAAGGTCGGAGTCCCCGTCCTCAAGCTGTTCTCGCACAGCGAGGCGTAAGGCCGCCCGGGTCCGACCGACTAGGCTGGGCGGCGCTCGTTCGCCGTTACACCAGGGGAGACACACGCATGGCACCCGGCCTGCCCCAGTCCATGGCCTCCATGGACCGACCGCACTTCATCGGCATCGGCGGCGCCGGAATGTCGGGCATCGCGAAGATCCTCGCCCAGCGCGGCGCCAAGGTCGCGGGCAGCGACGCCCGCGACTCCGCCACCGCCGAGGCCCTGCGCGCGCTCGGCGTGACGGTCCACATCGGCCACGACGCGGCGCACCTGGCCGCCGACGCCTCCAGCGTCGTCGTCTCCTCCGCGATCCGCGCCGACAACCCCGAGCTGGCCCGCGCCACCGAGCTCGGCATCCCCGTCGTGCACCGCTCGGACGCCCTCGCCTCCCTGATGGACGGCCTGCGCCCGATCGCCGTGGCGGGCACGCACGGCAAGACGACCACGACCTCGATGCTCGCGGTCGCCCTCTCCACCCTGGGCCTCGACCCGTCGTACGCGATCGGCGGCGACCTGGACGCGCCGGGCTCCAACGCCCTGCACGGCGACGGCGAGATCTTCGTCGCCGAGGCGGACGAGTCGGACCGCAGCTTCCACAAGTACGCGCCCGAGGTCGCGATCATCCTCAACGTGGAGCTCGACCACCACGCCAACTACGCGTCCATGGACGAGATCTACGAGTCCTTCGAGACGTTCGTCGGCAAGGTGAAGCCGGGCGGCACGCTGGTCATCTCGGCGGACCAGCCCGGCGCGATCGAGCTGACCAAGCGCGTGCGGGACCTCGGCCGGCTCAAGGTCGTCACCTACGGCGAGTCCGACACTGCCGACCTGCGCATCCACAAGATCACTGCGCGCGGTCTGACCAGCGAGGTCACCGTCCTGCTCGACGGCAAGCTGCTCACCTTCACTGTCTCGGTGCCCGGCCGTCACTACGCCGGCAACGCGGTCGCGGCTCTCGCGGCGGGCATCGCGCTCGGCATCCCGTCCCGGAACCTGGCCGCCGTCCTGAAGTCGTACACCGGCGTCAAGCGCCGCCTCCAGCTCAAGGGCGAGGCCGCGGGCGTCCAGGTCATCGACTCCTACGCCCACCACCCGACCGAGATGACGGCCGACCTGGAGGCGATGCGCGCCGCGACCGCCCCCGACGCGCGCCTGCTGGTCCTCTTCCAGCCCCACCTCTTCTCGCGCACCCAGGAGCTGGGCAAGGAGATGGGCGACGCCCTCGCCCTGGCCGACTCCTCGGTGGTCCTCGACATCTACCCGGCACGCGAGGACCCGATCCCCGGCATCACCAGCGCCGTGATCATCGACGCCGCGCGCGCCGCGGGCGCCGAGGTGGCCGCCTCGCACGACAAGGCGGAGGCCGTGCGGACGATCGCGGGAATGGCGAAGCCCGGCGATCTCGTTCTCACCATGGGAGCGGGCGACGTCACGGACCTGGGCCCGCAGATCCTGGATCACCTGTCGAACCAGTCGAAGTGAGGGATGGCGCGTCATGTCGTACGAGGTCGAGAAGCCGGACGAGGAATGGCGCGCTCAGCTGACCCCCGCTGAGTACGCGGTGCTGCGCGAGTCCGGCACGGAGCCCGCGTTCCGCGGCGAGTACACCGACACCAAGACCAAGGGCGTCTACGCCTGCCGCGCCTGCGGCGCCGAACTCTTCACGTCCCACGAGAAGTTCGCGTCCCACTGCGGCTGGCCGAGCTTCTGGGATGCACGCAACTCAGATGCCGTGGAACTTGTGTCCGACACGTCGCATGGGATGGTGCGGACCGAGGTGCGGTGTGCGAAATGTGGGTCGCACCTTGGGCACGTCTTCGAGGGCGAGGGCTACGCGACGCCTACTGACCAGCGGTATTGCATCAACTCGATCTCTATGCGGCTGGTGCCGGACGAGGAGTGAGGGGCGGGCGTGGGGTTCGGGCGTCCATGAGGGGCGACACCTGCGATATCGGCTCCAGGTGGTCAGACGCCCACCGCAACTCGTCAGTTAGAAGAGCCTGTTGTGGCTCTGGGACGTTGTCCCGGTTGCCTCGCTCTCAGCGTGCGTCGTGTCCGGACCGACGCCTTCGTGCTGAGCGCGCACGTATCGTCGGGCGCAACGTCCGACTACGGGGGCTTGTCCTGGCTGAGGGCGAGTTCACCAGTTCGGGCCCCGCGGTTTCGTCGCCGGTGGTGGCACTCGTTGGCCAGGTTGGGAACGGTATCCCGAAGCGTTCGGCGGCCTGGTGGGCGTGGGGGTACAGGAGAAGCAGGATTACTGGTGCGAACTCACCGAGTGCTCCGAGCCGGCCGAGGAGGATGGCAAGCCCGGATAACGCGGCTGCTACGAGCAGCGATACGGCGATGTGGGTCGCGCGCTTGTCAGTGGGCTCGGCATCGGCTTCTGGGCCCCCGAACGATCCCAGGAGCTGGGGGTCTACGAAGTTCAGGTTGGCCAGCTCCGCGCGCGGACGGCAGCTGTACTGGAGTGCGCTGGAGGTCAGTCGGGCGAGTTCCCGAATGGTGTCCTGCCTGTCAGTCGCGAAGGCCAGCGCGTGGTTGTGGTGGCGAATGTTGCGCAGCAGGAGCTCTGTGAGCTGCGCCGCGTCGCGCTGCGAGCGGAGTGTGGTCTTCCTGGATTCGTGCCGTGCCTGACCCTTCAATGCGTGGCAGAGGTGGTCGAAGCGTATGCCGGTACTCTCAAGCGCCGATTGCTGAGACGGACGGCCGCGGCCGAGGAGGAGACCTTCGAGGGCCTCGACGGCACGATATGCGGCCGCTCCGGCAGCATCGGAGCGGCGCACTGAGCGCTCGTCGATAGCAAGGATGCACGCAGAGAACACTGTCAGCCCCAGGAAGAGCCCGGCTACGGGAAGGGGAGTCCTGCGGTCGTCGACCACAGACGCACAGAAGAGCGCGGCGACTGGCAGTACGACAGGTGCGCCGAAGAATGCCCGGGACGCGCGTATGCCGAGGGTGAAGCGATGAAGCCGCTCTACCAGCCGGGTTTCGTCGGGGCGGTCGTTCGCGGGTACTCCGGCCTCCTTCAGCGCCTTCAGTAGGGCTCGCCCTCGCTCGGTAGCGGACCGCCGGCCGAGGCGGCGCACGCCGGGAATCCTGCCAAGGAAGGACCCCGGTATCCGTGATCGCGCGACCCAGCCTCCGTACACCGTCATGATCGTTAACGGGCTCCAGAGGAACCAGAGTTCGTAGGCTGTCGAGAGTGTCGTTGTCATGCGGCAGAGCATGACAGGCAGCTATGACAATCGGCCTGATCTGCATCTTTCTCGCGACATCGGCGTCCTCGTCAGCGAGGACGCCGTCGGCTTGGAGACCCACTCGCATCAGGAGTTCGGGGGGCTGGCGCGTCAACCTGTGCCGCGAGCTCTTCAGCACTACCGACCAAGGTCCGGGACACCATTATCTGGCAGACCGCACAGCACTAACTGGAGTTTCAGGATACCCGCGAGGCCCCGGAGTGGAGGGCCAGCAGAGCGGCCGCAGGCTGCTGATCGCGGTAACTGACACTAGGGCATGAGGTGTTGCTGATGTGGCATTAGTGACCAGAGGTGTGAATGGGGTATCGCTGGCCGAGCTTCTGGGATGCACGCAATTCAGACGCGGTGGAACTTGTGCCCGATGGTTCGCACGGGATGGTGCGGACCGAGGTACGGCTCGCATCTTGGGCATGTGTTTGAGGGCGAGGGGTATCCGACGCCGACCGATCAGCGGTACTGCATTAACTCGATCTCCATGCGGCTGGTGCCCGACGAGGGCTGACAAGGCTCAGGGCGCAGATGTGCGCCCACCCGCAGTTGCACAGCGGGTTGGCCTCCACACCGAAGGCGCTGGTGTGGAGGCCAACCCATGCGCGTATACCCGGACTGCCCGTCCCGGGAGTGGCGCTCAGGCCGCAGGCAGCTGTGTGAGCATGGTGTGCTCGTTCGGCGGCGCACCGGCCTGGCAGATCTCCGTGCCGTCGTGGGCAGTGAGTTCCTGCTGCGTCTCATGGATCTCGGAGAGCAGATCTGTCACCAGATCGTCTCGCTGCGGACCGGAGAGGCCCTTGGGCACGGTCACCCATACCGGCCCGGGTTCGCGGGTGTCTCCGACGGCGTGCCCGAGGAAGTGTTGGTCGCTGCCGTCGTGCTCGATGAGCCGGACATCGCAGTACTCCATGAGTTCACGGGCTGTGGGTACGGCGTTCGGCTGCAGGTACTCACGGCCCTGCGCCGTGAGTTCGGCGAGCCGGGAGCGCAGACGTTCTGCCTCCGTGAGGGTCAGGGCGACATACTTGTATGCGCCGCCGCCGCTGAGTGTGAGGTCGAGCTGAGGCTCCTGCGCGTAGGGCGTGTGCACCATGGCGAGTTCGACCGCGTCCGGTTCGGGATCCCGTTTCGTCCTTGCGCTGGGCTGGAGTTGAACCTCCATGGGGTCCTCGCCGGTGCCGTGGAAGTGATCGATCAGCAGGGTGTCCGGTGCATGCTCATCCGTGTTGTCCCGGTACTGGCACCAGGGCGGGCAGGGGGTGACGAGTTCCAGCGGGTGGGTCGGTGACTGATACGCGTCTACGCACTCCGCTGCCCCACCGGCGATGACGGTGCGGTACCGATGGAGCAGACCTCGTAGGCGCAGCGCGAACTCGTCGATGCCGGCGACGAGTTCGGCCAGTGATGAGTCCGTCAGCTCTGCTGTGCTGTCTGTGGTCGACAGCCAGATCCTGGGCTGCTGTTGTCCGGCTTCCTCGTCATGGTCAAGGGCGAGTTGAACGGACAAGAGGGGTACCTCGGTTGTGGGAGTCATGCGGCCGGGTGCGTGCAGGGCGATGGGGGTGCCGATGTGGCTGCCGGTCGCTTCGGCGTGCGTATTGCGGGCGCACCAGGAAGGGCACTCGGGGTGATCCGGGTGCAGCGTCAGGACGGTGGCTGTGCTGGACATGATGCCTCCTAGGTGTTGGAGCGGTTTCCTGTCCAGCAGTCTTCGGCCCTCCGCATGCCTCCCGGTCGTAAACTCGTATTCCGGGCATGAGGCCCTGGTGGTGAGGTCAGGCTGTGAGCCGTCCCTGCCGTGGGGTTCGGCTCGAGCCGATCGGGTGCTTCTGCCGCTTGGACGTCCGTAATACGCGTCATGCACTGACGGGTATGGCGAAGACCCGGATCAGTATCAGTCTCGATGCGGCGCAGGCCGAGCGGATCAAGGAGCATGCCGAGCGGGCGGGCTTGGACGTGTCGGCGTACCTGGTGCATGCGGCCACGCGGCAGATGGCGGAGACGGATGCCATAGAGGAGCAGTTCGCCGGAGTGGACGCGCTGATCGCCCGGGCCGAGGCGGAGGCCGGTGTGCTGCCGGAGGAGCCGGGTGCCTCCGATGGGGAGCTGACGGAGCAGGAGCGGCGTGAGATCGAGGAGGCTCTCGGGCTCGTGCACGGCGAGGACCGGAAGGCGGATCTTCCGGGGCACTCCGCGTGAGCGCACGGGTTCCGGTCTACGACTCCGGCATGCTGATCGCACTCGCCGATCGCAAGGCCAAGGCGGTCGCCCTGCACGAAGGGCTGCGGTCCGCGCCGCATCGAGCGCTGGTGCTCGGCCCGGTCCTGGCCCAGGTCTGGCGCCCCCACCCGGCACTGGTGCACGCGCTGTCCGGCGTACTCAAGGAGTGCACCGTGCCACAGGCCCGCTCCGCCGAGCCCCCGATGCGGGAGACCAAGGCCGGACGACCGGAGTGCCTGGGCTGTGCGATGGGCCCGGACCTGGCCGACTGGCGTCGCATCGCCACCGCGCTCGGACAGGCGGCCCTGCCGGCGAAGAAGCGGCCGGACGCGGTGGGCGCATGGGTGGCACTGGCCGCCGCCCGGCACGGCAGCGCGGTCATCTTCACCAGCGATCCGGACGACATCCGCGCCTACCTGGCGGTGCTGACCCCGTCAGACGTGCATGTGGTCGCGATCTGACGGCGCAACTCGCGGGGCTGAGGATGCTGTTGGGGCAGGTGGTGTGACAGAGGCACGGCTGGCCGAGCTTCTACGACCCCAAGGACACCGACGCGGTCGAGCTGATCCCCGACACGTCGCACGGGATGGTGCGCACGGAGGTGCGGTGTGCCCGGTGCGGGTCGCATCTGGGGCATGTGTTTGAGGGTGAGGGGTATGCGACTCCCACGGATCAGCGGTACTGCATCAACTCGATCTCGCTGACGCTGGTTCCGGACGAGGGCTGACGCCCCGCTCGCTGCCTCGCCCTTCTCGCTCTCCTCACCTCCCTCAAGTCCCTTGGCCGGCCTGCCGATGCAGGCAGTTACCGACGTTCGGTGACTTGAGGGAGTGTGCGTCCATGCGTGGTTCTCGTGTTCTCGGTGTCTGTGCGGGGCTGGTTCTCGCAGTGCTGCCCGTGCACGCCGCACCGGCGGCGGCCGACCCCGATCCGGCCGTCCGGGCCAGGGAGATCATGGGGCTCACCTATCAGCAGTTCGCCACCACCCCGCACGAGCCGCCCTTCGAGTGGAGCGCGGACGGCTGCAGTGCGCCCATCTACGACCCGGACATGATTCCGGCGTGCAACCTGCACGACTTCGGCTACCGAAACTTCGGCAACCACTACGCCCTCAAGCTCAGCCCGACCCGCGAGACCAAGAACTGGATCGACGCGCGCTTCGGCGAGGAGATGGACCGGATCTGCAAGGACAAGTACGAGGGGCTGCCCGATGTGTGGGAGGAGTGCCACAACCACTCCACGATCATGCTGACGGCGGTGCAGCAGTTCGGGGACAGTTCTTTCTTCTGATCCCCCTGGGCCCCTACACCCCCAGCGCCGCCCTGATCCCGCGCTGGATCGCCCCCTGGTGGTCGTTGAGGAAGAAGTGGCCGCCGGTGAAGACCTTGAAGTTGAAGGCGCCCGACGTGTGGTCCGACCAGGCACGGACCGCGTCCAGGGTCATGCCAGAGTCGTTGTCGCCGGTCAGGGCGGTGATGGGGGAGGTCAGCCTCGCGCCGGGGCGGTACTCGTAGGTCTCCGCCGCCTTGTAGTCCGAGCGGATCGCGGGCAGGACCAGGGAGCGCAGGTCGGGGTCGTCCAGGACGTCGTCGTCCGAGCCGTTCAGCTGGCGGATCTCGGCCACGAACTGGAGGTCGTCCAGGAGGTGCGCGTAGGTGACCTCGTGCCGGTGCGGGGCCTGGCGGCCCGAGACGAAGAGATGGGCCGCCGGGGTCCCGGCCTGCTGGAGCAGCCGGGCCACCTCGAAGCCCACGCCCGCGCCCATGCTGTGGCCGAACAGGGCGAGCGGCTTCTGTGCCGCCAGCGGCTGCACGAACTGGGCTATGAGCGCCGCGAGATCGTGGATGTTGTCGACGCAGTCCTCCAGGAGGCGGTCCTGCCTGCCCGGGTACTGGATCGCGAGCACCTCGATGTGCGGGGCGAGGGCCTTCGCGGTCGGCAGGTAGTAGCTGGCGGAGCCGCCCGCGTGCGGCAGACACACCAGCCGGGGCGCGTTGACGGAAGCGACGGCGTAGTGGCGGATCCACTGGGACTTGTCCGTGACTGCGGCGATGCTCATGTGACTGCGTCCTCCAGTTACGTGCTGGTCAAACGACGCTACGGCAACTCCGTAGAATTAGGGGAGGCGTTCAACTGCTTTGTGGGTTCGAGGGTGAGGGTGCTGTGAGGGTTCAGGGCAAGATCATCAGGTTCGACACCGTGCGCGGCTTCGGGTTCGTCGCCGCGGAGACCGGCGGCGAGGACGTCTTCGTGCACGCGAACGACCTCGAGGTGGACAAGAGTCTGCTCACCCCGGGGGCCATCGTGGAGTTCCGGGTGGAGGAGGGCGACCGCGGTCTGAAGGCGTCCGAGGTGCGGTTGGTGAGTGACCCCGGTATCCCGGTGCGGTCCGGCGGCGGCCATTCCGCGCGCGTCGACTACGACGACAACGTCCTGTGTGACTCGCTCTCCGCCAAGGAGTACCGCGACGAGGTCACCGAAGTGCTCCTCGCCGCGGTCCCCACCATGACCTCCGCCCAGATCCTCCAGGCCCGCGACCGCCTCCTCCGGCACGCCGAGAACCATGGCTGGATCGAGGACTAGGGTCTGGTCCGCACGCCCTGGACGCCCTGGATGACTTGGCGCCCTGGATGACCCGTCGCTTACGACGTGCCGTCCGGTGACGGCTCCTCGCTCTCCTCCTCGGTCCGCGCCCCGCGCAGCAGCACGATCAGCGCGGGGATCGCCACCGCCCCCGCCAGGACGAGCAGCGCCACCTTGTCCGGGACCGCCGCGCCGATCTCGCGGAACCGCTCCTCCAGGGTGTACTCGGTGTCCACGCTCAGCAGCGACGGCAGCGCGGACGTCCCGTCGAAGAGCAGGAACGCGGCGCCGAGCGCGATGAACAGGACGCCGCCGACGAGCGACGTCGTGTGCAGCCGCAGCCGGCCGAGGTTCAGCGTCCGGCCGCGCAGCCAGCGCTTGTGGCCGAGGTCGAAGCGGTCCCAGAGCAGCGCGAGCACGAACATCGGCAGTGCCATGCCGAGCGCGTACACTGCGAGCAGCAGGCCGCCGTGCACCGGCTCGCCGTCGAGCGCGGCCACCATCAGGATGCTGCCGAGGATCGGGCCCGCGCAGAACCCGGCCAGGCCGTAGACCGCGCCGAGCGCCACCACCGAGACGGCAGAGCCCGATCGGCGCGCGCCCGCCGCCTGTTGGAGCCGCCGTGAGCCGAAGCCGAGGCCGAGGATCTGCGCGACGCCGAGCGCGATCACCGTCCAGCCGCCGATGGTGATGAGCAGGTCCCGGTTGCCGTAGAAGAGCTTGCTCGCGAACGAACCGGCCGCGCCGAGCGGTACGAGGGTCGTGCACAGGCCGGCGTAGAAGAGGGCGGTGCGGCCGAGGAGCCGGCCGCCGTTGAACGAGTAGGCGAAGAACGCGGGCAGGAGCAGTGCGCTGCACGGGCTGAGCAGGGCGAGCAGCCCGCCGAGGAACGCCATGAGCAGGCTTGCGTCGCTCATCGGCCGTCGCCCGCCTTGTTGTCGTCCGTCTTCTTGTCGGTCTTTTCGTCGTCCGTCTTCTTCTTGTGGTCCTTCTCGGCCGCCGCGCGCTCCGCCGCCTCGATGGTCCGCGTGAACATGTCCGTGGGCTGCGCCCCGAGCACCGGCCTGCCGTTGATCAGGAACGCCGGGGTGCTGGAGACGCCGAGGCCGTAGCCCTCCTTGCGGTCCTTGTCCACCGCCGCGTCGGCCTTGTCGGACGCGAGGTCGTCACGGAACCGGTCGAGGTCGGGGACGCCCGCCTTCTTCGCCATCGCCACCAGGTTGTCCTTGCTGAACTCGCCGGAGTTGCGCTTGCGCTGCTTCTCGTACGCGACGTCGTGGAACTCCCAGAACTTCTTCTGCTGCCCCGCCGCCCAGGACGCCTTCGCCGCCTGCTCCGACTCGTCGCCGAAGATCGGGAAGTTGCGCCACTCGATGCGCAGGACGCCCTTGTCGACGTACTTGCGGATCAGCTCCTTCTCGGTCTCGCGCGCGAAGCGGCCGCAGTAGGGGCACTGGAAGTCGGAGTACTCGATCATCACGACCGGGGCGTCGGCGGGGCCGGTGGCGAGCGCGTCGCCCTTGTCGCGGCGGGCCAGGCCCACCAGCTCCGGGACGGCCTCGGGCACCCCCGGGCCCTCCTCGGTGACGGCCGGGTCCTCGCTCTTCGCGCCGGGCGAGTCCGAGCCCGAGTCGAGGGTGAAGGCGAAGACGGCGGTGGCCGCGGCGGCGACGAGGACCACCGAGGCGATGACCTTGGTGCGGGTACGGGAACGGGACGTCGATGTGCGGGTGGTGGATGTGCGAGTGGTGGACGTGCGGGTGGTGGACGTGCGGGTGGTGCCGGGCTTCGGCATGGCAGAGCTCTCCTGCGTGCGGTGGTGCATGCGGGCACGCGTGCGTGCTGGGCGCGTGGGCGCCTGGGTGCGGGCATGCGAGGGGTGGACCAGGACGTGACCGGGGCGTGGTCGGCGTCCTAGATCCGCAGGATGGAGAGCAGTTCGCGTGGGGGCGGGGCGAGGGGCCCGGAGGAGACGGACGGTATGCCGGGCGGGGCGCGGGTGGTGAGGGGCGTGGTCGCCGGGTCTGTCGCGGGGGACAGGGCGGGGCCCGACTGCGTCGGGTGGCCGTCGCCGCGGAGGGCGCCGCCGCCGTTCGACTCGGAGACGATCTTCGTCTTGCAGGGGGCGGGGTGGCGGTCGTCCTCGGTGGCGATCGCCGTGTGCCCGGATACGGACGTGGATACGGAGGTGGAGGTGGACGTGGACGTGGATACGGAGGTGGAGGCGGTGGCGATCGCGGTGTCGGCCGGCGCGTGCTGCGGCGCCGTCGACGCGGCGGCGACCGTCCGCCGCGGTGCCTCCGCGGTGGAACGGCTGCCCACCTGCCCGTACACGCAGAGCAGCGTGACCACGGCGACGAGCAGGGCGAGCGCGGCGCGCAGGGCGACGGTGGCGCCCGCGTGCGCGCTGCGTCCCGGCGTCGGACCTGGTGTCGGTCCCGGCGTCGGTACCGGTGTCATCGCCCCTCCCCTCTGCTCACCTTCGCGTACGTCGTTTTGGGTACGTCAACGATACGGGAGGCCGGGCGGCGGCCCGGACAGGTGGACCGGGAGCGACTTCAGGCCGTTGATGAAGTGCGAGACGAGCCGCCGGGGCGGGGCCGCGAGACGGAGCCGGGGCGGCAGGGCGCGCAGGGCCTCCTCGTACAGGACGCGCAGTTGGAGGCGGGCGAAGTGGGCGCCGAGGCAGACGTGCGGGCCGTCGCCGAACGAGACGTGCGGGTTCGGGTCGCGGGACAGGTCGAGGCGGTGGGGGTCGGCGAAGACGCGCTCGTCGTGGTTGGCGGAGGCGTGGAAGACGACGACCTTGTCCCCGGCGCTGATACGGGTACCGGCGAGGACCGTGTCCCGGGCCGCGGTGCGCCGGAAGCTGAGCACCGGGGGGTGGGCGCGCAGCAACTCCTCGACGGCCGGGGCGAGGTCGGCCGCGCCGGTGTACAGGCGGTCGTACTCGTCGGGGGCCTCGGCCAGGGCGAGCAGGCCCCCGGGGGCCGCGCTGCGGACCGTGTCGTTGCCCGCGACCGTGAGCAGGAAGAAGAACATCTCCAGCTCCGGGCAGGAGAGTTCGGCGGCGGTCGCGAGGGAGGTCATCACGTCGTCCGCGGGGTGGCGCCGCTTGTAGGCGGCGAGCGACTGGGCGTACGCGAACATGTCCGCAAGCAGCGCGGGGGAGCGCGGATTGACCGGCTTGCCGCCGGCGTCGTGCACGACGGCGCCCGCCTCGTCCGGGTCCTGGTATCCGATGACGCGCCGGGTCCAGTGCAGGAGGAGGCCGCGGTCGCTGTCCGGTACGCCGAGGAGGTCGGCGAGGTTGAGCAGGGCGTAGTCGTCGGTGACGGCGGGGACGAGGTCGCAGGTCCCGTCGCCGTCGCGGGCCGAGGCGACCGCTGCGCCGAGGAGGTCGCGGGCCCGGCGCCGCGCCACCGCCTCGAAACGGTCGACGCGCCGGGGCGTGAAGGCCCGGCTGACGAGGGTGCGCAGGCGCTGGTGTCCCGGAGGATCCTGGTTGAGCATCATGCGGCGGATGAAGGGCAGGTCGGCGGGGTCGGGGTCGCGGATCTGGGTGGCGCCGAGGTGGGAGGAGTAGGTCGCGGAGTCCTTCAGGACGCGGACGACGTCGGCGTGGCGCGTGACCGCCCAGAAGCCGGGCCCGGCGGGCCACCCCATGATCTCCGGTTCCTCCTGCCAGGCCACGGGGTGGTGGTCGCGGAGGGTGCGGTAGCTGTCGTACGGGACGCCGTGCGCGTACGGGCGGGGGTCGAAGACGTCGGGGATCGAGCGGGCGTCGGGGGCGTCGCGGGTGTCCGGGGGCTGAGGGGGGTCCGGGACCCCCGGGGCCTTGGAGGCGTGTGCCTTCATCCGTCGTCGCCCCCCTCGGCCGTGCGGCTGCCCTCCTCGTCGGCTTGGTCGGCTTCGTTGTCGCCGTCGGCGCGCAGGAAGTCCTCCACCGTGCGGATCAGGGCGAGCGGTGTCTCGTCCATCGCGTAGTGGCCCGCGGAGGGCAGCTCGACCAGCTCGGCGCGGGCGTACCAGCGCAGCCACGTCGCGCGCATCAGCTCGGCGGAGAGCGCCGGGTCGAGCGCGCCCACCACCGCGAGGGCGGGCACCGTCGAGCCCTCGATGTCGGCGTGGAAGTCCTCGGTCGCCCAGGAGTCCAGCCACGCGCGGAACGCCTTCGCGTCGCTGTGGCTCAGCGAGCGGTCCACCATGCGGTCGAGCCAGGCCGCGGGGCGGTGGCCGCCGGTGGTGATGTCCAGGATGGTGCGGCGGTTGCGCGGCAGGTGCCCGGCGCCGGAGAACAACTCCCATTGATCGGGCGGGAGTCGGAGCCCGGAGGCGGGGACCGGTGAGACGCCGACCAGGCGGCGGACCCGGTGCGGGGCGAGCGCCAGGACGCGCTGGGCCACGCCGGCGCCCATGGAGTGGCCGATCAGCGAGAACCGCTCCCAGCCGAGCCGGTCCGCGAGGTCCACGACGTCGGCCGCCCCCTCGGCCGTGGTGAAGGTGCCCACCGCGTCTTTGGCCGCGCCGTACCCGCGCAGGTCCACGACGGCGTACTGGAAGGACTCGCCGTCGAGGTCGGGCAGCACGGGGGCGAAGGCGGTGCGGTCGGCGAACCAGCCGTGCACGGCGATCACCTGGTGCGGGCCGTGCCCGTGCAGTTCGTGGGGGAGGTGGAAGGAGGCCACGGTGACTCCTGTCGAATCGGTCCGGCGCGGGGTGGTACTCGGGCCGCGACCACAGTTGCCGCAACTCCCTTGTGCCGCAAGGGTGCAGGCGGTCAGTCCGGCCGAAGCGGGCGGGGCCCCGCGGGCTCCGGTGAGGTCAGCGGCGTCCCGGTGATCGACTCCTTGAACTTCCGTGCCGCCTCCGACAGATAGCCGTCCGCGCGCCATACGAGGGTCAGCGTCCGCTCGCAGCCGGGTGCGTCGAGGCTCGCCCAGGCGCCCGTGGTCCGCAGGGTGGAGGCGCGGGACATGGCCGGAACCAGGCCCACGCCGAGGCCCGCGCCGATCAGGTCCCCGGTGGCGCTCGGCTCGTCACTCTCGCACGTGATGTGCGGGGTGAGACCGGCCGCGGTGAACAGCCGGTCGAGCAGGGAGCGCGGCCACAGCCCGGGGCGGGTCGTGATGAACGGCTCGTCGGCCACGTCGGCGACGGTCACACGGTCGCGTCCGGCCAGGCGGTGGCCGTGCGGCAGCGCGAGCAGGACCTCCTCGCGCAGCAGCTCCAGCGTCCGCAGGGAGGGCCCCGTCAGGGGCTGCGAGGCGACACAGAAGTCGACCTCGCGGGCGCGCAGTTGGCGGCTCATCTCCTCGGCGCCCGCCTGGGAGAGGCGGACCTCGACGTCCGGGTGCGCGGTGCGGAAGCGGGCCAGCGCGTAGGTGAGCGTCACCAGCGCCTCGGAGGCGACGGTCACGCTGCCCGCGTCCGCCTCGGCCGCGTCCCGCACCGCGCGGCGGGCGTCGTCGAGCTCGCCGAGGGCCCGCTCGACGTGGCGCAGGAAGAGCCTCCCGTAGCGGTTGAGATGGACGCGGCGGCCGCGCCGGTCGAAGAGCGGGACGCCGAGCTCGGCCTCCAGGCGGGCGATGGTGCGGCTCACCGAGGGCTGGGCGACACGGAGTTCGTCGGCGGCGCGGCTGATGTGCTCGTGGCGCGCGACGGTGCGGAAGTAGCGCAGGGACAGCAGGTCCATGGGCGTCTCCTCTCGGTGCTCGGGAAGTGAGGGCTCGGGGCTTCTCGTCGGTCGGGTGGTGTGGGCGGTCCGCGCTGCGCTGTCAGCGCGCGGCGCCCGCCTTCTGCTCCAGCTCCGCCTTCCGTTCCAGCTCCGTCAGGCGCTCCAGGTTCGCCCGCGCGGCTGCCGCGTTGTGCTCCGCGTCCTGGAGCGTGAGGTGCAGGCGCTGCGCCCGTATCGCCTGGGTGTAGTCGCCCAGGGCCGTCAACTCCTCCATGAGCTCGCGGAGTCGGGGGCTGCTGGGGGACGTCCCGGTGCGGCCGCTCGCGATGCGGTACGCGCGGCGGTCCTGCACGTCCAGCTCGCGGATCAGATGGACCCGGGCCACCTCGGGGCGGCCCTGCTCGCGCGCCAGCTCCAGCCAGGTGCCCTCGCCCTCGTCCGCCGGGTCTGTGCCGTGGTTGGACGCGTCGGACTCCTGCGCCCAGGTGCGGACCTGGTCGGCCCGGTCGGGCAGGCCCGCGAGGCCGCACCAGGTGTCGTACGTCGTCTCGTGGACCTCTTTGAGGAGGGGCAGGTCCTCCTTGCGGCCGTGCAGGCCCACCAGGACGACGGCGAGGCGGAGATCGTCGGACATCGCGCAGGTGCGTGCCTGGTGGCGCAACAGGTGGCGCAGGAGCGGGAGATCGGTGTCCCGGCGGTCGTACTGCGCGGCCCGCAGCGTCGTCAGGAGCCGCACCGGGTCCGCCACCACCGCGTCCCACGCGGCGCGGCCGGACCGCATCGCGGCGAGGTCGGCGTGGCCCGGGGCGAGGACCTGCTCCCACAGGGCGGGGCGCGGATAGGGGTCGAGGCGCTCGTAGGCCACGCCCTCCTCCGCGTTGAGCAGGAGGTGGTCGGGCTCCGTGGTCAGCAGCGCGGTGTGGAGGCGGCGCACCAGCTCGGTCACCGGGCGGTCCGGGAAGCCGAGCGCCGCCCGCAACTCGGCCCGCTGCGCGTCCAGTTCGGGTGCGTACATCTCGCGTATGTCCGCGTCCGTCTCGGCGATGCCGGCGAGCAGGTCGGCCTCCTCGTCCGCGCTCGCGCCGGGCGGGAATCCGGCCCAGTCCTCCCAGCCGAGCGTGCCGATCGTCAGCTCGATCGCCTCGTCCACGCTCAGGCCGACGACGCCCGCCGAGCCCTCCGAGTCCGCGTACAGCACGGCGCCGTCCGCGCACACGAAGTACGTGCCGCCCGTGTCGTCCCCCGCTATCGGCTCCAGCGGGCCGCCCGAGGCCAGCCGGACCGGCTCGACGTGGTCCGCCCGGTCCAGGTCGAAGTTGAAGGGGAACGCGGCCAGTTCGGCCAGGTGTCGGTCCTGCCTCAGCCGCCGCAGGGCGTGATCGTTCATGCCCGAGAACGTAACAGCGCCCACTGACAACCGGATCTCCGCGCCGGACCGGCCCAAGTGGGGCGTTCCGGGGTGTGTCCGATTTTCGACGCTTCCCACCCGGAAGGTGACATTCAGGGAACCTCGGTGGTGCGGGGCGGGTCTTTTGGTGTGTAGGGCGCGGCCGTTGAGGTGCCGCGCGAAGGGGGACCGCCCGACTGGGCTGAACACGGGGGTGTTCACACGTGACCGACATCATCGGACGTATCGCCGACGGACTCGCGGACTTGGTGACGGACGCACGGGCTTCGGGGGAGCTCGCTCCGTACGTCGCGCCGCTGACCGTGCCGCCGGTGCTGCGCCCAGGTTCCGACGACGTACGACAGGAGACCGAGATCGCGCTGCGGCCGACGTGGGTGCGGCTGCACCCGCAGCTGCCGCCCACCCTGATGTGGGGGTACGACGGCTCGGTGCCGGGCCCCACGATCGAGGTGCGGCGCGGTGAGCGCATCCGCATCGCGTGGACCAACCGCATCCCGAAGGAGAGCGAGTTCCCGGTCACCTCGGTCGAGGTGCCGAACGGCACGCCCCGGCCGAGCACCCAGCCGGGCCGCGACGGGGTGGAGCCGAACAAGGACGTGGCCGCGCTGCCCGCGTGGACGGTGACGCACCTGCACGGCGCGCAGACCGGCGGCGGCAACGACGGCTGGGCGGACAACGCGGTGGGCTTCGGGGACGCGCAGCTCTCCGAGTATCCGAACGACCACCAGGCGGTGCAGTGGTGGTACCACGACCACGCCATGAACATCACGCGGTGGAACGTCCACACGGGCCTGTACGGCACCTACCTGGTGCGCGACGACGAGGAGGACGCCCTCCATCTCCCCTCCGGGGAGCGGGAGATCCCGCTGCTGCTCGCCGACCGCAACCTGGACACGGACGAGGACGGGCGGCTGAACGGCCGGCTGCTGCACAAGACCGTCATCGTCGACCCGAAGAACGCCGAGACGGGCAAGCCCGTCTCACTGCCCTTCACGGGCCCGTACACCACCGTGAACGGGCGCGTCTGGCCGTACGCGGACGTCGATGACGCCTGGTACCGCTTCCGCCTCGTCAACGCGTCCAACGCCCGCATCTACAACCTCGTCCTGATCGACGAGGACGACAACCCGGTGCCGGGCGCCATCAAGCAGATCGGCAGCGACGGCGGGCTGCTGCCCCGCCCCGTGCCGGTCGACTTCGACGAGGCGCTGCCCACCCTCACGATCGCGCCCGCCGAGCGCATGGATCTGCTCATCGACTTCCGTGCCTTCGCGGGCCGCCGTCTGCGGCTCGTCAACAAGGGCGCGGGCGAGGCGCCGGGCGTCCCGGACGTGGCGAACGACGTGCGGTATCCGCAGGTCATGGAGTTCCGGGTGGGAGAGAGCGGGGAGTGCGAGGACTCCTTCGAGCTCCCGGAGATCCTGTCCGGCTCCTTCCGGCCGATCACCCACGACATCCCGCACGGCCACCGCCTGATCGTGCTCACGCCGCCCGCCACGAAGGGCGGCGGCGGCCACCCGGAGATCTGGGAGATGGCCGAGGTCGAGAACCCGGGCGACGTCCAGGTCCCGACCGACGGCGTCATCCAACTGCGCGGCGCGGACGGCAAGGTGAAGACCTACCGCCGCATCTCGCGCACCTTCAACGACGGCCTGGGCTTCACCATCGCCGAGGGCAGCTACGAGCAGTGGAGCTTCCTCAACCTCGCGGTGCAGCCCGAGGTGACCCACCCCATGCACATCCACCTCGCCGACTTCCAGCTCATGGGACGTGACGCGTACGACGCGTCGGGCTTCGACACGGCGGTCGGCGGCACCCGCGCCCCGATCGAGTTCGACCCGGACCGGCGCATCCCGCTCGCACCGAACGAGCGCGGCCTGAAGGACGTCTTCCGCGTCCCCGGCGGCCAACTGCTGCGCGTGATGGGCCGGTTCGACGGGGCGTACGGCCGCTTCATGTACCACTGCCACCTCCTTGAGCACGAGGACATGGGCATGATGCGGCCCTTCGTGGTGATGCCCGCGGAGGCCATGAAGTTCGACCACGGGGCGGGCCACGGCGGGCACGACGGCGGCCACGGGGGTGGTCGCGCGGGCTGACCCGCCGGGGGCGGTCGCTGCTGGGCTCAGGCGGTGGTGGGCACGCGCGCGTGGTCCACCGCCGCACGGGCCAGGGCGCGCACGACCGGGTGCGGGCGCGTGCCGTCGCCGTACAGCTCCGGCTGGAAGAGCGTGGCCAGGAAGAAGGGGTGGCCGGGGAGTTCCGCGACGCGGATCAGGCCCTCCTCGTCGTGCCCCGTGAAGCGCAGTCCGTGGGCGCTCAGCGTCTCGGTGTGGGCGCTCGGGCCGTACGAGCAGTGGTAGCGCTCAAGGGACTTGTCGGCCCCGATGACGGACTCGGCGAGCGAGCCGGGGGTGAGCGTCACCGTGCCCTCGTGGCCCACGAGGGAGCAGGACAGGGGTGCGATGAGGAGGTCGTCCGCGTCGGGGTCGTTCTCGGCGTGGGCGACCTGCGTGAGGCCGCAGACGTCGCGGGCGTACTCCAGGAGCGCGTGCTGGAAGCCGCCGCAGGTGCCGAGGAAGGGGACGCCGTCCTCGCGCGCGGTGCGGATCGCGGCGAGCGCCCCGGCCTCGCTCCGGTAGGGGCTGCCGGGCAGCACCCACACGGCGTCGAAGCCGCGCACGGCGCCCTCCTGCTCGGCGTCCTCGGTCGGTATCCAGTAGGCGTCGAGGACCAGCCCCTCCTGGGCGGCGAGCGCCTCCAGGAGGAGCGGGATGCGGGTGTGCGAGACGACGTTCGGGGAGCGGTCGCCGACGAGGGCGATGCGGGCCACGGGGCTGCCGTGCTGTCGGCCGGAGCCGGTGTGCTGTCCCACGGAGTGGGTGTTCTGTGCGGCGGTCTGTGTCATGCCGACCATCCTGGGTGGGCATCCCGGTTCACGTCCAACGATGAAAACTGCACTGCCCATAAGCAGCTCTGATGGGCCGCGCGGCCCATGGGGGCGATCATGGAGGCATGGATCCGCACCTGCTCCGCACGTACGTCACGGTGGCCCGCCTCGCCTCCTTCTCGGAGGCCGCGCGGGAGCTCGGCTACACCCAGTCCGCCGTCTCCCAGCACATCGCGGCGCTGGAACAGGACCTGGGAGCGACCCTGCTCACCCGCCGCCCGGTCGCGCCGACCCCGGCCGGGGAGCGGCTCCTGGAGCACGCGGGTCCGCTGCTGCTGCGCCTGGAGGCGGCGCGGGCGGAGGTCGCGCGGTCGGCGGGTGAGCCCGCGCCGGGCCTGACCCTCGCGACGACCGCGACGGCGCTGCGGCGCCGTACGGCCGACGCCCTGCCCGCCACCGGCGTGACCCTGTGCGTCCTCCCGCGCGCGGAGATACCCGCGGCGGTCGCAACGGGCGCCGCCGACCTGGGACTTGTGGACGGCCTCGCCGCGCCGACCGACCCGCTGCGCCTGCCCGACGTCGCACCGCTCACCGTGCGCGGTGTCGCCGAGGAGCCCGTCTCCGTGCTGCTTCCCGCCGCGCACCCCCTGGCCCGGCGCGCGGGCCTGCGCCTCGGCGACCTCGTGGACGCCCGCTGGCTGGACGCGCCCGACGCGGGGGTCTCCCTGGAGCAGCTGCGCGCCGCGCACGGCTCTGCGGGGGCTGTGGGCTTCCGTCCGGCCCTGCGCTACGAGGGCGGCGATCTGCGCACGCTGGTGACGCTCGTGGGGGCCGGGCACGGGCTGGCCCTGCTGCCGTCGTCGCTGGCCGCGGAGAGCGCCGTCGGGGGCGTTGCCGGGGGTGGGGCCGGGGCGACGGTCGCGGTGCCGCTGACGGCGCCCCGGGTCGTGCACCGCACCGAACTCCTGCACTCCGGAGTGGTGCGCGGGCCCGCCGCGGCCCTGGCCGAACTGATGGCCGGGGAGCGCGGGGACGTCACTCGTTCGTGAATCGTCGCGCGGGGTCACGCCGGGTAGAGCTGTGGCCGGAGGCGAGCCATGGAACAGACCGCGTTGCGTCCCAAGCCGATGCCGGGCCGAGAGCCCCGCAACGGCAAGAAGTTCAGCAGGTTCGGCAAGGCCAACTCAGCGAGAACGTCCGGCACTTCCCCCACGAACACTTCCCCCACGAACACGAACCCCCGGCCCCCGTCCGGGCGCCGCCCGCACGCCGCCCGGCGCCGCGGCAGACGGCTGCTCACGCTGGGCTTCGGCCTGCTCTTCGCGACGGTCCTGGTGCTCTCCGGGGTCGGCCTCGGCACCGTGGGAGCCACCGTCATCGGGATGAGCAAGCTCGCCGACATGCAGAAGCAGCAGGGGGCGCAGCAGCCGGGCGGGGCGGGGAAGCCGCCCGGAGCGCCACAAGGGTCGCCGTCCGGGGCGAGCCAGTCTCCGGGGAGCAGCAAGTCGCCCTCCGAAGGCGCCACTTCGGGCCATGCTCCGCCGGGTGGCGGCGCCCCGGAACAGCCCGCCCGCAAGAGCGCCCGGCTCACCCTCGGCGTGGAGGCCGTCGACGCCCCCACGCGCGCGGGCGCCCTGCTCGTCGGCGTGCACGACCCCGGACCCGGCTACACCGCGGGCCTGGTCCGCGGCGACGTCCTGGTGGCGTTCGGCAGGACCCCGGTCCGCTCGGCCGGGGACCTGGCGCAGGCCGTCGCCGCGGCGCGACCCGGCCGCGACGTCACGCTGACCGTCCGCCACAGGAGCGGTGACCACCAGGCTCTTTCGGTGACTCCCGGGGTGGTGACCTGACGCCGCCTCGCGCGAGGGGCTCTCACGCCACCCTGAAGCGGGGCTCTCACGCCACCTGGAAGCGGAGCCCTCACGACACCTGGAAGCGGAGCTCTCACACCACCCTGAAGTGCGTCGTCAACCGCCGCTCGTCGTCGAGCACATGGAAGGCGAGCCCCACCGGGGCGTCCCGGTCCGCCGCGGCCTCGCCCTCCCAGGGCAGCCGCAGCGTCCAGGTCACGCCGGGCCCGACAAGGAGGGGGCGGCCGGCGAAGGTGGTGGCCCCGGGGGAGTGGGCGTGCCCGGTGAGCACGGCGACGATCTCGGGGTGGCGCTCCAACAGGGCGGCGAGCGCTTGGGGTTCGCCCAGCTGGTAGGAGTCCGGCAAGGGGTGGTGGAGGGCGACGGGCGGGTGGTGGAAGGCGAGCAGGACCGGCGTCTCGCCGTCCAGCTCGTCGAGCGTGGCCTCCAGCCAGGCGTGCGTCTCCGCGTCCAGGAGGCCCTCGTCGTGGCCCGGGACGGTGGAGTCGAGCATCAGGATCACGCAACCGCCCACGTGGTGGGCGCTGTTGACGGGGCCGTCCGCCGCGGGCTCGCCGAGCAGCGCGGTGCGGTAGGGCCCGCGGCGGTCGTGGTTGCCGGGGCAGGTCAGGACGGGGAAGGGGGCCTTGAGCAGGGCGGCCGCCTCGGCGTACTCGGACTCGGCGCCGTGGTCCGCGATGTCGCCGGTGACCAGGAGGGCGTCCAGGGGGCCCGGGAGCGCCCGCAGATGGTCCATGACGCGCTCCGCGCGCTCCGTGGCCCGCGGAGTGCCGTCGAGGTGGAGATCGCTGATCTGGGCCAGCACGAGCATCGTCGTGGCCGCCTTCCGTCCGCTCGCTGATGGATTGACGTTCACTAATGGATTGATCTCATCTAACCATTAAGGCGGTCCGGAAGTCACCGGTCGGGGCGGCCCACCGGAAACCACTGGCCGGGACCGGCCGCCGTCGCGCACCATCAGCCCATGCTGAGCACCCTTCTCGCCTTCCTCGGCGCCTGCACCCTGATCGCGGCCTCACCGGGGCCGAGCACCGTCCTGATCATCAAGCGGTCGCTGCACAGCAGGCGTTCGGGCTTTCTGACCGTGCTCGGCAACGAGACCGGGGTCTTCATCTGGGGCCTGTGCGCCGTCTTCGCGCTCTCCTTCCTGCCGCAGTTCGTGCCCTCCGGGGCGCCGCACCTGCCCGCGATGGTCGGCCTCGCCGCGCTCTGGGCCGTCTACGAAGTGGGCTACTACGGCCTGTACGTGTGGTTCGTCGCGCGCATGAAGGGCGTGCTCTCGCGGGCCGGGGTGCGGCGCAGGCTGGAGCAGGTCTCCGGAGGGGTGCTGCTGCTCCTCGGTGCGCGGCTCGCGCTGGAGAGCTGAGCCGGGTTCAGGGAGGATCGGCTCATGGACAACACGCCCCGCAATCCGGACACGTCTGCCCCTGCCCCCTTCACCGCCGCCGACTATCGCGCGCGCATGGACCGCGCGGCCCGGGCCGCGGCCGACGAGGGCCTCGCCGGAGTGCTCGTCGCCCCCGGCCCCGACATGGTGTGGCTCACCGGCTACAAGCCGACCGCCGACACCGAGCGCCTCACCCTCCTTGTGCTCGCCGCCGGACAGGACCCCGTCCTCGTGGTGCCCACCCTGGAGGCCCCCGACGCCGAGAAGGCCGCGGGCGCGCCCGCCCTGACGCTGCGCGACTGGACCGACGGCAAGGACCCGTACGCGGTGACGGCGCCCCTCCTGGATGCGGCGGGCCGCTTCGGAGTGAGCGACAACGCCTGGGCGATGCACCTGCTCGGCCTCCAGAAGACGCTGCCCACCACGTCGTACGTGGCGCTCACGGAGGCCCTGCCGATGCTGCGCGCCGTCAAGGACGCCGCCGAGCTGGAGCGGCTCGCGGCGGCGGGGGCGGCCGCCGACGCCACGTACGAGGAGATCAAGAAGGTCTCCTTCGCGGGCCGCAGGGAGACCGACGTCGCGGGCGATCTCGCCGATCTGCTGCGGCAGTTCGGGCACTCCCAGGTGGACTTCACGGTGGTCGGCTCCGGGCCGAACGGCGCCAATCCGCACCACGAGGCGGGCGACCGCGTCATCGAGCACGGCGACATGGTCGTCCTCGACTTCGGTGGCCTGAAGCACGGCTACGGCTCGGACACCTCCCGCACCGTGCACGTCGGCGAGCCGACCGCCGAGGAGCAGCGCGTCCACGACGTGGTGCGCGAGGCGCAGGCCGCGGGCTGCGCGGCGGTCCGGCCCGGCGCGGCCTGCCAGGACGTCGACCGCGCCGCCCGCGCCGTGATCACCGAGTTCGGCTACGGCGAGTACTTCATCCACCGCACGGGCCACGGCATCGGCGTCACCACGCATGAACCGCCGTACATGATCGAGGGCGAGGAGCGGCCGCTCGTCCCGGGCATGTGCTTCTCCGTGGAGCCGGGCGTCTATCTGCCGGGCCGCTTCGGAGTGCGCATCGAGGACATCGTGACCGTCACGGAGGACGGCGGCCGCCGTCTGAACGCCACCGCGCGCGAGCTGGCCGTCGTCGACTGACCGACGGCGCCCGCCAGTCGGCGGCCGCTCTCAGGACGTCGCGAGCACGGCGCACGACTCCGGAGGCAGCCGCAGCACGCCGTCCGCGCCGGGCGGCTCGACCTCCTCCCAGGAGGCGAGCACGCGCGCGCGGCGGCCGCCGACGGGGATCGCGGCCTCCTCCTTGCCGAGGTTCACCGCGATCCGCAGGTCCCCGCGCCGCAGCGCGAGCCAGCGGGCCCGCTCGTCGAACGCGACGCGCACCGCCGCGAGATCGGGGTCCAGGAGGTCGGGCCGCTCGTGGCGCAGCGCGATGAGCTTCCGGTACCAGGCGAGCACGCGCGCGTGGGGCTCTTGTTCCGGCTCGGACCAGTCGAGCACGGAGCGGTCCCGGGTGGCCGGGTCCTGCGGGTCGGGGATGTCGCCCTCCGCCCACCCGTGCGCCGTGAACTCCCGCCGCCTGCCCCGGCGTACGGCCTCGGCGAGCTCCGGGTCGGTGTGGTCGGTGAAGAACTGCCAGGGGGTGCCCGCGCCCCACTCCTCGCCCATGAACAGCATCGGCGTGAAGGGCGCGGTGAGCGTCAGGGCGGCGGCGCAGCCGAGCAGGCCGGGGGAGAGCGCGGCGGAGAGCCGGTCTCCCTGGGCGCGGTTGCCGACCTGGTCGTGGGTCTGGGAGTAGCCGAGAAGGCGATGGGCGGGGGTACGGGCGCGGTCCACGGGGCGGCCGTGGTGGCGGCCGCGGAAGCTGGAGTACGTGCCGTCGTGGAAGAAGCCGTGCGTCAGCGACTTGGTGAGCGCGGCGAGCGGTGCCGCGGCGAAGTCCGCGTAGTAGCCCTGCGCCTCACCGGTCAGGGCGGTGTGCAGGCCGTGGTGAAAGTCGTCGTTCCACTGCGCGTGCAGACCGTGACCGCCGCCCGCGCGCGGGGTGATGAGCCGAGGGTCGTTCAGGTCCGACTCGGCGATCAGCGCCAGCGGCCTGCCCAGCTCCTCGGCGAGCGCGTCCACGGCGGTGCTGAGCTCCTCCAGGAAGTGGCACGCGCGCGTGTCGCGCAGCGCGTGCACCGCGTCGAGCCGCAGTCCGTCGATCCGGTAGTCGCGCAGCCAGGCCAGGGCGCTGCCGAGCAGATACGCGCGCACCTCGTCCGAGCCCGCCGCGTCCAGGTTCACCGCCGAGCCCCACGGCGTCTGGTGCGTGTCGGTGAAGTACGGGCCGAAGGCGGGGAGGTGATTGCCGGACGGGCCCAGGTGGTTGTGCACCACGTCGAGCAGCACACCGAGGCCGTGTGCGTGCGCCGCGTCGACAAATCGTTTCAGCGCCTCGGGGCCGCCGTACGGCTCGTGCACGGCCCACAGGGACACCCCCTCGTACCCCCAGCCGTGCCGCCCCGGGAACGGGCACAGCGGCATCAACTCGACGTGCGTGACGCCCAGTTCCGCGAGGTGCCCGAGCCGCTGCGCCGCCGCGTCCAGCGTGCCCTCCGGGGTGTACGTCCCCACGTGCAGCTCGTACAGGACCGCGTCCCGCAGGCCGCGCCCCGCCCACTCGGTCCGCCACGCGTACCGCTCGTGGTCGACCACGGCGCTGAGCCCGTCGGGCCCGTCCGGCTGCCGTCGCGAGCGGGGATCGGGGAGTTCGGGCCCGCCGTCGAGCGCGAAGCCGTACCGCGCCCCGTCCGCCGCCTCCGCCTCGCCCGTCCACCAGCCGTCCCGCCCCGGATCGCGCTCCAACGCGCGCGTGGTGCCCTCGCACACCAGCGTCACGTGTCCCGCGTCCGGCGCCCACACCTCGAACTCCACTGAGGTTCCCCCTCGAAGATCCGCTCGTCGATCCGGTCGTCGATCCGCTCGTTGCCCCCAACGCCCGTCCATGGTGCGACAGATGTGATCGCCACGTGGTCGGAAGAAGGTTTCTGGACACCCCGGACCCCCCTGCCCGACAATCGGCAGGTGACGTCCTCCTACGAGTTCCACACCTATCCCGGGCGCGTGTCGGATGCCGAGCGCGACCGGGCCCTGGAGGTGCTCAGGGAGGGCGCGGCCCTCGGCAAGCTGTCGCACGACACGTTCGTGCGCCGCATGGAGCTCGCGCTCGCCGCCCGCAGATCCGAGGAACTGGCCGTCCTGACCGCCGATCTGACCGTCGAGGGCCGCTGGTCGCGGCGGTTCTTCGGGGCCGTCGAGGCGGTCTCCGGGTTCACCGTCCGGCTGCGCCGGGCCTGGCAGGCCGAGCGCCTGCCGAAGCTGCTCCTGCCGACGCCGAGCCCCTACCCGCTGCGGATCGGCCGCGACCCCGCCAACGGCCTGCGCCTGAGCCACGACACCGTCTCCCGCGTGCACGCCGAGCTGAGCCGCCAGGGCGGCATGTGGGTGCTGCGCGACCTCGGCTCGACCAACGGCACGTCCGTGAACGGCCGCCGGGTCGTCGGCGCCGCCGTCGTGCGCGAGGGCGACCAGGTGAGCTTCGGCCGGATGGCGTTCCGCCTCGCCGTCACATGATCCCGTTCGAGTGAGTCCGGGGGCACCCCGGGTGCGCTCGGGGCCCCGCTGTGCCGATGGATGCAGCGGTGCGGACGTACGTCCGCGCACACCCCGAACGCAAGGAACGGTGAACGGACATGGCGAAGGCGCTACGGAACGCTCTGCTGGCGGCCGCGGCAGCGGGCACCCTGCTCGCGACGGGCGCGGGCCCGGCCCAGGCGGACACCCAGGAGCCGCCCGCCGGGCAGTCGCTGCCGGGCAACTGGATGTACCTCGCGGTCATGCAGGGCGAGAGCGTCATGGGCGACCTCGACGGCCACCTCCTGCGCTGCCCGCCGAGGGGCGACCACGCCGCCGGGGACGAGGCGGCCTGCGCGGCGCTGAAGAAGGCCAAGGGCGACATCGGCAAGGCCGCGCCGCTCAACATCGCCTGCCCCATGATCTACAAGCCGGTGACGGCGGTCGCGTACGGCGTCTGGAACGGGCGCCGGCAGGTCTTCGCGCAGAACTTCCCCAACTCCTGCGTGATGAAGGACCGCACCGGCGGGATCTTCGGGACGCACGACAAGTAGGCGCCCAAGAAGGGGATCTCCGTCCCTCACGCGCGCGTGCGGCCCTTCACGTCCGCACGCGCGCGTGCCGCGCCGCCGCCACCGTGGTCCGCGACTGGTGCTCGACCTGGTGCTCCAACGGCACCCAGCGGGCCCTGAACCGTTCGGCGAACCCCTCGCTCCAGTGCGCCACCAGCCTCTCCAGGCGGGGCGCGGCCCGGTCGTCCGCCTCCTCGAGCACCCGCATCAGCATCGCCGCCGCACGCAGCGGAAGGCGCCGCCCGAAGGCGTCGACGCTGCCGATGTACGCCCGCGTCGTGTCCGCGGGCGGCAGCCGCGCCCAGTCGTGCACGAGCCCGGGGACCAGGTCGAGCGCCCACCGTGCGGCGCGCAGCAGCGGCCCTTCGGTGTCCGGCAGGCGCGGCAGCGCCTCGGCGAACACCCCCTCGACGACACGGGCGTCCCGGCGCAGCCGCCACGCGACGGCCCGCAGCGCCGTGTCGGGCGCCGGGTGCGCGGTCCGGTCGTCCACGAGATCGCTGGCCCACATGGGCACTTCGACGATCGCGGTGAGCCCCCCGTAGCGGTGGGCGTGATGCCAGGTGGTGTGCCGGGCGTCCTCCGGGAGGCTCGGGTAGGCCGCGCCGGAGCCGGGCCCCGGCAGGACGTGCACCCCGGGCCCCGAGACCGGCCAGCCCGCCGCGTCCGACGCCCCCGTCTCCACCGGAATGTGCAGCTCCGCCGCCGACTTGGCGAACGGCTCCGCGAGCCCCGGGATGTCCCTGGTCAGCTGCACCCAGCTGCCCCCGAGGTCGGTCCCGTGCAGGGACACCTGCAAGTAGGGCCGCACTTCGTCGATGACGCGGGTCAGCGCGCGGGTCTCCGGCGGCAGCCGGTCGGGCGGCAGCACCGAGGGCGACCACTCCGGCTGCTCGGGGCCCGCCGGCCGGAAGAAGTGGCGGTGGTAGTCGAACAGGGTGCGCGGCGCCGGGGTGCGGTGCAGGCTCGCGCCGTCCGGGTCGGCGCACAACAAGAAGTGCCACGACGTGCCGTCGAGCAACTCCCGGTCGTTCAGGACCCGTTCGGCCAGATGCAGGAGTGTCGAGCCGCCGGTGGGCTCGTTGGCGTGCGCGCCCGCGACCACGAGCACCGCGCGCGGAGCATGGCCGATGGACAGCAGATGCAGCGGCCGCCCCGCCCGGGAGGCGCCGATCTGTCGCAGGGTGGTCAGTTCCGGCCGGTGTGCCGCTAACGCGCGGGCGGACAGCAAGAGTTCGGCCACATTGAGATAGCGCTGAGTCGTCAGTTGACTCACCCCCGTCTGGTCCGCCCACTGACGCAATCCGCAGTACGCCACGCGTCGGGGCGAGTGTCAAGCGGCTGCCGCAGGGTGTCCCGGACGTCCGGCACCCCCGGCCGCCCGGTGGGATCCGAGACGTCACAGCCACCCCGCACCTCACCCGTTCGGGCGTACGTGAGCTGCTGCGGGAGCCCCGGAATGGTCCGCTGGGGGCACACCGGCGCGGGCATCCGGCGCGCTGACGCACAGGCGGGAGCCCGGCGGTGCTGTGCCTTCCTGGTGGTCTCGGAGTTCTTGGAGTTTCCCGCGCCCCCTCGGGCGTGAGAGCGCCGGAGCCGCCCCCTGTACGCAGGGTGGAACCGCCCCCCGTACGAAGGGCCGTCCCGAGCCTCCTCGCCCCCGCCGTCGAGCGCGACCCCCACCCGCTCTACCGCACGCTCCGCGAGGAGCACCCCCTGCTCCACGACGAGCCCTTCGGGGCATGGCTGGTCAGCCGGTACGAGGACGTGCGCGCCGCCCTCGCGGAGCCCCGGCTGCTCGCGCCGCCCCCGGGGCGCACCCTCGTGCACCAGGAGGGCGCCACACACGACGCCCACCGCGCCCTCCTCGAACCGGCCCTGCGGGGGCGCGCCCTGGCCGCCCTGGCACCCGGCTTGGAACGCACCGCCTATGTGCTGGCCCGCCGCATCGCGGCCCGCCAAGAGGCCGACCTCGTCGCGGAGTTCTGCCAGTGGCTGCCCGCCGCCGCGGTCGTCGCCGCCCTGGGGCTGCCCTACGAAGAGACCGCACGCCTCCAGGACTGGTGCCGCACCGGCCTCACCCACGCGGCGGGCCGCCACCCTGGACTCGACGCCTGTCTGCGCCCCCACATCGTGCGCCGCCGCGCCCACCCCGGGGCCGACCTGCTGTCCGTCCTGTGCACGGCGGAGCCCGGCGGGCGGCCGCTGTCCGACGAGGCCGTGACGGGGCTCGTCGGGGAGGTCCTCGGCGCGGGCGGCGAGGCGGCCGCTCTGGGGCTCGCCTCGTTCCTCGCCAACCTCCTCGACCATCCAGGGCAGTTGGAGCTGGTGCGGGAGCGGCCCGAGCTGATACCGGCGGCCTGGGCGGAGTCGCTGCGCCGCGACCCGCCCCGGCCCGTCGTGCTGCGCCGCGCCGTCGCCCCCGTGACCGTGGCCGGGACGCCGCTGCCGCCGGGGGCGCGCGTCGCCTGCCTGATCGGCGCGGCGGGCCGCGACCCCGCGCGGTTCGCCGACCCGGACCGCTACGACGTCTTCCGGGCCGACGCGAGCCGGCTCGCGGGTGGCGCGGGCCGGCACGCCTGCCTCGGCGCCGACCTGGCCGCGCTCGCGGCGGAGCGGGGGCTGCGCGCCCTCCTGGAGGTCCTGCCGGGGCTGCGCTGGACGCCGGGGTTCAGGCCGGTCCCGCGCGGGCTCCTGGCGCGGGCTCCGCGCCTGCTGTCGATACGTCCCCGCTGACGTCCCCGCTGACGCCTCGGCCGCCTCCGGGCAGGCCGTCGCGCCCGGGCGTCTCACGCCTGCTCCAGGAGCGTCACCGGCAGCTCCGCGAACAGCTCCGCCACGCGCGCGTGCCCCGTGAACTCCCGTCCGGGGCACAGCAGATCCGCCCACCGGCCCTCCGGAAGCGGCAGCAGCGTGTCCCGCCAGCCGCCCGCCTCGGCGAGCCGCAGCGAGAGCCGGGTGACCGCCGTGAGCACCGCCCCGGAGCGCGTGAAGGCGAGACAGTGCGGCGCGCCCGGACCGTCCGGGGCCAGCGGCTCGTACGTCCCCGTGCCGCCGAACACCTCCGGCCGCCGCGCCCGCAGCCGCAGCGCCGCCACCGTCACGGCCGCCTTGCGCGCGGAGTCGCCCCCGGCCTCCCGGGCGTCGGCGGGGACCGGCCCGCCGAAGGTGACGGGGGCGCGGTTGTCGGGGTCCACCAGGGCCCGGTACGTGCGCTCCGTGCCCTGGTAGACGTCGGGGACGCCCGGCATCGTCAGGTGCAGCAGGACCGCCCCGAGGACGTTGGCCCGCACATGGGGGTCCAGGCGCCGCGCCCACTCCGTCACGGTGCGTCCGGGCGGGCCACCGGGTCCCGCCGCGACGAAGTCCCGTACGGCGTGCTCGTACGCCTCGTCCGGCTCGGTCCAGCTGGTGTGCAGGCCCGCCTCGCGCGCGTGCTTCAACAGGGCCTCGCGCAGGCGCTCTTCGTAGGGCTGCGGCGGGCGGTACGCGTCCTCGGCCGGGGAGTCGGGGCCGAGGCCGACCACCGTCTGCCAGGCCGCCCAGGCCAGTTGGAGGTCGGGCGCGGCCGTGCCACCGTCGCGCGCGGTGCGCTCGGTGACGTCGGCCAGGAGCCGGGCCCACTCCTCGGGGCACTGGGTGAGGACGGCGATGCCCGCCCGTACGTCGGCGCTGCGCTTGGTGTCGTGCGTGGTCAGGACGGTGCCGGAGTACGGCCAGTCGCGCTGCACGCGCGCGCAGTAGGCGTGGAACTCCTCCACGGGCAGCGCGGGCCGCTCCGGGGCGCCGCCCACCTCCGTGGCCGACAGGAGCGGCGTGTGCCGGTAGAAGGCGGTGTCCTCCACCGACTTGGCGCGCAGCGCGGACGCGGTCTGCGCGAACCGGGCCCGGAACATCCCGTGCCCGGCCCCCGTGCCGAGTCTGCCGAGCGCCAGGTCCCGTACGACGTCGACCGCTTCGGCCTCCTCGCGGACCGCGAACACCGCCTTGGCCTCGTCGGCGTCGCGCAGGGTGAGGACCGCCGCCGGGTCGTCGCCCCCGCGCGCGTAGGGCCGGTAGACGGGCAGGCGGACCAGGAGCTCGCACAGGGCCGTGCGCAGCGCCCACGGGGCGTGGTCGCGCAGCGCCGGGTCCGCCGCGCAGAACGAGGCCGCCGCGCGCGTGAGGGCGGCCACCTCGGTGGCCAGCTCGTGGGTGAGGACCTTGTAGGCGGCCCGGCGCACCGTGGCCCGCCAGTCGCCGCCGCGGTCGTCGGGCGGGGCGGCGAACCGCCGGTAGTGGTCGAGGAGTTCGGCGGCGCCCGCCGGGTCGGTGAGGACGCCGTCGACGTGGCGCAGCGCGTCGTAGCCGGTGGTGCCCGCGACGGGCCAGGCGGCGGGCAGCCGCTCCCCGTCGGCGAGGATCTTCTCGACGGTCGTCCAGCGCCCGTCGGTGGCGTCGTGCAGCCGCTGGAGGTACGCGCCGGGGTCGGCGAGCCCGTCGGGGTGGTCGACGCGCAGCCCGTCCAGGACGCCCTCGCGCAGCAGCCGCAGCATGGTGGCGTGGGTCGCGTCGAAGACCTCCGGGTCCTCGACGCGCACTCCTATGAGGTCCGAAATGGTGAAGAAGCGCCGGTAGTTGAGCTCGGTGCGGGCCAGCCGCCACCAGCACAGGCGGTACCACTGCGCGGACAGCAGCTGTGGCAGCGGCAGCTTCTCGGTGCCCGTGCGCAGCGGAAACGTGTGCTCCTTGTAGTGCAGTACGTCGCCGTCGACCCTGAAGTGCTCCAGTTCGTCGGTGATCCGGTGGGCGAGGAACGGCAGCAGCACCCGGCCGCGGCCCGCCCCCCAGCGGATGTCGAACCAGCGCGCGTACGGAGAGCGCGGCCCTTCCCGCAGCACCTCCCACAGGGCGTGGTTGTGGCGCGGGACGGCCGCCATGTGGTTCGGCACAATGTCCGCGACCAGCCCGAGGCCGTGCTCGCGCGCGGTGCGGGCCAGCGCGCGCAGGCCGTCCTCGCCGCCCAACTCGGCCCGCACGCGCGCGTGGTCGACCACGTCGTAGCCGTGCGTCGAGCCGGGCACCGCCTCCAGGACCGGCGACAGGTGCAGATGGGAGACGCCGAGGCCGGCCAGGTACGGGACGGCCTCGGCGGCGGCCCGGAACGGGAAGCCGGGCTGGAGCTGCAAGCGGTAGGTGGCCGTCGGGGGCGCGGGCACCGGGAACACCGGGGACTCAGGGCGCGTGGACGTCATGCGAACGTACGTACCCGGATGCGCGGCTTTCGTGCCACCCGGGTCACCTTCGTGCCACCCGGGTCCCCGGGCCCGGGACTCCTACGCCGGACGCTGCAGCACCGTGAGACTCCGGTCGGGCAGCGTCAGCCGCTCACCGGCCCGCGTCTTCTGCCCCGCCTCCGGCGGCACCACGTCGGCGTGGGCGGTGTCGGCCGTGTCGACGATGATCTGCCACTGCCGCCCGTGGTTGACCGGAACCGTGAACTCCATGGGCTGGTCCGAGGCGTTGAACATCAGCAGGAACGAGTCGTCGGTGATGCGCTCGCCGCGCGGGCCCGGCTCCGAGATCGCGTTGCCGTTCAGGAACACCGTGAGGGCCCGCGCCTGCGTGGCGTCCCAGTCCTCCTGTGTCATCTCCTCGCCCTCCGGCGTGAACCACGCGATGTCGGACAGCTCGTCGTGGGTGCCCTCGACCGGGCGGCCGTGGAAGAAGCGGCGCCTTCGGAAGACGGGGTGGTCGCGTCGGAGCCACGCCATCGCGCGCGTGAAGGCCAGTTGGGAGCTCGCGCGCCCGGCCTCGGCGTCCGTGCCGTCGCCGTCGGCTGCCTCCGGCCACCGCACCCAGGAGATCTCGCTGTCCTGGCAGTAGGCGTTGTTGTTGCCTCCTTGGGTGCGGGCGAACTCGTCCCCGTGGCTGAGCATCGGCACGCCCTGGGAGAGCATCAGCGTGGCGGTGAAGTTCCTCATCTGCCGCTCGCGCAGGGCGAGTACGTCCGGGTCGTCCGTCTCGCCCTCGGCGCCGCAGTTCCAGGAGCGGTTGTGGCTCTCGCCGTCCTGGTTGTCCTCTCCGTTGGCCTCGTTGTGCTTGTCGTTGTAGGCGACCAGGTCGTGCAGCGTGAAGCCGTCGTGGCAGGTGGTGAAGTTGATCGACGCCAAGGGGCGCCGCCCGTCGTCCTGGTAGAGGTCCGAAGAGCCGGTGAGCCGGGACGCGAACTCGGCGAGCGTGCGTGGCTCGCCCCGCCACAAGTCCCGTACGGTGTCGCGGTACTTGCCGTTCCACTCCGTCCACATCGGCGGAAAATTGCCCACCTGATAGCCGCCCTCGCCGACGTCCCAGGGCTCGGCGATCAGCTTCACCTGGCTCACCACCGGGTCCTGCTGCACCAGGTCGAAGAACGACGAGAGCCGGTCCACCTCGTGGAACTGGCGGGCGAGGGTGGCCGCGAGATCGAAGCGGAAGCCGTCCACGTGCATCTCGGTCACCCAGTGCCGCAGCGAATCCATGATCAGCTGCAGCACGTGCGGCGAGCGCATGAGGAGCGAATTGCCCGTCCCCGTGGTGTCCATGTAGTAGCGGGGATCGTCCGTGAGGCGGTAGTACGAGGCGTTGTCGAGGCCCTTGAAGGAGAGCGTGGGGCCCAGGTGGTTGCCCTCGGCCGTGTGGTTGTAGACGACGTCCAGGATCACCTCGATGCCCGCCTCGTGCAGCGCCTTCACGGCCTGCTTGAACTCCAGGACCTGCTCGCCGCGGTCGCCCCAGGAGGCGTATGCGTTGTGCGGCGCGAAGAAGCCGATGGTGTTGTAGCCCCAGTAGTTCGACAGGCCCGCGTCGGCGAGCCGGTGGTCGTTCACGAACTGGTGGACCGGCATCAACTCCAGGGCGGTGACGCCCAGTTCCGTGAGGTGTTCGAGGATCGCGGGGTGCGCGAGCGCCGCGTATGAGCCACGTGCCTCCTCCGGGAGCTCCGGATGCAGCATCGTCAGGCCCTTCACATGGGCCTCGTAGATCACGGTCTCGTGGTACGGGGTGCGCGGCGGCCGGTCGTCGCCCCAGTCGAAGTACGGGTTGACCACCACCGACGTCATCATGTGCGGCGCCGAGTCCAGGTCGTTGCGCTTGTCCGGGGCGCCGAAGGGGTAGCCGTACACCTCCTCGCCCCAGGCGACGGCGCCGCTGACCGCGCGCGCGTACGGGTCGAGCAGCAGCTTCGCGGAGTTGCAGCGGTGCCCGCGCGCGGGTTTGTACGGCCCGTGCACACGGAAGCCGTAGCGCTGGCCGGGCATGACGCCGGGCAGATAGGCGTGGCGCACGAACGCGTCCGACTCGCGCAGCTCCACCGCCGTCTCCGAGCCGTCGTCGTGCAGCAGCACGAGCTCCACGCGCTCGGCGACCTCGGAGAAGACCGCGAAATTCGTGCCGGCGCCGTCGTACGCGGCACCCAGGGGGTACGGCTGTCCTGGCCAGACCTGCATGGATTCGACTCTTCCACTAACGCCCCCTCGGCTTGGGGCCACTTTGGCCAGAGTCTCCCCGAAAGTGGGGCAACCACCCACGAGTTCCGTCCGTCTAACCGTCCGACCACATACTCGTTATGCCCATTCAATGGGGTAACAGGGGAAGTAGGGGGAGGATGTGCGCGAGACAGTCAGACGCCACCTCGGGAAGCTGATCACAGGCACGGCGGTGGCGGTCGCGGCCGCCGCGGTGACGGTGGGCCTGGTCCTGCCGGGTTCGGGCGGGTCGGGGGACCGCACGACCGGCGCCGGATCGGCCGAACAGAACGCGATTCCCAAGGACGGTGTCTACGAGGACGCGCCCGCGGAGGGCGCCAAGGGCGTCGGCAGCGACCCGCTGACGCCCGACGAGGTGAAGCGCGCGAAGAGCATCGCCACGGCGGGCAACGTCCGCCTGTCGGCCCGGGACGTGGAGGGGGACCGCGGCCCGCAGCTGCTCTCCACGAACCTCGCCGGGGACGCGGAACCGGCCGATGCAGCGGGGAGTGCCGCAGCGCGTCGCGCCGACATCGTCTACTACGACTACAAGGACGACGTCCTGGTCACCAAGACGGTCAACCTCTCCACCGGCAAGGTCGAGAACACGGACACGTCGCACGGCGTGCAGCCACCCGCCGCCAAGGACGAACTGACCGAGGCGGCACAGCTGTTGATCGCCGACCCGCTCGGCGCGGACCTCAAGAAGGACTACAAGCACGCCATGGGCAAGGAGCTCGCCTCGCCCGACCAGCTGAGCCTGAGCGCCTTCGTCTTCAAGAAGCAGAACGTGGAGCAGCTGCCGGCCGCCCTCTCCAAGTGCGGCGACCACCGGTGCATCAGCCTCGTCACCAAGGTCGTCAACGGCCCCTGGATCGACACGAGGAAGCTGATCGTCGACCTCAGCGCCCGCTCGGTCACCCGGCTGCCCTGACCGCCGCCGACCGCCAACAGACCACCACTCGCACGAGTTTTCCCGTACAAGGGAGTCATCTCGCATGCACGTCAGAAGAGTTGTGCGCGCCCGCAGGCGCGCCGCCACCGCCCTTGCGGTCACCGCGCTGCTCGGAGCCGCCGTCGTCGCGGCGGGCCCGGCGGGAGCCGCGCCCAACAAGGCCGCGAAGAAGGCCCCCGCGGCCGCCCCGTCCTGCAGCGCCGCCTACCGCATCGAGCAGACCGTCGACGGCGGCACCACGTGGCGCATGTGCTGGCGCTACGACAGCACCATGGGCCTCATCCTGGACAACATCTCGTACCAGCCGAAGAACGAGCCGAAGCCGATAGCCGTGCTCACCGACGCGCGCCTCGCGCAGGTCCACGTGCCGTACGACGACGGCGAGAACGAGTACCAGGACATGACCGAGGCCAGCATGATGTCCAATCTGCTGCCCCTGAAGCCCGGTGACTGCCCCGGCGGCACCCTGAAGACCGTCGGCGTCGACGGGCAGAACGTGAAGGGCGGGCTGTGCACCACCACGCGCGCGCGTGGCCACGCCTACCACCTCTACAACGACGAGAGCACGGGCGGCAACGGAAAGACCTACAGCGCCCAGGCAAAGGACCTGCTCGTCTACACGGTCAACAAGGCGTCCTGGTACGAGTACATCACCGAGTGGCGCTTCTCCTCGGACGGCACGATCACGTCGAACGTGGGCGCCACCGGCAGCCTCTCCCCATACGACTACAACGGCACGGACGGCAAGGGCTGGCCGATCGGCAAGGGAGCCCGCGACTACGCGGAGAGCCACAGCCACAACGTCTTCTGGAGGCTCAACTTCGGCCTGGACGGCTCTTCGAAGTCGAAGGTCGAGCAGTACGACTCCAAGGTGACCGCGCCCAGCGGGCGGGGCAACCCGAAGACGAAGACGACCCGGACGCCCGTCACCAAGGAGCTGGCCGGCGACGCCAAGGGCGCGCGCTGGTGGCGCGTGGTGAGCACGGCCGGCAAGAACAAGGACGGCCACCCGCGCAGCTACGAGATCGTGCCGGGCCACACCGTCAAGTTCCCCGGGCGCAGCTACACCAGCCACGACGTGTACTTCACGCAGTACAAGAAGTGCGAGGAGTACGCCAGCGACAATCTGACCGAGAACTGCGGCCCCAAGAGCGTCGACAAGTGGGTGAACGGGCAGACGCTGACGCACCCGATCACCTGGGTCAACATCGGCTTCCACCACATCGCGCGGGACGAGGACCAGCAGCCGATGCCGGTCCACTGGCAGGGCTTCTCGCTCGCTCCGCGGGACGTGACCGCTATGAATCCGCTCACTCCGGCCGACCTCGCGAACCAGAACGGCAATACCCAGGGCGGAAGTTGAGAAATGCTCATCCCCATCCGGCTGCACCGGCCGCCGCTCCCGGAGTACCCTTCCTTGATCGTTGAACGGGGGTACGGGGTATTCGGCGTATACCGGGGAACCGGAAGGGGTAGCGCGAGTGAGCTCGGGTGGACGGGAGCTGCCCCCTGGTGACGAGGGTCACGAGGGGAGCTCCGCGGACGGACCGCCCGGAGCGGTGTCGCTGGCACGGCCGATGGAGATCGGCGCCCAGATCGGCCCCGAGCTGGACTGGGGCGCCGACGCCTGGCGCGAGGTGCGCACCCGCGCGCAGCGCGCCGGGCGGGCCTACATCTGGCTGAACCTGGTGGAACAGCGGCTGCGCGCCGTCGTGGCCGCTGTTCTGCGCCCCATCTATGAACCGGTGCACGCCGACGACTGGGTGGTCGCCGCCGCCGGGCCCGCGGGCCAGGAGTGGGTCCAGCGCGCCGTCGCCGTACGGGAAGTCAGCCGCCGCAAGGGCTATTTGCTCGACCCGGCCGACGACAACGTCCTGAGCTTTCTGACGCTGCCGCAGCTGCGCGAGCTGATGGTGCAGCACTGGCCGTGCTTCGAGCCCTACTTCGACGACCGGCGCGACGTCGAACTCGCCCTGGACGAGCTGGAGGTGACGCGCAACGTCGTCTCCCGCAACCGCGCCCTGTCCACGGCCGTGCTCGCCCAGGCGGAGCGCGCCTCGGCCCGGCTCCTGGACATACTCGGCGCAGGCTCCGACACGCCCTCCGCGCGCCGGCTGCCCGTCGACGCCGTGGAGGACCTGGTCGGGGACCGTTACGGGGACGTGGTGGGGGTGCACGCGGACCGGGTGCGCCTCCTTCGTCAGTTTCCGGCCGAGGATCTCTTCGGCGGGGCGCGGCGCCTGGACGCGATCGGGATAGGTCTCAATCTCCTGGTGCAGAACTTCTCCGGGCGCCGCCTCGTCCGCCTCGCGGAGTCCGGCTGCCGGGTGCGGCTGCTCTTCCTCAACCCGGCGAGCAGCGCGGTCAAGCGCCGGGAGCGGGAACTAGGGCTGAAGCGCGGTGAGTTGAGCCGCAGCGTCGAGATGAACATCCTGCACATGCGGCGGGTACGGGCCCGGCTGCGCGACCCCGGCGCGTTCGAGATCCAGGTCTTCGACGAGACGCCCCGGTTCACGGCGTATCTGGTCGACGGGGACGGCGCGGACGGGATCGCCGTCGTCCAGTCGTATCTGCGCCGGACGCGCGGCATGGAGGCGCCGGTGCTCGTGCTGCGCGGCGGTGGCCGGGTGGTGCGGGCGGGGAAGCCCGGGGAGGGCGGGTGGGAGCAGCAGGGTGAGAGCGGACTCTTCGAGACGTACCGGGAGGAGTTCGAGCTGGCGTGGGCGGACTCGCGGCCGGTGTCCTGAGCCCGCTGCCCCGGGGCACGGCGCCCTTGGCGAGCGGGAAGCGGAAGGGGCCCCTCGCATTGTCAGTGGCGCATGGGATCGTGGTGGTCATTGGGGGAACGCACCACCGAAGAAGGGGGCGGCCATGGGCTGGCACCGGGAGCTGCTGATCGGGTTCGACCTGGAGACGACGGGGACGGATCCGGCACAGGCACGCATCGTGACGGGCGCGGTGATCGAGGTCAGAGCGCGGCAGGTGCTCGGCCGCCGCGAGTGGCTGGCCGACCCCGGCGTCCCGATCCCCGGCGACGCGGTGGCGGTGCACGGCATCACGGACGAGCGGGCGGCGGCGGAGGGCCGCCCCGCAGCCGAGGTCGCCGACGCGATCGCGGGCGTCCTCACCTCGTACTGGCAGTCGGGCGTCCCGGTCGTGGCGTACAACGCGACATTCGACCTCAGCCTCCTCACCGCCGAGCTGCACCGGCACGGCCTGCCGTCGCTGCGCGACCGCCTCGGCACCGAGCCCGCCCCGGTCATCGACCCGTACACGATCGACCGCTCCGTGGAGCGCTACCGCAAGGGCAAGCGGAATCTGGAGGCGGTCTGCAGGGAGTACGGGGTGGTGCTGTCCGCAGCGCACGACGCGGCGGCGGACGCGCAGGCCGCGGCCGAGCTCGCCTGTGCGATAGCCGACCGCCACCCGAAGGTCGCGGCCCTCGGCCCGGCGGAGCTGCACCGCCGCCAGATCGAGTGGTACGCGCAGTGGGCGGCGGACTTCCAGAAGTTCCTGCGCGGCAAGGGCGACCCGGCCGCGGTGGTCGACGGGACGTGGCCGCTGCGCGGGGAGTTCAGCGCCACGGGGGTGTGAGCACCGGCCTCCTGAGAGGCGTGCGGGTCAGAAGGGGTACCAGCGCACCGTCGCGTCCCCGTCCCGCAGCGACGCCACGCGCCTGCGGAACTCGGCGAGCGCCTTCGGGTTGCCCGGCGCGTGCTGTGCCACCCACGCACAGCTCGCCGTCTCCCGGGCGCCGCGCAGGACCGCGCAGCCGTCCCACTCGCGCACGTCCCAGCCGTACGCGCGCGTGAACGCGTCGTAGGTGTCGGGGTCCAGGCCGTACCGGTCGCGGGAGAGGGCGAGGACCACCAGGTCGTGCTCGCGCAGGTCGGCGGAGAAGGTCTCCAGGTCGACGAGGACGGGACCGTCCGGGCCGACGTGCACATTGCGGGGCAGTGCGTCGCCGTGGATCGGGCCGGGCGGCAGGTGCGGGGTGAGGGCGGCCGCCGCCGCGGCGAAGCCGTCGCGGCGCTCGCGCAGATAGTCGGCGTCCTCCGGGTCGACCGCGTCGCCCGCGAGCCGCAGCCAGCGCTCGACGCCGCCGAGCAGTTCGCGCCGGGGCAGGTCGAAGGAGGGGGAGTCAAGGGTGTGCACGCGTCGCAGCAGCGGGGCCAGGTCGGCGGGTTCGGCGGGGCGCACGGCGTCGGGGAGGCGGTGCCAGAGCGTCACCGGATGGCCGTCCACCAGACGGGCCTTGGGCTCGGCGGCGCGCACGGCGGGGACGCCGCTCTCCTCCAGCCAGTGCGCGATCCGCAGCTCCCGCCGGGCCCGCTCCAGGAGCTCGGGCGCGGCCCGGCCGACCTTGACCACCAGCTCGGCGTCGGCGAACACCGCGTTCTCGCCGAGCGCCAGCAGGGGGGCGTCGGCCGGCAGGGCCGCCGCGGCCAGTACCTCGCGCGCCCGCGCCTCGTCCATCTGTCGCCTCCCGCACCACCGCGTGCCGCACGGCTCTCGCACGGCACCCACGCGTCCGCCGCCAGGCTCGCGCACGGCCACAAGTCTCGCATTCCCACAGGCCACCGGGCCTGCGCGGACGCTTGACGTATCAAGATCACGTCAGCACGATCACGTCAGCATCATGACGGGGCCGCCGGGGCGGCCGTTGCCGACGAACCGCCCGAAGGAGCCGATCCCGTGACATTGGCGGCCGCGACGAAGCGGCCCACATCCGGCGCGCCCGCGCGCAGACCCACCGACCACGGGGCCTGGTTCCTGGTCCTGCCCGCGCTGATCCCGATCCTCGTCCTCAGCGTCGGGCCGCTCCTGTACGGCATCGCGCTCTCCTTCACCGACTCCCAGTCGGGCCGCACGGAGCCGACGCAGTGGATCGGCCTCCTCAACTTCCAGGACCTGCTGCACGACACGCTGTTCTGGGACTCGTTCCGCATCGGCCTGCTGTGGGCGGTCGGCGTCACCGTGCCGCAGTTCCTGCTCGCGCTCGGGCTCGCGCTGCTGCTCAACCAGAATCTGCGCCTGCGCTGGCTGGCCCGGTCGCTCGCGATCATCCCGTGGGCGATGCCCGAGGTCGTCGTCGGCATCATGTGGCGGCTCGTCTACAACCCGGACGCGGGGGTCCTCAACGAGACGCTGCGCGATCTGCACCTGGGCGACGGCAGGGACTGGCTGACCGGGCTCGGCACGGCGCTGCCCGCGGTGATCGTCGTCGGTGTCTGGGCGGGCATGCCGCAGACCACGGTGGCGCTCCTCGCCGGACTCCAGAACACGCCGCGCGAGCTGCACGAGGCGGCCGAGATGGACGGCGCGGGCGCCTGGCGCCGCTTCCTCACCGTCACCTGGCCCGCCCTGAAGCCGATCGCCCTGGCCATCACGGCGCTCAACTTCATCTGGAACTTCAACTCCTTCGCCCTGGTCTACGTCCTGACCAGCGGCGGTCCCGGCGGCCGCACCCGGCTGCCGATGCTCTTCGCCTACGAAGAGGCGTTCCGCTACGGCCAGTTCGGCTACGCGGCGGCGATGGGCTGCGTGATGGTGGCCGTGATCTCCGTGTGCCTCGCCGTCTACCTGGTGGGCCGGCTGCGGGGAGGCGAGGACCGATGAGCACCGGCACCCGCAGGGCGAGCAGGCCCGCGCGCGTGGGCCAGTACCTCGCGCTGCTCGGCTATCTCGTCTTCCTGGCCTTCCCGTTCCTGTGGCTGATCTCCACGGCGTTCAAGCCGCCGCGCGAGCTCGGCAGCCTGCACCCCACCTGGATCCCCGAGGACCCGACGCTCGACAACTTCCGGCAGGCGTTCGACGAGCAGCCGCTGCTGCACGCCGCCGCCAACTCCCTGATCGCGGCGGTCGGCGCGGCCGTCATCGCCGTCGTCATCGCGACGCCCATGGCCTATGTGATGGCGCGGCACCGCACGCTCCTCGCGCGGGCGGCGACCGGCTGGGTGGTGGTCAGCCAGGCGTTCCCGTTCGTGCTCATCATCATCCCGCTGTTCCTCGTCCTGAAGAACCTCCACATGATCAACTCCCTTGCGGGCCTGATCATGGTGTACGTGGTGTGGTCGCTGCCGTTCGCGCTGTGGATGCTGGTCGGGTATGTGCGCGCCGTACCGACGGAGCTGGAGGAGGCGGCGGCGGTCGACGGCGCAGGCAAGCTGCGCACGCTCGTCTCGATCACGGCGCCGCTGCTCGCCCCCGGCATCGTGGCCACGGCGCTGTTCGCCTTCATCACCGCGTGGAACGAGTTCTTCTTCGCCCTCGTCCTGCTCAAGACCCCGGAGAAGCAGACCTTGCCGGTCGTCCTCACGCACTTCATCGGCGCGGAGGGCGCCGCCGACCTCGGCCCGCTCGCGGCCGCGGCGTTCCTCGCGACCCTCCCGTCCCTCGTCGTCTTCGCCCTCATCCAGAAGCGGATCACGGGCGGCATGCTGGCCGGGGCGGTGAAGAGCTGATGCGACGACGGCACACGGCACGCCTGCTGACGACCGCGGTGGCGGCTCTCTCACTGCTGCTTGCGGGGTGCAGCTCCGGCTCCGGGAGCGACGACGGCAGGGTGACCCTCCGCTTCCAGTCCCTGGCCTGGCAGAAGGAGTCCGTCGACGCCAACAAGGAGCTCGTCAAGGAGTGGAACGCGAGCCATCCGGACGTCAAGGTCGAGTACGTCCAGGGCGACTGGAACAGCGTCCACGACCAGCTGCTCACCTCCTTCGAGGGCGGCGAGGCGCCGGACATCATCCACGACGCCTCGGACGACCTCGCGGACTTCGCCTACGGCGGCTACCTCGCGGATCTGCGCACGCTGCTCCCCGAGCGCCTCAAGTCCGACATCCCCGGGCGGAGTTGGGACACCACGACGTTCCCCAGGAAGGACGGCGGTGACGGCGTGTACGGCGTCCCGTTCCTCCAGGAGCCGCGCGTCCTCATCGCCAACGCGAAGTGGCTCAAGGAGTCCGGGGTGCGCATCCCGACGCCGGAGAAGCCGTGGTCCTGGGACGAGTTCCGTGAGATCAGCAAGCAACTGAGCGGCGGCAAGGGGAAGTACGGGGTGGCCTGGCCGCTCAAGGAGCCGGTCTCCGCGACGCTCAACCTGAGCCTCTCCACGGGCGGCCAGATGTTCCACCGGGGCGCGGACGGCAAGGTGGAGATCCGCTTCGACGCGCAGGACGAGGCGGTGCCGCGCACCATCCACGACCAGGTCAACACCGACAAGAGCGCGTCGAGCACGACGCTCGGCATGGGCGGCTCGGACACCCTGCCGGGCTTCTTCGGCGGCAAGTACGCGATGGTGCCGCTCGGCTTCTCCTACCGCCAGCAGATCGTCCAGCAGGCCCCCAAGGGCTTCGACTGGCAGGTGCTGCCCGCCCCGGCGGGATCGGAGGGGCTCGCCCAGGGCGTCAGCCCGCAGACGCTCTCGGTCGCCGAGGACAGCGACCACAAGAAGGAGGCGGCCGAGTTCATCGACTTCTTCCTCCAGCCGAAGAACATGGTCCGCCTCGCCCGCGGCGACTGGATGCTCCCGACGGGCAAGGAGGCCCTGAAGGACCCGGCCCTGCACACCGCCAAGGACGACTGGGCGACGGGCACGGCCCTCGCGGCCGACCTTCGCCCGGCCCCCGCGCAGTCGGTGCGCGGCTACGCGGAGTGGAAGGACAAGATCGCGACGCCCGCGCTCCAGGAGTACTACAGCGGCGCGATCGGCCTGGACGAGCTGCGCACCCGCCTGGTGAAGGACGGCAACTTGGTGCTCGCGCGCTATCAGAGATGACGGGACGGCGGTACGGAGCCGGGGCCCCGCACCACCGTGGTGCGGGGCCCCGTCTCCGTACGAGAAGGAGCGGCCGACGTCACACGGCGACCGACTCCTCCATCTCCTCCTCGACTTCCGCCTCGGCCCCCGAAGCCGCCTCCACGGGCAGCCGCTTGTGGCTGTGGGCCGGAGTGGTGGCCGCGCTCTCCGTGACCCGGCCCCGGCGCTCCACCAGCCCCGCCACCGTCGTCAGCAGGGCGCCGACGGCCAGCCACGCGACCAGCGTCCACACATGCGGGGCGAGGCCGTGGCCGCCGAAGTACACGTGGGTGCGCATGCCCTCGACGAAGCCCGCGCCGTTCCAGAAGGCGTGCAGGGAGCCGAAGAAGCCGTTCTGGAGCTCGGGGCGGAACAGGCCGCCGGACGACGTGAAGTTGAGCATCACGAAGAGCACCATCATGGCGAGCGTGGTCCAGCGCTTCAGGAACGGGTGCAGGCCGACGCCGATCAGCAGGATGCCCGCCGAGTAGAGCCAGGCCATGCCCCACACGCCCCACAGGCCCTGGTGCACCAGGTGGAAGACGGGCCCGGCGAGCGCGGCGCCGATGAGGCTGACCACGAAGGAGACCCCGACGGCCAGGCCCGCGCGGGCCCGCATCCGCAGCGCGCCGCCCGCCGCGCCGAGGACCGCGACCGAGGCGTACGAGCCGATGCTCACCGCGACCAGGAGGAAGAACAGGCCCTGGCCGGTGGGGTCGTCGTCGACCGGGGGCGCCACGTTGGTGATCTTCAGCGGCACGCCCTGCTCGGCGGCGACCGGCGTGAAGAGCTTCTCGACGGCGAGCGCGCTCATGTCGGAGCCCGCGGACGCCACGATCAGCTCGGGCGCCTTCTTGCCGGGCAGATAGGCGCCGGATATCGACTGGGACTTGAGGGCGTCGACGGCGGCGGCGCGCGAGCCCACCGTGCGCACGTCGAGGGCGTCGCCCGCCTGGTCCTTGACGGTCTGCGCGAGCACCTGGGTCTGCTGGCCCGAGCCGACGACGGCGATCGGCAGCTCATGGGGCTCCGGCGTCACGAACGCCCCCATGTAGGCCAGGCCCATGCCGAGGCACATCAGCAGCGGCGTGACCAGATGGAGGAGCACGTGGCGCAGGGGACCGCGCAGCGCGTGGGCGGGTGCGGTAGGGGCAGGGGCAGGCCGCTCGGACATGGCGGGGATCACTTCCAGATGGTTGGCTTATACAACTCTACGGCGATGTTGTACTGTACAACCATTGGCCGGAAGGGAGAAATCGTGGCCGAACGCGACGAGTCCATCGAGATCATTCAGCGGGAGATGACGGCGTTCGCCCGGCGGGCCCGCGCCACCGCCGCGCGGATGCACCCCGAGCTCTCGCTCGTGTCCTTCACGCTGCTCAGCCACCTCGAGTACCAGGGCGGCTGCCGGGCCACGGATCTCGCCGCGCACTACACCCTCGACAAGTCGACGATCAGCAGACAGGTCGGCGCCCTGGAGAAGGCCGGCCTGGTGGAGCGGCGGCTCGACCCGACCGACCACCGGGTGCACGTGCTGCACCTCACCGGGCGCGGCATCGAGGTCCTGGGCCAGGTCACCGCCGCGCGCCGGGTCGCCTTCCGGGAGCGGCTCGCCGACTGGGGCGGGCCGGACCTGGAGCGGTTCGCCGAGTATCTGCTCCGCTACAACCAGGCGGCGGGGGAGTCGGCGGACGAGATCGAGTAGGGGGACGGGCGGGGGCGCGCAGCCGGAAGACTGGTTGCACGAGACGTATCGTCTCGCTTAGGGTGGCGGCATGACCAGTCGCCCGCGTGCCCATGTCGCCATGTTCTCCATCGCCGCCCACGGCCATGTGAACCCCAGCCTCGAAGTGATCCGTGAGCTCGTCGCGCGCGGCCACCGCGTCACGTACGCGATCCCGCACCTCTTCGAGGAGAAGGTCGCCGAGACCGGGGCCGAGCCCGTCCTCTACACCACCACCCTGCCGGGCCCGGACGACGACCCCGAGGCGTGGGGCACCGAACTGATCGACAACATCGAGCCGTTCCTCGCCGACGCCGTCCACGCCCTGCCCCAGCTGGCGAAGGCGTACGAGGGCGACGAGCCCGACCTCGTCCTGCACGACATCACCTCCTATCCGGCCCGGGTGCTCGCCCGCCGCTGGGGCGTCCGCGAGATCTCACTCTCGCCCAACCTCGTGGCCTGGGAGGGGTACGAGGAGGAGGTCGCCGAGCCGATGTACGCGGAGCTCAAGGAGAGCGAGCGCGGCAAGGCGTACTACGAGCGCTTCACCGGCTGGCTGACGGAGAACGGGGTCGACCAGCACCCCGACCCCTTCGTGGGGCGGCCGCCGCGCTCCCTCGTGCTGATCCCCAAGGCCCTCCAGCCGCAGGCCGACCGGGTCGACGAGAGCGTGCACACCTTCGTCGGCGCCTGCCAGGGCGACCGGGCGGCGCAGGGCGACTGGGAGCGGCCCGCCGGAGCGGAGAAGGTGCTGCTGGTCTCGCTCGGCTCGTCCTTCACCAAGCAGCCCGACTTCTACCGGGCGTGCATCCGGGCGTTCGGGGAGCTGCCCGGGTGGCACGTGGTGCTCCAGGTCGGCAAGCACGTCGCGGCGGACGACCTCGGGGAGATCCCCGCGAACGTCGAAGTGCGCCAGTGGGTACCGCAGTTGGCGGTCCTGAAGAAGGCCGACGCCTTCATCACGCACGCCGGGGCGGGCGGCAGCCAGGAAGGGCTCGCCACCGCGACGCCGATGGTGGCGGTGCCGCAGGCCGTGGACCAGTTCGGCAACGCCGACATGCTGCAGGGCCTCGGCGTCGCCCGCCATCTGCCGATGGAGGAGGCCACGGCGGAGGCGCTGCGGGAGGCGGTGCTCGCGCTCGTCGACGACCCGGAGGTCGCCCGGAGGCTCGCGGAGATCCAGCGGGACATGGCGGCGGAGGGCGGCACGCGGCGGGCCGCCGATCTGATCGAGGCGGAGCTCGCGGCGCATCAGCGAGTGTGAGACGGGGGGCGTGTCCTCCGGGGGCGGGACGGTTGTGGTGCTCCCGGAGGGGATTGCGTGGTGATTGGATAACGGCCCGGTCGCTCCATAACGCTCAGGTAACGCGGGCTCATCCTGGAATCGCCATTGACTCATCTGCCCCGTTGGACCCTTACCCCTGCTCAAAGGTTGCACGGTCGGCTTCTTGTTCCTTGCACGAATCACTTCTTAGCGTGAGGTGAACTTCAGTCGAACGCCAGGAAGTTGACCCATGCGTGCAGCCATGCGACAGGACATACCGCCCCTCGATGAGGTGCGCCGCATCACCCAGAAGAAGCGGGACGCGTGGTGGACCGTGCTGCTCGTCGACCCGGTCGCCACGCCGCTCGTGCGGCTGACCGCGATGCGGACGAGGATCACTCCGAACCAGATCACCTGGGGTGCGTTCCTGCTCGGGCTCGGCTCCGCGGCCTGCTTCGCGTTCGGCGACTGGAAGTGGCTGGTCCTCGGCGCCGTCATCTACCACCTGAGCTTCATCCTCGACTGCATGGACGGCAAGGTCGCCCGGCTCACCGGCACCGGCTCGGTGTTCGGCGCCTGGCTGGACTTCGTCTTCGACCGGATCCGCGTGATGGTGTGCGGGGTCGCGCTGATGGGCGGCCAGTACGAGCGCACCGGCGACACCCTCTACATCTGGCTCGCGCTCGCCGTCGTCGGGCTCGACACGCTGCGCTACATCAACTCGCTGGAGATCTTCAAGATCCGGCACTCCATGCGGAAGCAGATCAAGGCCCGCATGAGGGCGGCCCGCCGCGCCCAGAACGAGGCGGAGCTCGCCTTCATGGAGGACCTGCTGCGGGACAACCCCGAGGCCGATGTGGAGCAGGACCTCCAGAAGGCGCAGGACCAGGCCCAGGCGCAGGCCCAGGCCCAGGCGACGGCCGACGCCGCGGCCGACAGCGCGGAGGGGACCGGGAGCGCCGTGCCCGACGCGGCCCCCCAGGGTGCGAGCGGCAAGCCCAAGGCCCAGGTCATCGACCTGCACCAGGAGTTCCGGCGCAAGTTCCCCGCGTACCTGCGGGCCCGCTCCTTCCTGCTGCGCCACCGCATCCGCGCGCACCTGGTGAGCGGCATCGAGTTCCAGATGGGCGTCTTCATCATCGGCCCGCTCTTCGACGCGGTGCTGCCCGCGACGATCGTGTCCGGCGCGCTGCTCCTCGTCTTCGAACTCGCCATCGTCTACAAGCTGTTGCTGTCGACGCGGGACTTCACGCGGACCATCGACTCCTTCGAGAAGGAGCAGCAGGAGCGGGAGGAGCAGGTCGTCACCGCTGCCTAGGCGGGCGGGGCGGCGAGGCCAGGTCGTACGGCCGCGGGTACGGGCCCGGACGGAAGGGCTCGTAGCGCGCGGCCGTCGTCGGGTCCGCGCGCCGCGCCTCCGCGTCGAGGGCCGCCGGGGACGTGTCTCCCCAGCGGCCCGTCGCGATCCGCCGCTCGGTGACATGGACGGCGGCGAGCTCCTCGGCGGGGCTGAAGGTGCAGTGGCCCGCGTTCCCCACGTACGCCTGGCGGAACAGGGCGCCGCGTCCGGCCCTGGTGACCGTGGACCGGTAGGCGCTCTCGGCGCGGACCGGGACGAGGGCGTCGCCCGTGGTGTGGATGTTCAGTTGGGGCTTGGTGAGGCGGCCGGTGAAGGCGATGTTGCGCTTCATGTAGGCGAGGGCGCCCCGGTCGGCCTTGAGGCGCGGTGCCGCGGCGAGGGTGTCCAGGTCGGCCTCCAGGGAGTGGCCCGCCGCCTTGTAGAGGGCCTTGACCTCCTCGTACTGGGAGGAGCGGGCGAGGATCGCCGAGTAGTCCACGCCGGTGTTCCAGGACATGGAGCCGCCGGCCCGCGCCTCGGCCTCCTGGCGCCAGGAGAACGCGGGTGCCTGCACCAGGCCGGTCAACGCCGCGTACTGGTTGGCCTGTTGGGCCGCGTGGTCGCCGGGGGCCGGGCGCGGCTGCTTCGGGTCGTTCCAGCCGGGGACGGCGTGCAGGGCCGCGGCGAGGGCGATGCGGGCGCGGCCCGTGGGGGTCGACTGGGCCCCGGTGAGCGCCGCGCTCAGCTTCCGTGCGTTCGCCGCGGCCTCCGACTGGCCCCGGAATCCGGTGAGCCGGATGCCGGAGTGCGGTGCCAGGAGCGTGCGCAGGGCGAAGACCGGGTCGAGCGTGGAGTTCCAGTTGGCGACGCCGCCGTGGACCAGGCCGCACATCGAGAGCGAGCCGTCGATGCGGTCCGCGTGCCGCTCGGCGAGCGCCGTGGTGACCAGGCCGCCGTACGACTGGCCCCAGGCGAGGGTGCGCCGGGCCGCGCCCACCCTGGCGGTGAACGCGTCCAGGGCGCCGAGCTGATCGGGCACCGCCTGCTCGACGGCCCAGCCGGTGGTGGCGTACGAGGAGCCGACCAGCGCGTACCCCTCCTTCAGGAGCAGCTTCCTGGCGGCGTCGTCGGGGGCGGTCTGCGCCGGGTTCGGGGAGCCCGCGGGCCGGTAGCCGTGGCTGAACAGGAGCACCGTGCCGTTCCAGTGCTCCGGGGCGTCGACGGCGTACGCGGCGCCGGAGGGCAGGGTGCCCTCGAAGTGGCCAACAGCGGTGTCCGCACGGGCAGTTGGGGCTGCCCCGGCGGCCATCGACACGAGGGCGGCGAGGGCCGCTGCGGTGCCTCTGGCGCGCCGTACGCGGGGGGATGCTGCCAGGGATGTCGTACGCATCAGGGGTGTGCTCCTTCCGTGGGGCGGACGTCGACGGGGGCGTCGCCGAGCGTGGCGCCGCTCGTCTCCCGCAGCCGCCAGACGGTGAGCGCCGTGACGGCGGCCCCGGCGGTGAGCAGGAGGGCGACGGGGGTGCTGGAGTCGTACGAGGCGAGCAGGGAGCCGGCGATGAGCGGGGAGAACCCGGCGCCGAGCAGCGTCGCCGTCTGGTAGCCGAGCGAGGCGCCGGTGTAGCGGACCCGGGTGCCGAACATCTCGGTGAGCAGGGCGCCCAGCGGCCCGTACATCGTGGACTGGGCGATGCCGTGCCCGAGCACACAGGCCAGGACGAGGAGGCCCGGGCGGCCGGAGTCGGCGAGGGCGAAGACCGGGAAGGCCGTCACCGCCGAGAGCAGCGCGCCCGTGAGGACCACGGGGCGGCGCCCGACCCGGTCGGAGAGCGCGCTGGCGAGCGGCATCACGAGCAGCGCCGTGCAGGAGGCCACGGTCACGCCGGTCAGGACCTGCGGCCGCGCGTATCCGGAGTCGACGGCGTACGAGATCATGAAGGTGGTCATCAGGGACTGGGCCGTGAACGGGCCGATGCCGACGCAGGCGGCGAGCAGCACGGTGCGGGGCGTGCGCAGCACGTCGAGCAGGGGGAGCCGCGGGGCGTCCCGTCGGCGGTTCTTCTCGGCCGTGAACAGGGGGCTCTCGGCCACCTTCAGGCGGATGTAGAGCCCGGCGGCCAGCAGTACCAGGCTGAGGAGGAAGGGAACGCGCCATCCCCACGCCCGGAACTGGTCGTCGGGCAGCGTCGACACGAGGGTGACGACGGCCGTCGACAGGACCGTCCCGAGCGGCGCGCCCAGCTGCGTGAAGCTGGTCCACAGGCCGCGCGGCCGGTCGCCCGCGTGCTCGGCGACCATCAGGGTCGCGCCGCCCCACTCGCCGCCGATCGCGACGCCCTGCACCACGCGCAGCAGGACGAGCAGGACGGGCGCCCAGACGCCGATGGCGTCGTACGTCGGGAGCAGGCCGATGAGGAAGCTGCCCGTGCCCATCAGGACCATCGTCAGGAGCATCATCGACTTGCGTCCGAGCCGGTCGCCGAAGTGTCCGAAGAGGATGCCGCCGAGGGGCCGGGCGGCATAGCCGGCGGCGAAGGTGCCGAAGGCCGCGACGGTGCCGACGGCGGGGTCGGCCTCGGGGAAGAACAGGTCGCCGAAGACGAGGGCGGCGACCGTTCCGTACACCAGGAAGTCGTAGAACTCCACCGCGGTGCCGAGCAGGCCGGAGAGGGCGACTCTGCGCAACTGCCGGGTGCCGTGCGCGGGTTGGGCGACGGGCATGGCGGGCTCCTGAGGGCGGCTGGTGGGTGGGGGCTACTGGTAGAAGCGGGAGAGGCTGCGCAGCACGCAGGCGGGCTTGGCGGCGCCCTCGATCTCGACGGTGCCGTCCACGGCGATCTGCACGCCGCCCGGCACCTCGTCGACGGTGGCGAGGCGGCCGACCAGCCGGATGCGCGAGCCGGCCGGCACCGGGGCGGGGAAACGCACCTTGTCCAGGCCGTAGTTGACCTTCGTGGTGACGCCCCGGACGTCGAGGAGCTCGGTGAACAGGGGGATGAAGAGGGAGAGCGTGAGATAGCCGTGGGCGATGGGGGCGCCGAAGGGGCCGGACGCCGCGCGCTCGGGGTCCGTGTGGATCCACTGGTGGTCGCCGGTGGCGTCGGCGAAGGTGTCGATCCGTTCCTGGGTGACCTCGGTCCAGGCGCTCGCGCCGAGGTCGGCGCCGGCCAGCTTCTTGAGCTCGTCGAGGCCGTCGACGGTGGTCGTGGTGGTGCTCATCTCGCGTACTCCTAGGGGTGGTTGGGGTGGCCGTAGCGGCGGCGCAGCGCGGGCTTGAGGAGCTTTCCGGAGGCGGTGCGCGGCAGTTCGGCGGCGATCGCCACGGATTTCGGGATCTTGTACTTGGCGAGGCGGCCCGCGAGCGAGGCGAGCAGTTCCTCCGGGTCGGGGGCCGTGCCCGCGCGCGTGACGACCACGGCGCGCGGCACCTCGCCCCACTTCTCGTCGGGCACGCCGATGACGGCGCACTCCACGACGTCGGGGTGGGTGAGCAGGGCGCTCTCGACCTCGGCCGGGTAGATGTTCTCGCCGCCGGAGATGATCATGTCCTTGAGGCGGTCGGCGATGGTGACGTACCCGTCGGCGTCCCGGTGCGCGGCGTCGCCCGTGCGCAGCCAGCCGTTGGCGAACACGGCCGCGCTCTCCTGCGGCAACCCCCAGTAGCCGGGCATGACATGGGGCCCGCGCACCAGGATCTCGCCCACCTCGCCGGTGTCCGTCCCGGTGAGGTCGGGCCGCACCACCCGCACGTCGGTGAAGAAGTGCGGGACCCCGGCCGAGCCCGCCTTGCCGACGGCGTGCGCGGCGTCGAGGTAGAGCACGCCGGGCGCGGCCTCGGTCATGCCGTAGCCCTGCTGGAAGGCGAGGCCGCGCTCCGCGTAGGTGGCGATGAGGGGCTGGGGGACGGGGGCGCCACCGCACATGAGGACGGTCAGGGTGCTCAAGTCGGCGCTGGACCAGCGGGGTTGACGGGCCATCTGCTCGTACATCGTCGGGACGCCGAACATCGCGGTGACGCGGTGGCGTTCGACGAGGGCGAGGGCCGCGGCCGGGTCGAAGGACTCGACGAGGACGCAGGTGCCGCCCTTGAGGAGGACCGGCAGGGTCAGCATGTTCAGGCCCGCCGTGTGGAAGAGGGGGGCCGTCACGAGGGCGGTGGCGGTGGCGGTGAGGTCGGCGTCGACGAGGACGTTGAGGGCGTTCCAGGTGAGGTTGGCGTGGGTGAGCATCGCGCCCTTGGGGCGGCCCGTGGTGCCCGAGGTGTACATGATGAGGCAGATGTCGTCGCCGGTGACGGCTTCGTCGAGCGCCTCGCTGCTTCCGGAGGCGATCAACTCCTCGTAGTCCGGACCGACTTCGACGACATTACGGAGGGTGGGCGCGGCCCCGCGCAGGGTCTCGGCCGTCTCCGCGTGCGCGGGGGCGTGGACGAGGGTGCCCGCGCCGGAGTCGGTGAGCTGGTGGGCGAGTTCGGGGACGGCCAGGCGGGTGTTGAGCGGCACGAAGACCGCGCCGAGGGTGCCCGCCGCGAAGAACGTCTCCAGGAAGGCCGGGTGGTTGGGGCCGAGATAGGCGATCCGGTCGCCGCGCCGCACGCCCGACTCCCGCAGGGCGCGGGCCAGTTGGGCGGTGCGGGTGTGGAGTTCGGCGTACGAGGTGGTGGCGCCCTCGTGGTGGAGGGCGGGGTGGTGGGGGGTTCTGCGGGCCCGGCGGGCGGGCCAGGAGCCGATTCCCTCGTTGCGCATGGGAGTTCCCCCTTTCAGGCGAGCCCGAGGAGCCGGGCGGCGTTCTCCTTGAGGATCTTGGGGCGGACCTCGTCCTTGATCTGCAGCTTCTCGAAGTCGGCCAGCCAGCGGTCGGGCGTGAGGACCGGGTAGTCGGAGCCGAAGAGGACCTTGTCCTTGAGCAGCGTGTTTGCGTACTGGACGAGCTGCGGCGGGAAGTACTTGGGCGACCAGCCGGAGAGGTCGATGTGCACGCCCGGCTTGTGCGTGGCGACGGCGAGGGCCTCGTCCTGCCAGGGGAAGGACGGGTGCGCGAGGATGATCCTCAGGTGCGGGAAGTCGGCGGCGACGTCGTCGACGTGCAGGGGGTTGGAGTACTTCAGGCGGATCCCGCCGCCCCCGGGCACGCCCGCGCCGATGCCGGTCTGGCCGGTGTGGAAGAGGGCGATGGCGCCGGTCTCCTCGATCACCTCGTACAACTGGTAGGCCACGGCACGGTCGTTGGGGAAGAAGCCCTGGATGCTCGGGTGGAACTTGAAGCCCCGCACCCCGTACTCCTCGACCAGCCGGCGCGCCTGCTTCACCCCCGCCCGGCCCCGGAACGGGTCGATGGAGGCGAACGGGATGAGCACGTCCGGGTGGGCGGCGGCGGCCTCGGCGACCTCCTCGTTAGGGACGGGCTCGGTGCCGGTGGCCGACTCGGCGTCGACGGTGAAGACGACGGCGGCCATGCGCCGCTCCCGGTAGTACGTGGCGATCTCGGGCAGCGTGGGCCTCCGGTCGCGGCCCTCGACCTTGAAGTACGAGCTGGAGGCGGCGTCGAGCTCGGCGGAGAGGGAGGCGGCGCCCTGGGACGAGACCTCGGCGTGGGTGTGGACGTCGATCGCGGTCAGACGGCTCACGTCCATGGCGGCGGCGCTCACGCGGCCGGGACCCTCGGCGCGGGGATGCCGACCGACTGGGGCGCGCTGCCCACGCTGGAGTGCCATGCCTCGGCGATCGTCTCGGGGTGCCAACCCCCGTCCGCGTAGGCCGTGTTGACCTCCTGCGGGTGCGACCAGAGCGTGAGCCGGTCGCCGCCGATGCCGACGCACTGGCCGGTGATGTCGCGGGCGGCGGCCGAGGCGAGGAAGGGCACGAGGGCCGCGCAGTCCTCGGGGGTGCCGAAGCCCTCGCCCTTGCGCAGGAAGGACGGGAGCGGCTCGCCGCTGCGCAGGGCCTCGACGTAGGGGGCGAACGCCGGGATCGTCTCGGTCATCGCGGTGGCGGCGACCGGCACGATCGCGTTGACGGTGACACGGGCCCGCGCCAGCTCCATCGACCAGGTGCGGGCCATGGCGGCGATGCCCGCCTTGGCCGCCGCGTAGTTGGTCTGCCCGAAGTTGCCGCGCTGGCCCGCGGGCGAGCCCACCAGGATCAGGCTGCCGCCCTCGCCCTGCTCGCGCATGCGGACGGCGGCGGCGCGGGCGCAGGTGAAGGTGCCCTTGAGGTGGGTGGTGACGACGGCGTCGAAGTCGTCGTCGGTCATCTTCCACAGGACCTTGTCGCGCAGGATGCCCGCGTTGGTGACCAGCGTGTCGAGCCGCCCGAAGGCGTCCACCGCGCGCGCCACCAGGCGGTCGGCGGCCTCGGCCGTGCCGACCGGGACCACCTCGGCGACGGCCGTGCCGCCCGCCTCGGTGATGGACGCGGCGGCGGCTTCGGCGGCGTCCTCGTCGACGTCGTTGACGACGACCGAGGCGCCGTGCGCGGCGAGCGCATGGGCGTAGGCGAGGCCGAGGCCCCGGCCGGAGCCGGTGACGACGGCGGCTTTTCCGGTGAGGTCGAGCACGGGTTTCCCTTCGACAGGCGGCGCAACAGGCCGCGGCATACCCGGAGTTCACGGCGGCGGCGTGGTCACGCCCCGTGCCGGGTCGATCTGCGAAAGGAAGCTAAGACAGATTATTGTTCACGTCAATGATTGTCGTCGTAATGGATTTTGAGGCATCCTTGGACCATGACGTCACGCCACACCCCTGAACCGGTCGACGCCGACGAGCCGTGGATGCGCGCGCTGCACGCCGACACCGGCTACCTCCTCTACCGGCTCGGCCTGCGCTCCGGGCAGCTCTTCAACGCCGCCCTCCAGGAGTCCGGCCTGCGCCTGCGCCACTACGCGCTGCTGCGCTACCTCGCCACCGTCGAGGGCGCCCCGCAGCGGGAGTTGAGCACCGCGCTCGGCTACGACCCGAGCGCGATCGTCGGGCTCGTGGACGACCTGGAGAAGCTCGCCTTCGTGGAGCGCCGCCCGGCCCCCACCGACCGGCGCGCCCGCGTCGTCGTCCTCACCGACAAGGGGCGGGCGTATCTGCGCGACAGCGACGAGGCCAGCCATCGGGTGACCGATGAGCTGACCTCGCCGCTCACCGCTCGGGAACGGGAGACGCTGCATGCCCTCCTGCTTCGGGTGGCACGCCCCCAATAGCCGCCCCTAGACGCTCCGCGGGGACGGGAGTTCGTCCTCCGCGGGCCGGTGGGGGCTGGTCGCGCGGTTCCCCGCGCCCCTTTGGGGAGCGATCTCTGCCGGCCCGGTCTCGTCGTGCGTCAGGTCCGGCAACTTCCGCAGCCAGCGCGGCAGATACCAGTTCCGCTCGCCGAGGAGCGCCATCACGGCGGGCAGCAGCACCCCGCGGATCACCGTCGCGTCGATGAGGACCGCCGCCGCGAGGCCCACGCCCATCTGCTTCATGGACTGCATGGACAGGGTCCCGAAGATGGCGAAGACCGCGACCATGATGACGGCGGCGCTCGTCACCACGCCCGCCGTGGTGACGACGCCGTGCGTGATCGCGTCCTTCGTCGTACGGCCCTGCAGACGCGCCTCCCGGATCCGGGACACCACGAACACGTGGTAGTCCATGGAGAGCCCGAAGAGGATCACGAAGAGGAACAGCGGCAGCCACGCGATGATCGCGCCCACGCCCTCCGCGCCGACCAGCGAGGCGCCCCAGCCGTGCTGGAAGACGATGACCAGGATCCCGTAAGCGGCGCCCACCGAGAGCAGGTTGAGCACGATCGAGGTGAGCGCGATGGTCAGCGAGCGGAACGAGAGCAGCATCAGCAGGAAGGCGAACGCGACGACGAAGGCGAAGACCGGTGGCACCGCCGAGCTCAGTTGGTCGTTGAAGTCCTTCGACCCGGCGACCTGCCCGGTCACGGGCGCCTCGGCCCCGTCGACCTTGCCGAGGGTCGCCGGGCGCACCTCGTCCCGCAGGAGATCGAGGCTCTTCTCCGCCTTGCCCTGGTCGGAGCCGCCGACCAGGGGCACCGAGAGGGTCGCGACGTTCTCCGCCGTGTGCACGGTCACGTCGACGGGACCGCGGGTCGCGCCCGAACTCACCGCCTGGGTACGGAAGTCGGCGATGGCCCGCTTCATCTCGGGGGAGTCGATGTCCTTCGCCCTGACGACGACCTCGGCCGGTTCCGTGCCGCCCGGGAACGCCTCGTTGACCCGGTCGTACGTCGCCACGATCGGCAGCGAATCGCCGAACTCCTGGTCCAGGGTGAGCTGTTGGGTCTTCATGCCGAGCGCGGGCAGCGCGATCGCCGCGAGGACGCCCGCCGCCACGGCCACGGAGACGGCGGGGCGCTTGAGGACGCCGCCGACGACCGCCCGCCACAGCCTGCTCTCGCTCGGGGCGCCCTGCGCGCGCCGCCGCAGGAACGGGAGCCGCCCCTTCTCGACCCGCTCGCCGAGCAGCGAGAGCAGCGCGGGCAGCACGGTCACCGAGCCGACCATGGCCACCGCGACCACCATCAGCGAGGCCAGTCCCATCGCCACGAAGTCGGTGATGCCGGTGAAGAGCATGCCCGCCATGGCCACGCACACCGTGACGCCGGAGACGACCACGGCGCGTCCGCTGGTGGCCGCCGCGATGCGCAGCGCGGCCTGCGGGTCGCGGCCCTTGGCGCGCTCCTCGCGCTCGCGGCGCAAATAGAAGAGGCAGTAGTCGACGCCGACGGCCAGACCCACCAGCAGCATCACGGAGTTGGCGGTCTCGCTCATCGGCTGGAGGTGGCTGACCACGCCCATCAGGCCCATCGTCGCCATGATCGCGGTGACCGCGAGGGCCACCGGGAGCAGCGCCGCGACGAGCGCACCGAACGCGATCAGCAGGATGCCGAACGCGACGGGTACGGCCGAGTACTCGGCCCGCTGGAAGTCGCTGCCGAAGGCGTCGTCGAACGTCTTCTGCATGGAGGCGCCGCCGATCTCCTCGATCCGCAGCCCCTGCTCCGTGTGCTTCTTCTCCACGCCGTCCACGGCCTTGAGGACCGGCTCGACCCGGTCGCCCGCCGTGTCGGCGTCGCCGCGCACGTCGAAGCGGACGAGGGCGCTGCGGCCGTCCTTGGAGACGCTGCCGCTCTGGTACGGCGAGGTCACGGAGGCGACCTTGCCGGTGGCGTCCACCGCTTCCATCACGTCGGCGACGGCCGCCCGGAACTCCGGTGCCGTGGCGGTGAGTTGGCCCTTGGCCTGAATCAATACGGTCTCGCCCGCGGGCTCCTTGAGCCCCGCGTCGTCGACGATCCGCGATGCCTGGCTCGTCTCTCCCTTGAGCCCGCCGTCGTCGTCCGCGTCGACCCGGCCCGCGGCCGAGCCGAGCCCCATCGCCAGGACGACGAACAGCACCCAGATTCCCACGGCCGCCCAGCGGTGCCGGGCGCTCCAGCCCCCGGCCCGCGCGGCGAACCCCCGTACCCGCGTATCCCGGGTGTCCCGCGTATCGCGGTGTGCCTTGCCCATGACATTCCCCATGGCCCCGAAGCTAGGGCGGGGGCGGGGTGCTCCTCGTCGTGCTGTCCGGTGAACCGGGGTGGCGCGATCTCATCCCTGGAGGGGGCCGTGACCCTGAGGCGAGCGGTCCAAGCCCCTTACACCTAAAGCGAGTTGGGGCGATCCTCCAAAGGGCTCCGGAGGAGGGGTGGCGAGGAATGTCCCATGTGGCAAACGGGGCCCGATTTGTTATTGCGAAACCTTGTTGAACAAGTCACAGGTGTGTGTAGGTATTGATCTGCGCGTGTCAATCGGACAGGGTTTCGTCTCAACGCCCGTAGATCTTCCGGAGCTTCGGGCCTGACGCGGTGAAGCTTGCTGCGTCCGCACAACACCCCCCACATCCCCCCACAACACACCACGAGGAGACCCCTCTTCATGGCATCTCACAAGCGCGCACGTTCGATGAAGCTCGCCGCCGGCATAGCCACCGCTGCCACCGCCGTGGGCGTCACCGTCTTCGCGGGTCCGTTCGCGGGCGCCTCGGCCCCGGCCGAGGGCAAGGTCTACGGCCTGGACGCCAAGGGCGCCGTCGCGGGCAACTACATCGTCATGCTCGACGAGAAGACCGACAAGGGCGCCAAGGAAGACCTCGCCAAGGAGTACGGCGGCTCGCTCAGCCGCAACTACTCCTCCGCGGTCAACGGCTTCTCCGCCAAGGGCCTGAGCGAGACCGAGGCCAAGCAGCTCGCCGCCGACCCGGCCGTCGGCAAGGTCGTCCAGTCGAAGAAGTTCAGCATCGACGCCACCCAGGACAACCCGCCGTCGTGGGGCCTGGACCGCATCGACCAGGCGGACACCAAGGGCGACAAGAAGTACACGTACCCGGACGGCGCGGGTGAGGGCGCGACCGCGTACGTCATCGACACCGGTGTCCGCATCAGCCACAAGGACTTCGGCGGCCGCGCGTCCTACGGCTTCAACGCCATCGACAACAGCGACAAGGCCGAGGACGACAACGGCCACGGCACGCACGTCGCCGGCACCATCGCCGGTGACGCGCACGGCGTCGCCAAGAAGGCCAAGGTCGTGGCGGTCAAGGTGCTCGACGGCCAGGGCTCCGGCACCACCGAGCAGGTCGTCGCGGGCATCGACTGGGTCACCAAGAACCACAAGGGCCCCTCGGTCGCCAACATGAGCCTCGGCGGCGGCGCCGACGAGGCCCTGGACGCGGCCGTCAAGAAGTCCATCGAGTCCGGCGTGACCTTCGCGGTCGCCGCGGGCAACGAGTCGGCCGACGCGTCCCAGGGCTCCCCGGCCCGCGTGAAGGAGGCCATCACGGTCGCCTCCTCCACCAAGGACGACGAGCAGTCGGACTTCTCCAACTACGGCTCCGTGGTGGACATCTACGCCCCCGGCTCGGACATCACCTCCGACTGGAACACCGGCGACGACGCCACCAACACCATCTCCGGCACGTCGATGGCCACCCCGCACGTCGTCGGCGCCGCCGCCGTCTACCTGGGCGCCAACCCCGACGCCAAGCCGGACGCGGTCGCCAAGGCGCTCACCGACGGTGCCACCCCGGACAAGATCTCCAACCCGTCCGAGGGCACCCCGAACAAGCTCCTGAAGGTCGGCGAGTAACACGAGCAGGGGCCGCGTGCGCGCGGCCCCCTCACGCCGCGGCCGTCGTGCCCACCCCCACGGGGCACGGCGGCCGCTCTATCGTGTGCGCATGGCGACGAAGGCGATCAAGAGATACGCGGCGCTGCTGCGCGGCATCAACGTGAGCGGCCACCGGAAGGTCCCGATGGCCCGACTGCGCACGCTGCTCACCGACCTGGGGTGCGCCGACGCACGAACGTATCTGCAGAGCGGCAACGCCACCTTCGCGAGCGCGGAGGCGAGCGAGGACGTCCTCGCGGCCCGGGTCAGCGAGGCCATCGAGAAGGAGTTCGGCTTCGCCGTGGACGTCCTGGTACGCGACGCCGCGTATCTGAAGGCCGTCGCCGACGCCTGCCCCTTCCCGGCCGCCGAACTGGAGGGCAAGCAGCTGCACGTCACCTACTTCTCGGCGCCGGTCGAGGAGGCCCGCTTCGCCGCCGTCGACCAACCCGCCTTCCTGCCCGAGGAGTTCCGCCTCGGCGACCGCGCGCTCTACCTCTACGCGCCCGACGGGCTCGGCCGCTCCAAGCTCGGCGAGGCCCTCGCCCGGCCGGCCCTGACCAAGGGCCTCATCGCCACCTCGCGCAACTGGAACACCGTCGTCAAGCTCGTGGAGCTCACCCATGACTGACTCGCCCAGGATCGACCGCACCCAGGCCGTCGAGGCCGCCATCGAACGCGAACTGCACCTCCTCGACCCCGAGGTGCGCGCCTCCCCCGAGCTGCTCGGGGCCTGTCTGCACCCGGAGTTCAGCGAGTTCGGGGTCTCCGGGACGCGCTGGGACCGGGAATCGGTGATCAAGGCCCTGACCTCGCGCGCGGACACCCGGGTCAGCCCCACCACGACCTCCCGCATGCAGGGCGCACAGCTCGCCGACGACCTCGTCCACCTGACCTTCGACACCAACCACAACGGCCGCCTCGCACACCGCAGTTCGCTGTGGCGCCGCGCCGAGGACGGCCGCTGGCTGCTCTGGTTCCACCAGGGGACCCCGTACACCGAGGGCGCCTGACGCGGGTGCTCAGCGCGTGTGCGAGGCTGCACCTCATGCGCTACATCATCATCGGAGCAGGGGCGATCGGCGGCACCGTGGGCGGCCGTCTCGCCGAGTTCGGCCACGAGGTGGTGCTCGTCGCCCGGGGCGCCCACCACGACGCGCTGCGGGACGAGGGGCTGCGGCTCACCACCACCGAGGGCACCAGGACGCACCGGCTGCCCGTCGTCACGGGCCCGGCCGAGCTGGGTGAACTGCGCGCCGACGACGTGCTGTTCCTGGCCGTGAAGACCCAGGACAGCACGGCCGCCCTGGACGCGTGGAGCGGCCGCCCGGTCGCCGGGGGCGGCACGGCCGGGCAGCGCCTGCCGCTGGTCTGCGCGCAGAACGGCGTGGAGAGCGAGCGGATGGCGCTGCGCCGCTTCCGCCGGGTGTACGCGATGTGCGTCTACCTCCCCGCGAGTCACGTGGAGCCCGGCGCGGTCGCGGCCCCCAATGGCCCCTACACCGGGATGCTGCACCTCGGGCGCTACCCGCACGGCACCGACGGGACGGCCGCGCAGATCGCCGCCGACCTGGAGAGCGCCAAGTTCCTCGCGCCTGTCGTGCCGGACGTGCTGCGCTGGAAGTACGGGAAGCTCCTCTCCAACCTCGCCAACGCCATCGAGGCGGCCACCGGCACCATCAAGGACGACGCGGGCCGCGCGCTCTTCGCCCGTGCCCGCGCGGAGGGCGAGGCGGTCCTCGCGGCGGCCGGGATCGAGGTGGCGGGCGACGCGGAGCAGCAGGAGGCCCGCGCCGAGGTCCGCTTCGACCCCTTCGACGGCTCCGAGCGCGGCGGCGGCTCCTCCTGGCAGAGCCTCACCCGCGGCACCGGCACCATCGAGTCCGACTACCTCAACGGAGAGATCGCGCTCCTCGGGCGGCTGCACGGGGTGGCGACGCCGGTCAACGACGCCCTCCAGGAGGTCGCCAACGCTTTCGCGCGGGAGCGCAGGCCGGCCGGGTCCATGACGGTGGCGGAGCTCACGGAGCTGGTGGAGCGCGCGGAGCCGGTGGCGGACACGGATCCCGGGGCCTGAAATGGCCCAGCGGCACGCTGGCGCAGTGGCCCACGCCGCTGCGCCACTTGCTGGATAGGGTCGATGACATGACGACGGACACCACGACCGGCCCCAACGGCGCCACCCGCATCGACTTCTACTTCGACCCCGCCTGCCCCTTCGCCTGGATCACGTCCCGCTGGATCCTGGAGGTCGAGAAGGCCCGCGACCTGGACCTGAACTTCCACGTCATGAGCTTGTACCTGCACAACGAGGGCAATGAACTGCCCGACTGGTACCGGGACCTGGTGGACCGGTCGCTCGGCGTCGTGCGGGTCGTGGCGGCCGCCGCCGAGAAGCACGGGCCCGAGGTGCAGCGCGGCCTCTACACCGCGCTCGGCAACCGCATCCACGGGCAGAAGGAGACCTACGAGCACGACTTCGGGAGGGCCGTCACCGAGGCGCTCGCCGAGACGGGGCTCCCCGCCGAGCTGGCCGCCGCCGCGGACGACTCCGCGTACGACGAGGCGCTGCGCCGCAGCCACGACGCGGGCAAGGACCCGGATGCGGACGGCTATGTGGGCACGCCCACCATCCACGTGGACGGGACCGTGTGGTTCGGCCCCGTCCTGCGGGCGATCCCGCGCGGCGAGAAGGCCGCGGAACTCTTCGACAGCTTCCGGGTCCTGGCGAACCACCCGGACTTCTTCGAGCTGAAGCGGACCCGGACCGGGGGCCTCGACTTCAGCTGACTCAGCCGGCCGCCTCGTCGTCGTGCGGCCGCCGCGAGGTGAGCAGGAGCGTGACCCGGCCGTTCTCCTCCGGCACCTCGCGGCCCTGGGTGTAGCCGAGCCGCTTCAGGAGCGTGATCGAGGTGGCGTTCTCGGAGTCCACGGTCGCGTGCACCTCGTCCAGGCCGAGCGTGTCATGCCCGTACGAGGTGAGCAGGCGCGCCAGTTCGGTGCCGAGGCCACGGCCCCAGCTGGAGCGGTGCAGCCCGTAGACGATCTCGTGGCCGTCGAGCCAGCGCTCCGGCGACGGCTTCACCTCGGCGTGCCCGATGTACCGGCCCTCGTGCCGCACCGCCCACACGGGGAAGCGCTCCTCGGCGTATATGAGCGTGAATATCCGGCCGAACAGGGCGCGGTCCTCGGCCGCGCTCTGCATGCCGTCCCCGAACCAGCGCCCCACGGCCTCGTCCTGGAAGAGCGCGACGAAGTCCTCCTGGTCGGCGGCGACATAGGGGGACAGATGGAGGCGCTCGGAGCGCAGTTCCGGAGTCATTCGCGGCACGTTAGGCCCGCGCCGCGCACGGCGGCAACCGGTTTGGGGCGGCCATTGCCCTCGCAGGTTCCGGGGGCAGTTGCCTGCGGAGATCGCAGGTCGCGGGGGCGGGCGGCGGCCCCGCTCCGCCGAGCCTCGTCGCCAGGCGGCGGTCCCGCTCCGCCGGGCCTCGTCGTCAGGCGGCCGTCTCGCCCCGCCAGGCCCCGTCCCGCTGCGCCCACCGCACCGTCGGGCGCACCGCGAGTCCCGCCGCGGTGAAGAGCACCGCGAGCACGGCCCAGCCGACCGCGCCGTGCCGCACCGCCGTGAGCGTCACCAGGGCGGGGCCCGCCATCATGCCGACCGCCTGGCCGGAGTTGAACACGCCCTGGTAGACGCCGTGGGCGCGGGCGTCCGCGAGTTCATAGCCGAGGGTCCAGCCGCCCGCCGCCATCAGGACCTCCGAGACCACCTGGATCACGGCGCCCACCACCAGGACGGCCACCGCCCCCACCGGATCCAGCCCCTGGGTGAGGGCGAAGGCCGCGCAGGACACCGCGAGCAGCAGCCCGGACCTGCGCATCGCCCGCACCGCCGCCGGCACGGTGGCCGCCGCGCGGCTGGCCCGCACCTGGAGCAGCGCCACCAGGACACAGTTGACGATGAGGAGCAGGGCGGCGGTCCAGCGGGGCGCGTCGGTGCGCTCCAGGATCCACAGGGGCAGGCCCACTTCGAGGAGCGTGTACTGCATGACGAGCACCGCGTACAGGCAGGTCACCCCGAGGTACGGCAGGTCCCGTACGGCCCGCCACCGGTTGGCCGCCTCCGCGGTGGTGCCGGTGACGGCGTCCGCTCCCGCGTCGGCCGCCAGGTCGCGGCGGTGCGCGGCCACCGGCAGGGTGCGGATCATCAGGGCGGGTGCGGCGAAGGACAGCACGTTGATGAGGATGACCGTCACATAGGCGCCCCTCGTGTCGAGTTGGAGCGCGATGGCACCGCAGGCGCCGCCCAGGCCCATGGCCACGTTGGTGATCATGCGCAGAAAGCCGCGCGCCTCGGTGCGGTTGGCGCTCGGCAGCACGTCCGCGTAGATCGCGCCGAGGACGCCCCGGCCTGCCTGCAGCAGGCCGGTCACGCAGATCACGGAGACCAGGAACGTCGTGTACGAGGCCACGAAGATGTACGCCGTCGTGGCCACTCCGCAGCCGGCCCACAGCAGCGAACCCACCCGCCTGCTGCCCCAGCGGTCCGCCGCCCGCCCGGCCGGTACGCCCGCAGCTACCCCGACGACTCCGGCCACGGTCATGCCGAGCCCGACGGACGTGGCGTCGAGCCCGACGATGCGGGTGAAGTACAGGACGCCCAGCGGGAAGAAGAGGCCGTTGCCGAAGGCGTTGAGGAAGGTCATGAGGGCGAGTCGGCGCACCACCGGCACGGAGCCGGGCGACCTGGGCTGAACTGGGCTCTCTTGGGCGGTGTCTCCCGCTGTCGTGGTCATGAACACAGCCAACCCGGGTGAGTGCGCGGGAGGCATTGATTTAGTGTCTGACTAAACCGGGGCTGAGCCGGGAGCCGGGAGCCGGGAGCCGGGAGCCGGGAGCCGGGTGGGGGAGGGGTCGGGGGGGGGATGATCGAGTTCCGCTTCGGCGTGGACGACCTCGCCAGTACGTCCTTCGCGTACTCGCCGCTCCAGGAGGCCGTGTTCTCGCTGCGCGCCTGGCGGGACCCGGCCCGCTACCCGCACCACCGGCCGTGGCTGCGCAGGCTGCGCCCCGCCTATGAGCGCCAGGACACGGAGCTGCTCTCCGCGCTCGTCTCACCGCGGCTGTGGGTACCGGACTTCCTGACACCGCGCCCCGACCGCGCCCGCCTCACCTTCACGGCCGACCTGGCCCGCCTCAGAGACACATCGCTGGACCTCGTGGAACCCGAATTCGCCGCCGCCTACGGTTCACCGGCCGCGGTTCCGGCCGTCGTACGGCGGGACCTCGCGCACCCCGACCGGCTCCTGGAGCGGATCTCCGAGGCCCTCACCACGTACTGGGACAGCTGCCTCGCCCCCGACTGGTGGCCCCGGGCGCAGTCTCTCCTGGAGGCCGATCTCGCCCACCGCGGCCGGGTGTTGGCGGAGCACGGGGCGGGGGAGCTGTTCGCGGGGCTCGACCGCCGCCTTTCGTGGAGCGGGGACGCGCTCTGCCTCAGCCGCGTGGACGTCCTGCACCCCTGGGCCGACGCGGACATCCATCTCGCCGGGCGCGGCATGGTGCTCGCGCCGACGATGTTCGCGCGCGGCGCCCAGACGGCCATCGACCCGGAGCGCCCGCCGCTCCTCATCTACCCCGCACGGGGCCGGGCCGCGATCTCCGAGGACCCCCCGCCCGTCACCGGCCACGCCCTCGACCGCCTCCTCGGCGCACCCCGGGCCCGTCTGCTCCTGCTCCTCGCCGAACCCGCCTCCACGACGGAGCTGGCCCACCGGCTCGGGGTCACTCCCGGGGCGGTGAGCCAGCACCTGGCGGTCCTCTACGACGCGGGGCTGCTGAGCAGGGTGCGGTCGGGGCGGAGTGTGCGGTACGGGCGGACGGGGCTGGGGGACGAGCTCTGCCGCTGACGGCCCGTCAACCGGCGCCGCCGCACTGGCACTTGGGCAGTCCCATCGGATTGGGGAACGGCAGCACTCCGGAGTCCCGTACGGAGCGTGACAGCGGTTCGAGGCCGGAGAGGAGCGCGTGCGTCTCCTTCTCGGTGAGCGGGTCGAGGAGGCGGGCCGCGAGCCGGTCCGTGGCGTCCTCGATCAACTCCCGTTCGGTGAGCCCCTGGTCGGTGACCCGGACGCCCGCGCCGCCGCCGGCCCCGCCCGCGATGAGCCCCCGCGCGCGCAGCCGGTCCACCGCCTCCTCCCACTCGTCCTCGCTCCACCCCCGGTCCTGCCTGATGGAGCCGGCCCCCACCCGCCCGGTCGCCGCCGCCAGGACCAGCGCCTCGCAGCCGTCAAGACCCCGGTCGGCGAGCACGGCGAGATGGGCGTCGCCCCTGAACTCCCGTACGCAGGTGAGCAGTTGCCACAATTCCTGGACCGGATCGGCTCCTTGCAGGGCGGCGCAGAGGTCGCGGTTGGCGGCGAAGAGGGGGCGTCCGAGCGGCGGGGCCTCGGCGACGGCGGTGGTGAGCGCCGGGTTCACCTCGGCGGCGATCCGCTCGGCGTCGGGCGCCAGGGAGCGCAGGGCCCGGGCGGTGCGGGCCGCGCGTTCCTCGACGACCCGCCCCGGCGGGGCGAGCTCCCACGCCGACGGCAGGGCCCGCGCGACCATGCCCGGCGCGAACACGCCGAGCGCCGCCGTGGCCGCGCCGGGGCCCACCGCGCCGAGGGGCGCCGTGCGGGCCGCGAAGTACCCCATCCAGAAACCCTTGAGCCCGAGCGCCCGGCTCAGGGCGCGGCACTCTTCTTCGAAGTAGACGACGGCGTGCGGCGGTTCGGCGCGCAGCCACAGGGCCCGGGAGTCCGCCACGGCGGCGGTCACAGTGGTCATGGGGCCACAAGTTAGAGGCTGGGGGGCGGTGCGGGAACCCCGCCTCACATAACTGTCCGCCTCACATAACTGTGTAGGGAAGGTGCAATTCCGTGAACGTCCTCGAACTTCCTTGAACTTCCCTGTTTTGAAACGATCTTGCTGTGTATTCTCTCCCCGTCAAGAAAACTGAACAGACGGGGGTATTCCTCATGGCAGCAAGAAAGCGTTTCGCCGTGCTCGCTTCCACGGCTTCTCTCTGCCTCGCCGCCGGTGCCGTGAGCGCCGGTGAGGCGCACGCGGCCGGTTCCTGGCGCTCGCTCAAGTTCCAGCACGGCAAGAACATCTGCCTGAGCGTGCAGGCGAAGGCCAGCACCAAGAAGGGCAAGCGCGAGCGGGTCCGCGGCTGCACCGGCGGTGTGTACCAGCTCTGGCGCATCGACTTCGCCAAGTACAAGGGCAGGGCGGTCGCCAAGCTGCACCCGGCCACCAACACCAAGCTGTGCCTCGACGGCGCCAAGACCGAGCGGATGGGCAAGGTCGGCTGGCTGTCGCACGTCACCAAGTGCAACAGCTCCGCGTCCCAGAAGTGGCAGTACGTGAGCACCAACCCGGGTGCGTACTTCAACCCGCAGAACGTCAAGAGCAAGCTCTGCCTCGGCGCTTACAAGGGGCGCAAGTCCAGTGGCACGTGGGTGGGCACGTCCAAGTGCAACAGCAAGGTCAGCGGCGGCCAGATCTTCAAGGCGAAGTAGGTAATTCCCTGCCGCACCGAAAAGGGCAGAGGTAAAGGGATCCCCGCCGCAGGCCAATACGGCCTGCGGCGGGGATTCTCTGCATTCAGGCGCTGACCGCCAAGCGGTGCACGCGGCGCACCTCCGTGTATCTCTGAACGACCAGTCGGGCCACCTCGGGCGCGGGGCCGAGCGCCTGCGCGAGGACATCGGCGCCGGCGGTCTCCGCGCCCCGCGCGATCCGGTCCGGCAGAAAGCCGGGGGCCAGCACATAGGGCGCGACGGCCACTTGGCGCACCCCGAGGGCGCGCAGCTCGGCCACCGCGTCCTCCGTGCGGGGAAGAGATGCGGAGGCGAACGCAGGCCGCACGGCGCACCAACCGGTGTGCCGCCACTCCCGCGCGATTTCAGCGATCACTGCGATCGCCTCCGGGTCACTGGAGCCCGCCGAGGCCAGGACGACCCCGGTCGAGCTCTTGTCGGCGGGCGTGAGGCCCGCCTCGTACAGCCGTCGCTCCAGCGCGTCGAGGAGCAGCGGCGAGGGGCCGAGGACCTCGGCCTGCCGGATGCGCAGCCGGGGCAGACGCGCACCCGCCTCGCGCAGTACGGCCGGGATGTCGGCCTTGGCGTGGAAGGCGCGGGTGAGCAGGAGCGGCAGCGCCACCACCTCCCGTACGCCGTCGGCCTCCAGGGACTCCAACACCCGAGGAACAGAAGGGGCGTTGAAGTCCAGGAACCCCGTCTCCACGCGCAGCTCCGGCCGCCGCGCCCGCACCTCGCGCACGAGGGCGTGCACGGTCGCGGCGTGCCGCGGGTCGCGGCTGCCGTGGGCGACGACGAGGAGGACCGGGTGGACCGGGCGGGCGGGGCGGACCGTGGCGTACATGGGGATCAGCTCTTCACCAGGAGGCCGCGGCTGCGCAGCACGCGGCGCTCCAGCGGGCTGAAGATCAGCAGGTCGATCACGATGCCGACGATCAGGATCAGCAGGATGCCGAGGAAGACCTGGGCCATGCTGCTGTTGGTGCGCCCGTTCTCCAGGAGCTGGCCGAGACCCTGGCCCATGCCGGGGATGTACGCGATGATCTCCGCCGCCATCAGGGAGCGCCACGAGAACGCCCAGCCCTGCTTCAGACCCGCCAGATAGCCGGGCAGGGCGGCGGGCAGAAGGATGTGCCGGGCCCCGCTCAGGCCCTTGGCGCCCATGGTCTGGCCCGCCCGCAGATACAGCGGTGGCACCTGGTCGACGCCCGCCACCAGGCCGTTGGCGATCGAGGGGACGGCGCCGAGCAGGATGACCAGGTACATCATCGAGCCGTTGAGGCCCACCCACATCACGGCGGGCGCCACCCACGCCACCGAGGGCAGTGACTGCAGGCCGGAGAGCGTGGGGCCGATCGCGGTGCGGATGAAGCGCACGCGCGCCACGATCAGGCCCAGGGGCGTGCCGATGGCGAGGGCGAGCAGGAAGCCGACGAGGCCGCGCGAGACGCTGGTCTCGATGTAGCCGAGCAGGGTGCCCTTGTACCAGGCGTCCTCGGCCTCCGCCCACACCGCTGACGGCGAGGGCAGCTTGGCCGGGTCGGTGACGATGTCGAAGGTGAGCAGCCCCTGCCACACCGCGAGCACCACGACGATGGCCGTCAGGGGCGGCAGAGCCTTCTTGACCAGCTTCTCCCGCAGCGGGACGCGCCCGCTCTGGGTGGTCTCCAGCGCGTCGAGGCCCGCTTCGAGACCGGCCAGGTCGTGCTGCGTCCCGGCGGGCTCGGCCGGGGCGTCCGCCGTCGTTGTCTCAGTGCTTGCCATGGCGGCGGATCTCCCCACGGAGTTGTTCGGTGATCTCGACGGACAGCTCCGCCACGGCGGGGTCCTCGATGCGGCGCGGCTGGTCGATGTCCACCTGCCACTCGTGGGCGACCCGGCCGGGCCGGGAGGACAGCAGGACCACGCGCTGCGCCAGACGCACGGCCTCGCGGACGTTGTGCGTCACGAAGAGGACGGAGACGTTCGTCTCCCGCCAGATGCGGGTCAGTTCGTCGTGCAGGACGTCCCGCGTGATGGCGTCGAGCGCGGCGAACGGCTCGTCCATCAGGAGCAGCCTGCTCTCCTGGGCGAGGGCGCGGGCCATCGCCACACGCTGGCGCATGCCGCCGGACAGCTCGTGGATGCGCTTGCCGTGCGCGCCCTTGAGGCGGACGAGTTCGAGGAGTTCCTCGGCCTTCTCGCGGCGCTCGGCCTTGGAGGCCAAGCCCCGCAGCTTCAGGGCGAGTTCGATGTTCTTGCCCGCCGTCAGCCAGGGGAAGAGGGCGTGCTCCTGGAACATCAGGGCCGGGCGGCCGTCGGTGCTGATGCTGCCCGAGGTGGGCTTGTCGAGCCCGGCGGTCAGATTGAGCAGGGTCGACTTGCCGCACCCCGAAGCCCCCAGGAGCGTGACGAACTCGCCGTGCGCGACATCGAGGGTGATGTCGTCGAGGACGAGCTGCGAACCCGCGCGCCCGGCGAAGGACTTCGAGACATGCTCTATGCGCGCGGCGTACTCGGTCGCCGCGACGGTGTCCGTGGCCGTGCCGCCTTCGGCGAGCGTGGTGGTCGTCATGGTCGTCATGGTCGTCACCTCCTGGGAGCGATGAACTGGGCGTGATCCGGGGCTACTTGACGCCGAGACCGGCGTCGTCGACGCCCGGCTGTGCCTCGCTGACGAGGACCTTGTTCAGCGGCTCGAGGTCGTAGATGCCCTTGAGGTCGGGCTTCTTCAGGAGGCCCGCCTTGACCGCGTGGTCCGCCTCCAGGTCGAGCGTCGTGGCGAGCGGGTCGTCGGTGAAGTCGATGGACTTCCACGCCGGGTCGATCACCTTGGCGGGCAGCGCCTTCCCGGACTCCTGCTCCAGCTGGGCGTTGGCGGCCTTCTTGGCCTCGTCCGGGTGGGACTTGATCCACTTGTTGGTCTTCACCGTGCCGCGCAGGAACGCCTCGACGACCTTCGGGTGCTCCTTGAGGAACTTCTGGGACACGATGATGTTCGTGATCACGAACTTCTTGTCCGGCCACAGGTCCTTCTCGTCGAGCAGCACCTTGGCGCCCTCGGAGACCAGCTTCGACGCGGTCGGCTCCGGCACCCAGGCGCCGTCGATGGAGCCGGACTTGTAGGCGTCCGGGGTGACCTTGTTGTCGGTGCGCACGACGGACACGTCGCCCGCGCCGCTCTGCGCGTCGACCTTCCAGCCCTTCTCCGCGATCCAGTTGAGGAAGGCCACGTCCTGGGTGTTGCCCAGCTGCGGGGTGGCGATCTTCTTGCCCTTGACATCGGCGACCGACTTGATCTTGTCGGGGTTGACGACGAACTTCACGCCGCCGGACGCGGCGCCGCCGATGATCCGCAGGCCCTTGCCCTTGGACTGGACGTAGCCGTTGATGGAGGGCGAGGGGCCGATGAAGCCGATGTCGATCGAGTCGGACGTCAGCGCCTCGATCTCGGAGGGGCCCGCGTTGAAGGTGGCCGGCTGGATCTTCGTGCCGTTCAGTTCCTTCTGCAGGATGCCCTGGCGCAGGCCGACCAGAGCGGTGCCGTGCGTCAGGTTCGGGAAGTAGCCGACCCTGATGTCCTTCACGTCGTCGATCGGGTCGCCCTTGGCGACGGCCTCCGTCTTGTCGTCGGCCTCCGAGCCGTACCCGCAAGCGCCGAGCGCAAGGGCGAACAGCGGCAGAGCGGCGAGAGCGGTGAGGCGGGTGCGTGGTCGCACGGAGGTGTTCCTCTCAGAGGCCCGGCGGGTCCGCCGTCAGGGCGGCGCCGGGAGGTCGGCAGGTCTTCGTCGTACGGGACGTGCGGGACGTGCGGGACGTGCGGGACGTGCGGGACGTGCGGGTCGTGCACGACGTCCGTGGGCGCGCAAGCGGTGCGCGTACGTCAGCGCGCACATCGCGCCACCCCGCCCTGCCCGCTGCCGAGGGCACCGCTGCCGATGCGGCCGCCCTCCTTCGCGAAGGTCGAGAAGAAGTCGACGCAGGTCATGGTCAGAAGTCCCAACCCTCGTCGTCCGCAGCCGAGTCGGCCGCGGCCTCGGCCGCGGGCGCGGCGAAGGAGTCGCCCGCCATGCCCGCCGCGAGCGTCGTGCCGTCGGACGGGTCGATCAGCAGGAAGGAACCCGTACGCCGCGAGTCCGCGTAGGCGTCCAGGGCCAGCGGCTCCGCCGTGCGGACCTTCACCCGGCCGATGTCGTTGGCGACCAGCTGCCCCGGGTCCGGGTGCTGCGAGAGGTCGTCGAGGGTGAGGCGCGAGGGGATCTCCTTGACGATCGCCTTGACCGTCCGCGTGGTGTGCTTGAGCAGCACCCGCTGGCCGACCGTGAGGGCGGTGTCCGCGACGTGGCAGACCGTCGCCTCGACGTCCTGCGTGGTGGGCGGGGTGTCGCCGCTCGGCACGATCAGGTCGCCGCGCGAGATGTCGATGTCGTCCTCCAGGAGGAGCGTCACCGACTGCGGGGTCCAGGCCACGTCGACCGGCTCGCCCAGGAGGTCGATGCCGGAGATCTTCGACGTGCGGCCGGACGGGAGCACGGTCACCGACTCGCCCACGCGGAAGGTGCCCGCGGCGATCTGGCCCGCGTAGCCGCGGTAGTCGGGGTGTTCGGCGGTCTGCGGCCGGATCACGTACTGCACGGGCAGGCGCGCGTGGCAGGAGGTGAGGTCGTGGCTGACCGGGACCGTCTCCAGGTGCTCCAGGACGGTGGGGCCGCCGTACCAGTCCATGTTCGAGGACGGCTCCACCACGTTGTCGCCCGCGAGCGCCGAGATCGGGATGGCGGTGATCTCCGGGACGCCCAACTCGCCGGCGTACGCGGTGAATTCCTCGGCGATCTTCGCGAAGACCGCCTCCTCGTACGCGACGAGGTCCATCTTGTTGACGGCCAGGACCACGTGCGGGACGCGCAGCAGGGCGGCTACGGCCGCGTGCCGGCGGGTCTGCTCGATGACGCCGTTGCGGGCGTCGACCAGGACCACGGCCAGGTCGGCGGTCGAGGCGCCGGTGACCATGTTGCGGGTGTACTGCACATGGCCCGGGGTGTCGGCCAGGATGAAGCGGCGGCGCGCGGTGGCGAAGTAGCGGTAGGCCACGTCGATGGTGATGCCCTGCTCGCGCTCGGCCCGCAGGCCGTCGGTGAGCAGCGCCAGGTCGGGGCCCTCGGCGCCGCGGCTGCGCGAGGCGTGCTCGACGGCCTCCAGCTGGTCGGTCAGGACCGACTTGGAGTCGTGCAGCAGGCGGCCCACGAGGGTGGACTTGCCGTCGTCGACGGACCCGGCGGTCGCGAAGCGCAGCAGGGTGGTGGCCGAGAGCTGCTCGACCGACAACGGCTCGGCGCCCGGCTCGGCGGTGCTGTGGTTGCTCATGGTTAGAAGTACCCCTCGCGCTTGCGGTCTTCCATCGCGGCCTCGGACATCTTGTCGTCGGCGCGGGTGGCGCCCCGCTCGGTCAGCCGGGACGCGGCGATCTCGGCGATGACGGCGTCCAGCGTGGTGGCGTCCGAGTCGACGGCGCCCGTGCAGGACATGTCGCCGACGGTGCGGTAGCGCACCAGGCGCTGCTCGACGGGCTCGGTGTCCTTGGGGCCGCCCCACTCGCCGGCGGTCAGCCACATGCCCGAGCGGCTGAACACGTCCCGCTCGTGCGCGAAGTAGATCTCCGGCAGCTCGATGGACTCGCGGGCGATGTACTGCCACACGTCCAGCTCGGTCCAGTTGGACAGCGGGAAGACACGGACGTGCTCGCCGGGGGCGTGCCGGCCGTTGTAGAGCTGCCACAGCTCGGGGCGCTGGCGGCGCGGGTCCCACTGCGAGAACTCGTCCCGCAGCGAGAACACCCGCTCCTTGGCGCGGGCCTTCTCCTCGTCGCGCCGCCCGCCGCCGAAGACCGCGTCGAACTTCTCCGCCTGGATCTTCTCCGTGAGGGGGAGGGTCTGCAGGGGGTTGCGGGTGCCGTCGGGGCGCTCCTTGAGCACACCGCGGTCGATGTAGTCTTGCACGGACGCGACGTGCAGGCGCAGGCCGTGCCGGGCGACCGTGCGGTCCCGGTACTCGAGGACCTCGGGGAAGTTGTGCCCCGTGTCGACGTGGAGGAGCGAGAAGGGGATCGCCGCGGGGGCGAACGCCTTCAGCGCCAGGTGCAGCATGACGATCGAGTCCTTGCCGCCGGAGAAGAGGATCACCGGCCGCTCGAACTCGCCCGCCACCTCACGGAAGATGTGCACCGCCTCGGACTCCAGAGCGTCCAGGTGGCTGAGGGCGTACGGCGAATCGGTGCCCTCGGCAAGGGAGTTGACGGTCGTGGTCATCGGGCCAGACCCCTCTCTATGAGCAGCGCGCGCAGCGCGGCCGCGGACTCCTGCACGGTCTGGTCCTGGGACTCGATGCGCAGATCGGGCGACTCGGGTGCCTCGTAGGGGTCGTCGACCCCGGTGAGCCCGGAGAGCTCGCCCGCGGCCTGCTTGGCGTACAGACCCTTCACATCGCGTACGGAGCACACCTCGACCGGCGTCGCGACGTGCACCTCGACGTACGCGGTGCCGTTCGCCTGGTGGCGCTTGCGTACCGCCTCGCGGCTGTCTGCGAACGGCGCGATCACCGGGACCAGCGCCAACACGCCGTTGCGGGCGAGGAGTTCGGCGACGAAGCCGATGCGCTGCACATTGGTGTGCCGGTCCTCGCGGCTGAAGCCGAGGCCCGCCGAGAGGAACTCGCGGATCTCGTCGCCGTCGAGCACCTCGACGCGGTGGCCCCCGGCGCGCAGGGTGCCCGCCAGCTCGTACGCGATGGTGGTCTTGCCCGCGCTGGGCAGGCCGGTGAGCCAGACGGTGGCTCCGGTCGTCACGTGGTTCTCCTGGGTCTGTGCCTGCTGGGTCTGTGCCTGCTGGGTCCGGGGCGCGGTCATCCGTGGATCCCGCACTCGGTCTTGGCGTTCCCGGCCCAGCGGCCGGCCCGCGCGTCCTCGCCCTCCAGGAGGCGGCGGGTGCAGGGGGCGCAGCCCACGGAGCCGTAGCCGTCCATCAGGAGCGGGTTGGTCAGCACGCCGTGCTCGGTGACGTAGGCGTCCACGTCGTCCTGCGTCCAGCGGGCGATGGGGGAGACCTTCACCTTCCGGCGCTTCTCGTCCCAGCCGACGACGGGGGTGTTCGCCCGGGTCGGGGACTCGTCGCGGCGCAGTCCGGTGGCCCAGGCGGCGTAGCCCTTGAGGCCGTCCTCCAGGGGCTGCACCTTGCGCAGCTTGCAGCACAGGTCGGGGTCGCGGTCGTGCAGCTTCGGGCCGTACTCGGCGTCCTGCTCGGCCACCGTCCGGCGCGGGGTGAGGGTGATGACGTTGACGTCCATCACGGCCTCGACGGCGTCGCGGGTGCCGATGGTCTCCGGGAAGTGGTAGCCGGTGTCGAGGAACACGACGTCCACGCCGGGCAGGGCCCGCGAGGCGAGATGGGCGACGACCGCGTCCTCCATCGAGGAGGTCACGCAGAAGCGCGGACCGAACGTGCCGGCCGCCCACTGGAGGATCTCCAGCGCGGAGGCGTCCTCCAGCTCGCGGCCCGCCTGCTCGGCGAGCGCCTTCAACTCGTCGTCCGTGCGCTGCTCTTGGCTCTGAGTCGTCGTCATATCTCTTCCCCTCCACCGCTGGTGTGCTGAAGGCCCCGGGACAGCAGCCCGAGGAACTTCAGCTGGAAGGCCCGATTGCACGCCGCGCATTCCCAGGCGCCGTGCCCGGTCTCGTTCGGGCGCAGGTCCTCGTCCCCGCAGTAGGGGCAGTGGAAGGGGGCGGCACGCTCGCTCATGAGAGGGCCTCCTCGGAGGCGCGCGCGGCCCAGGCGGCGAACCGCTCGCCGTCCTCGCGCTCCGCCTGGAAGCGCGTCAGGACCCGCTCCACGTAGTCGGGCAGCTCGGCCGCGGTGACCTTCAGGCCGCGGACCTTGCGGCCGAACCCGGCCTCCAGGCCGAGCGCGCCGCCGAGGTGCACCTGGTAGCCCTCGACCTGCTCGCCGTTCTTGTCGAGCATGAGCTGGCCCTTGAGGCCGATGTCCGCGACCTGGATGCGGGCGCAGGCGTTCGGGCAGCCGTTGAGGTTGATGGTGAGCGGCTCGTCGAACTCCGGCAGGCGGCGCTCCAGTTCATCGATGAGCGAGGCGCCGCGCGCCTTCGTCTCGACGATGGCGAGCTTGCAGAACTCGATGCCGGTGCAGGCCATGGTGCCGCGCCGGAACGGCGAGGGGTTCACCTTCAGGTCGAGCGCCTCGAGCCCCGAGACGAGCGACTCGATCTGCTCCTCCTCCACATCGAGCACGATCATCTTCTGCTCGGCGGTGGTCCGCAGCCGGCCCGAGCCGTGCGCGGCGGCGACCTCGGCGATCTTCGTGAGCGTGGCGCCGTCGACCCGGCCGACGCGCGGCGCGAACCCGACGTAGAACCGGCCGTCCTGCTGCCGGTGCACCCCGACGTGGTCGCGCCAGCGCTCCACCGGCTGGTCGGGGGCGGGCCCGTCGACGAGCTTCCGCTTCAGGTACTCGTCCTCCAGGACCTGGCGGAACTTCTCCGCGCCCCAGTCGGCGAGCAGGAACTTCAGGCGGGCCCGGGTGCGCAGGCGCCGGTAGCCGTAGTCACGGAAGATCGAGATGACGCCTTCGTAGACGTCCGGGACCTCGTCCAGCGGGACCCAGGCGCCGAGCCGCTGCCCGATCTTGGGATTGGTGGAGAGCCCGCCGCCGACCCAGACGTCGAAGCCGGGCCCGTGCTCGGGGTGCTGGACCCCCACGAAGGCGATGTCGTTGATCTCGTGCGCCACGTCGAGCAGCGGCGAACCGGAGATGGCGGACTTGAACTTCCGCGGCAGGTTGGAGAATTCGGGGTTGCCGACGATGCGCCGCTGGATCTCCTCCAGGGCGGGCGTGCCGTCGATGATCTCGTCCTCGGCGATCCCGGCGACGGGCGAACCGAGGATGACGCGGGGCGTGTCACCGCATGCCTCGGTGGTGGAGAGCCCCACGGCTTCAAGGCGTCGCCAGATCTCCGGCACGTCCTCGACGCGGATCCAGTGGTACTGGATGTTCTGCCGGTCGGTGATGTCGGCGGTGCCGCGCGCGAACTCCTGCGAGATCTCGCCGATGACGCGGAGCTGCTCGGTGGTGAGCCGGCCGCCGTCGACCCGCACGCGCAGCATGAAGTACTCGTCGTCCAGCTCCTCCGGCTCCAGGATCGCGGTCTTGCCGCCGTCGATCCCGGGCTTGCGCTGGGTGTAGAGCCCCCACCACCGCATCCGCCCACGGAGGTCGTTCGGGTCGATGGAGTCGAAGCCGCGCTTCGAGTAGATCGTCTCAATGCGTGTCCGCACATTGAGACCGTCGTCGTCCTTCTTGAACTGCTCGTTGCCGTTGAGCGGAGTGAAGTGCCCGACGGCCCACTGCCCCTCGCCGCGGTGACGGCTCACCTTGCGGCGGGGCGCGGCGCTCGTGGGCTTTTCTGGGGTGGGGGCCATGGCGGTACGTCCTTCACGGGCGGGCGGAGACATCTCTGACCTGCACACTTCGCGCAGGAGGCGCGGCGGTGCGCAGTGGCAGTGTTGCAGTGGGGTGTAAAGAATCGAGCGAGAAGTGCGGCGGGGCTGAGTCGATCAGCAGGCCGGACAGATGGCGCTGGACATGCGGCCGAGGTCGACGTGGCGTCGACTCACCAAGGCAATTCCAGCTGCAGACATGACGGAAGCGTGTCACGGGACTTTCGGCCCAGTCCACCATTATCCAAAATGTGGACACCCTTGTCCCAGATCGTGGACAAGGGTGTCGTCGGTCACACCAGGGCCGCGCACCGTGCGCGCGGTCCGTACACCGTGCTGGTCAGGCGCCCGGCCACGGCCCCGGAGCGGCCACGTCCGGCTCCTGCTCGACCTTGGTGTCGAAGAGCTTGAAGCCACGGCGCAGATAGTTGTCCATCGCGTGCTCACCGTCCTCGCTGCAGGTGTGCAGCCACACGCGCTTGGTCGGCGTCCGCTCCGGCCACCGCTCGGCGAGGTCCCAGGCCCGCCGGGCGCCGTACGCGAGCAGGTACCCGCCGATGCGGCGCCCCCGGAACGCCGGGACGAGCCCGAAGTAGACGATCTCGACGACGCCGTCCTCCTGCGCGTCCAGCTCCACGTATCCGGCCGGGGTCCCGCGGTCGTACGCGACCCAGGTCTCGGCACCCGGCCGCCCGATCACCTCGGTCCACTGCGCGTACGTCCACCCGAGCCGGTCCGTCCACCGGATGTCACCGCCCACGGAGGCGTACAGAAAGCGGCTGAATTCCGGCGAGGGCACCTCGGCCCGCACGATCCGCACATCGCCCTCGGGCGCGGCGGCGGGGAGCAGATCCGTGGGGGACGTCTGCTCCAGGGACCAGGTGGTGACTGTGATGCTCATGGAGGTCAGGGAATCACACCGACGAAAGTAGTGGTCGGCCGCGCTTTCGTCGGGTGCGATCGCGACCTTGGAGGGCAGCGCCGGGGGCCGTCGCCGGAACAGGATGGCCGCAGCTCCGTACGGGGCGTGACCACGCGGGAATTCGGGAATGGCGAGGGGCCGGGCGCAGATGCAGGGGAAGACGATCGAGTACGGGCTACGTCCGCCGGCGCATGCCGTGGACCGGCGGGCCGTGACCTGGTGGACCCTGCAGGCCGCCCTCGTCTCCCTCGGTGGACTCGCCTGTGCGGCGGGGGCGTCGGCCGGGCTGTGGTGGTGGTTGTCGCTGTCGGCCGGCGTCATCGGTGGTGTCGGTGCGGGGCTGGTGCTGCTGGCGGCCGCCTTCGTGGTGGTCGTGCCGCGGTGGCGCTATCGCGTGCACCGCTGGGAGGCCACGGGGGAGGCGGTGTACACCGTCTCCGGTTCGCTCTGGCGGCTCGTGCGCATCGCGCCGATGGCCCGGATCCAGACCGTCGACACCGCGCGCGGCCCGCTCCAGCAGCTGCTCGGCCTGTCCACCCTCGTCGTCACCACGGCCTCCGCCGCCGGGCCCGTGCGCGTGCACGGCCTCGGGCGCGCGCGGGCCGAGGAGCTCGCGGCCCGACTCGCCGCCGCGGCTCAGGCCGCCGAGGGGGACGGTGCGGCATGAGGGGCGCTGTCGAGGGCGGTACGGGGAACGTGATGGCCCACGACTCGGGATGGGGGGCGTGGCGGCGGCTCGACAAGCGGCTGTTGCTCGTTCAGCTCAAGTGGCTTGTCCCGCCGGTGTTCTCCGTCGGCTTCTACGGGGTGGTCGGTCAGGGGCGGCTCGACCGTGAGGCGTTCGTCCGGCTCGGTCTGATCGGCGGGGTCTTCCTGGCGATCATGCTGTGGCGGCTCGTCGAGCTCCTCACCACCAGCTACCGCGTCACCGACGAACTCCTCGAAGTACGCACGGGGTTGCTCGGGCGCAGGCACCGGGCCGTCCCGTGCGACCGCATCCGTGGGGTCGACCTCGTCGCCGATCCGTTCCTGCGGGTCTTCGGGCTCGTCGCGGTGAAGGTCACCACGGCCGAGGGCGGCGGTGGCGGCGGTGACGGGCAGGGGGATGTGCGTCTTGAGGCGTTGCGCAAGGGGGACGCGGGCGCTCTGCGGCAGCAGTTGTTGCGTCGGTCCGTGGCGGCCGCCACCGCCCGCCGCTCCGTGTCCACCGGGCACGACCGCGTCATCGCCCGCCTCGACTGGGCCTGGCTGCGCTATATGCCGCTCAACTCCTGGGGCGTGCTCGCCGTCGTCGTCGCGGGTGGCGCGGGTGTGCGCGTCCTCGACGGGCTCGGCGTCGAGCCGGAGCGGGTGCTGCGGGCGACCGTCGGGGTCCTGGGCGTCACCGGGCTGTGGGAGGGCGTCGCCCTCGGCGCGCTCGCGCTGCTCGTGCTCGGGTCGGTCACCGCCGTGGCGCTCGCCGCCGAGGAGTGGTGGGGCTACCGCCTCGAGCGGGACGAGAACGGTGACTTCGCCGTGCGCCGTGGCCTATTGACCACCCGCTCGCTCTCCGTCGACGCGCGCCGCATGCGGGGCGTCGAGGTCACCGAGCCCCTGGTGCTGCGGCTCGGCGGCGGGGCGCAGGTCGCGGCCGTGGCGACCGGCCTGGACACGGCGGAGGAGTCCGAGGCCACCAAGTTGCGGGTGCTCAGCCCCGCCGTGCCGCGCCGCCGGGCCCACCAGATCGCCGCCGCCGTCGCCGGCAGCCGCCTCTCCCCGACCGCCGTCAGGCTGCGCCGCCACCCGCGCGCCGCGCTGCGCCGCCGCCACGTCAGGGCCGCCGTCATGGTGCTCGCCGGGTGTGCGGTGCCGGCCGTGATCGGCCTGTGCCTGGCGCTCGTAAGTACCGGAACGTCCACAAGTGCCGCCGCTTCTGCGGCCGTTGTGCTCCTGCACAGCGCCTGGATCTCCGCCGTGGTGCTGCTGCCCCTGGGCGCGCTGTGCGCCCGCGGTGCCTACCGCTCGCTCGGCCACGCCCTGGAGGGTCCCTACCTGGTGACGCGGTACGGCTTCTTCGTCCGGCGCACCGTCGCCCTGCGGCGCGACAGCGTGATCGGCTGGAAGATCGCCCAGTCGCCCCTGCAGCGCCGCGCGGGTCTCGCGACCCTCTACGTCACCACGGCCGCCTGCAAGAGCGGGGCCTTTCCGGTACGGGACGTGGAGCTCGCGGAGGGGCTGCGCTTCGCCGCCGAGGCCGTGCCGGGGCTGCTCGCGCCCTTCGTCGAGCGGCGGTGAGCACGGTGCGGCGGTGAGCACGGTGCGGCGGTGAGCACGGTGCGGCGGTGAGCACCGTGCGGCGACCAGGGCGGTCCCGCTCAACGCCCGCCGTGCACCGCCTCCTTGGCCGGTACGAAGACCGGAAGCCGGGCCTCGACCTCGAAGCCGCCCTCGGCCGACGGCTCCGCGCGCAGCTCGCCGCCCACGAGGCCGACGCGTCGGCGCAGGCCCAGCAGGCCCACGCCGGAGCCGCTGCGGCGCAAGTCGTCACGGCCTGCGCCAGCGAGCTGTCCGTGCTCCGCAGCGACGGGTCCGTGCTCCGCCTCCGGCTCCGTGTTCCGGATCGTCAACCGCACGTGTTCCTGGCCGTACTGGGCCCGCACTTCGACGGCGGCGCCCGGCGCGTGCTTGATCGCGTTGGACAGGGACTCCTGGACCACCCGGTACGCGGTCCGGCCGATCACCGGTGACACCACGCCGGAGTCGCCGGTGCGCGTGAACGCGACCCGTACGCCCGCCGCCGCCGACTCGGCGACCAGTTCCGCCAGATCGGGGGCGGCGGGTTCCTCGGCCGCCCGGCCCGGTGCCGCGCCGTCCGCCACGGCCCGCTCGCCGGCCGGTGACCGCAGCACCCCCAGGAACTCCCGCAGCTCCTCCAGCGCCTGGTGCCCCGCCGCCCGCAGCTCCTCGGCGGCGCGCCGGGTCGCGTCCTCGCGGGTGGTCATCCGCAGCGCCCCCGCGTGCAGGACCATCAGGCTCACCCGGTGCGTGACGATGTCGTGCATCTCCACCGCCAGCCGCGCCCGCTCCTCCGAACGGGCCCGCTCGGCGAGCAAGTGCTGTTCCCGCTCGGCGCGGTCGGCACGGTCCCTGAGCACGTCGGCGAGGCGGTGCTGCGAGCGCACGTACATCCCGGCGAGCGCGGGCACGGCGGTGAGCAGCAGGCCGGGCGCGACGATGGCGGCGTCCGGCGCCCACGGGCGGGTGGCGACGAGCGTGAGGGCGCCCGTCAAGGCCCAGGCGAGCCGCAGGTTCGCGCCGAACACCGTCGCGCTGTAGCAGGCGAAGGGCGCCGCGAGGGGCACCCACACCCCGGACTCGTCGACCTCGGGCAGCGTGCCGGGGGAGACGCCCTCGGTGACCATCGGCACCGCGGCGACCAGCATCAGGGCCATGACCCACATCGGCGCGGTGCGCCGGAACAGCAGCGCGAGCGCGGCGGCGGCCTGGAGCGCGGGGGCGATCCGGTCCTGAGGGGAACCACCTGCCCTGAGGACCGCGGTGAGCGTCGTCAGCACGAGGAGACACAGGACGAGATCCACGGCCCGGGCGCCCCAGGGAGGCAGGGCCCGGGTGCGCCGCGGCAGCCAGTCGGAGGATTCCACGTCGATCATGGTAGGACTACGGGCTTACTGGCCGAAGAAGCTCTGGCCAAAGATGGCGGGTGGGCATACGTTCACCGAGCTGCCCCAGCCCCTGGCCGCTTCCCGACTGCCAGATGTCACGGACCGGGGGGTTCAGGTGGGTACGCCGGCGCCGAGCATGGAGCGGGACGAGCGTGAGGGGGGCGCGGGGCCCGAGGGCAGAACCGTGCACGAAGATGCCCAGGAGCCCGCCCTGATCAGCCAGTTCGGGCTCCTCGACTCGGCTCTCTCCATGGAGTTCACGACCCACTTCGACGGGGACGGCGGCGCCTGCGCCGTGGTCGCGGCGGCCGAGGCCCTGGCCCGGGTGATCGAGGCGCCCGAAGGGTTCCTGGAACCGGTCCTCGCGGCCGGGGACGCCGTCGGCCGCACCCTGCTCTCCCGCAGCGAGGCCACGCAGTGCCGCCTCGTGCTCAGCGCGGACCCCTCCGGGATCACCCTCGCCGCCACCGACGACGCGGAGGTCTCCCTGGACTCGGCGGAGCGGCCCACGGCCCTCAAGGAGGCGGCACGGGCACGCACCGACGACGAACTCCGGGTCCACCGGGGGCCCGACGGGCACCTGTGGGTGGTGTGGAGACGCGGCTGGGAGGCCGTGCCCGGGACATGAACACCCGCAGAGCCACATGAACGCCCGCAGAGCCGCATGAACGCCCTAAGAGCCAGCGGAATCAGGCGGCGCCGCACCGCCGCGCGCCCGCCGCACCGCCGGCGCCGTCGAGTGCGGCAGCAGGTCCAGCGGCAGCTCCGGGGTGCGCACCTCGACCTCGACGTCCTCGTGGAAGCGGTAGGGGCGGTGTGCGATGAGCCCGCCCAAGTACCGCCGTACGCGGGAGAGTTCGGCCCGCACCGTCACCGTGCGGCCGGGGTCGCCGAACATGTCCTCGGACAGGTCGGACGCGGTGCGGCCGGTCCTGCGGTGCGTGGCCAGCAGATAGAGCAGCTCGGCGTGGCGCGGGGAGAGCTCGTGCGTCCAGCACCCGGCACCGCTCGCGACGGTCACCGACCAGCTGCGCGCGCCGCTGACGTCCAGGACGACGCGGGTCGCGGCCGGGGAACCCGTACCGCCGTCGCGGGCGCCGTCGTCGAGGCGCAGCAGCCAGCCGCCGGGCAGCGGCTCCACCCGGCAGCGGCCGAGCGAGGGCAGCCAAGGGGTGCCCGCTGCAAGGGACTTGGGCAGGGGCACCCGGTCGGTGGGGAGCATCCCGGTGACCGCGGCCGTCCACCCGTGGGTGTCCACGGCGACGGCGCGGCCGCCGATCCGGGCGAGGACCGGAGAGGCCACCGCGCGCAGCCGCTCCAGGGCCGTCAGATGCAGATCGCGCAGGCGGGCCTCGCCGAGCTTGGCCACCGAGTTGACCAGGGCGAGCGTCGCCGGGTGCATCGTGGTGATGGGGCCGCTGACGTCCACCACGCCGATCAGGCGGCCGTCGCGCGGATCCGTGACGGGCGCGCCCGCACACGTCCACGCGTGGTGGGTCTGCACGAAGTGCTCGGCGGAGAACACGTGGAGGGGGCGGCGCACCACGAGGGGCGTGCCTATGCCGTTGGTGCCGACGACCGACTCGTTCCAGTCCGCGCCCAGTTCGAAGCCGAGCGAGTCCGCGCTGCGCAGCACCGCCGCGTTGCCCTCGCGCCACAGCACGCGGCCGTCGACGTCGCAGACCACCATGATGTGGTGCGCGGCGTCGGCGACGCTGACCAGGCCCTCGCGCAGCACCGGCAGGATGTCCAGGAGCGGTGAGGCGCGCCGCCGCTCCTCCAGCTCCTCCAGGCTGAGCAGCCGGGAGCGGATGTCGTGGTCCGGGTCGACGCCGCCCTGCAGCATGCGGCCCCAGGACTCACCGATCAGCTGCCGGGGCCGCACCGGGGGCCGGTGCCCGGAGAGCGTCGCATCCCGGACCCCCTTCAGCAGGCGGGCGGCGTTGCCCGCGTCCAGCGCGGAGATCGCCGCGAGATCGAGCGTCGACGTCGCGTCCATCACGGATCCTTCCCGAACAGACCGTTGTGCAGGGGCATGTACCCATCGTGCCCCGTACCCGGCCGCGGGGAAGATGCTTCGTGGATGAACCACCAAGGGGTGCAACCTCTTGCAACTCTCGCGAACAACCGTGCGGTGATCGAAGCTTGAACGAACGCCGCTCGCACGGCGTTCACGCTCCTTACGGGGCCTGTGTGCGGGGGTGGTGCCGTGTCGGCGCAGCACCACCCCCGTGAATTCGCCTGTGACCAGGCCGACTTACCTGTTCGGAGCCGCGCGCTCCACCACCGAGGCCAGGTCCAGGGTGTGCGGCAGCGTGCCGAACGCCGCGCCCCAGTCCCCGCCGAGCCGTGAGGCGCAGAAGGCGTCGGCGACCTCCGCGGGCGCGTACCGCACGAGCAGCGAGCCCTGGAGCACCAGCGCCATCCGCTCCACGAGCCGCCGCGCCCGCGCCTCGATGCCCTCCAGGTCCGCGAGCTCGGTCAGCAGGTCCTTGATCGCGCCGTCCAGGCGGTGGTCCGCGCCCCGGGCCGAACCCACCTCCTCCAGGAAGGCGTTGAGGGCCTGCGGCTCCCGCTGCAGGGCCCGCAGCACGTCGAGGGCCTGCACATTCCCCGACCCCTCCCAGATGGAGTTGAGCGGCGACTCGCGCAGCAGCCGCGGCATCCCGGACTCCTCCACGTACCCGTTGCCGCCCAGGCACTCCAGGGCCTCGCCCGCGAGCGGCGTGCAGCGCTTGGTCACCCAGTACTTGGCGGCGGGCACCGCGAGCCGCAGGAACGCCTGTTCCCGCTCGCCGCCCGTGTCGTAGGCGGCGGCGAGCCGCAGAGCGAGCGTCGTGGCGGCCTCCGACTCCAGGGCCAGGTCCGCGAGGACGTTGCGCATCAGCGGCTTGTCGATGAGCTTGCCGCCGAAGGCTTCCCGGTACGTGGCGTGGTGCACGGCCTGGGCGACGGCCTGCCGCATCAGCGCGGCGGACCCGATGACGCAGTCAAGGCGGGTCGCCGCGACCATCTCGATGATGGTGCGCACCCCGCGCCCCTCGTCCCCGACCCGGCGCGCCCACGTCCCGTCGAACTCGACCTCGCTCGACGCGTTCGACTTGTTGCCCAGCTTGTCCTTGAGCCGCTGGATGGCGAAGACGTTGCGGGTCCCGTCCGCCAGCACCCGGGGCACGAGAAAACACGTGAGCCCGGCTTCCGCCTGCGCCAGCACCAGGAACCCGTCGGACATCGGGGCGGAGCAGAACCACTTGTGCCCGGTCAGTTCGTACGTGCCGTCCTCGGCGAGGCCGCGCGCGCGTGTGGTGTTGGCCCGCACATCGCTGCCGCCCTGCTTCTCCGTCATCCCCATGCCGAAGATGGCGCCCGCCTTCTGCGCGGCGGGCCGCAGCCCCTCGTCGTACACGGTGGAGGTGAGCCGGGGCTCCCACTCGGCGGCGACCGCCGGATCGGCGCGCAGCGCGGGCACGGCGGCGTGCGTCATCGAAATGGGACATCCGTGCCCGCCCTCGGCCTGCGTCCACACCAGGAAGCCGGCGGCCCGCCGCACATGCCCACCGGGCCGCACCCAGGCGGCGGTCAGCCCCGCCGAGACGGCCCTTCCCATGAGCCGATGCCACGCGGGGTGGAAGTCGACCTCGTCGATCCGATTCCCATAACGGTCATGTGTGTGCAGAACGGGCGGATTCTCATTGGCCTGCACCCCCCACTCCTGCGCCTGCGCGGACCCGGCGGTCCGCCCGAGCTCCGAGAGCTCCGCGCGAGCCGTCTCCAAGAGGGACGGTTCGAGATGCCGTTCGACCGCCTCCGTGAGGGCCCGGTCGGCGGCAAAGACGTCATATCCCACCAGGGGCGGAGCCTGGTTGGTCACTGTGTGGGTGCTGGCTGCCATGCCGCTACGGTAAGGAGGTGCACCAGGCAAAAGAAACACCCGGGCGGCCATCGGGCCGCTGGACCCGGGCCCGCGCTCTCTATCGAAACGTCTCCAAGCGGAAGACTGCCTGGCTGCTTCTCAAGGACACCGTCAACTCCTGCGTGGAGTACCGCATCCTGGGACTCGCGGCCGAGGCGGCCTTCTTCACGCTGCTCTCCGTGCCGCCGCTGCTCCTGTCCCTGATCGGCCTGCTCGCCTACGTCGACCGCTGGACCGGCGCCAACACCATCCAGAGCGTCGAGAACAACATCCTGGAAGCGTCCCGCACCGTCCTGTCCGACAAGGGCGTCAGCCAGATCGCGCAGCCGATACTGGAGGACGTCATGCGGGTGGGCCGCCCCGACGTCATCTCCATCGGCTTCCTGTTCGCCCTCTGGTCCGGCTCGCGTGCGGTGAACGTCTTCATCGACACCATCACCGTGATGTACGGCCTCGACGGCGCCCGCGGCATCGTCAAGACCCGCCTGCTCGCCTTCGGGCTCTTCATCGTGGCGCTGCTGATCGGCTCGGTGGCGCTGCCGCTGATGGTGGCGGGGCCGGACGCGGTGGTGAAGCTCTTGCCGGGCTCGACGACGGTGGTGCAGATCCTGTACTGGCCGGTCGTCATCCTCTTGTCCGTGGTCTTCCTGACCACGCTCTACCACGTGTCCGTGCCGGTGCGTTCGCCGTGGGTGGAGGACGTGCCCGGTGCGCTGATCGCCCTCGGCATATGGGTCCTCGGCAGCTTCCTCCTCCGTATCTATCTGACCAGCACGGTCGAGGGCCCCACGATCTACGGGTCCCTGGCGGCGCCGGTCGCCGTGCTCCTGTGGATCGGGGTGTCTGCGTTCGCGGTGCTTGTGGGCGCGGCGGTGAACGCGGCGATCGACCACGTCTGGCCGTCCGTCCAGACCGCCGCCGCGCGGGCCGCGAACGAGAGGCTGCGGGAGGCGCGGGCCGCGGAGGTCGTCGCCCGGGCGGAGGCCGCGCGGGCGGCTGCCGCCGAGGAGGCGGGGGACGGGCCCGACCCCGACATGCCGTCGGAGTTCCCCGAGCGCTGGTCGCGTTTCCTGCCGCCGGAGGATGTCTCGTCCCGCCTCCGCACACATGCGAAGCGGAACGGCACGCCTGGGGGAGAGGCGCCGTAACGTTGCCTCCGGCGGTTGTTTCCCCAATCCCACCCCTTCCCGAATCCGCCGCTCCGCGGCCCTGGGGCACCCTGTATCGCCTTAAGGGCTCGTCCTCAAACGCCGGACGGGCTGACTCAGCCCGTCCGGCGTTTGAGGACGAGGCGCGTTCAGCGCCGATAGGGGGGTCTAGGGGCGCAGCCCCAGGCAGGGCGCCCCAGGGCGACGGAGTCGCGGATTCGGGTAGGGGCGGGATCGGGGAAAGGAAAGGTCAGACCTTCCAGGTGCCGGCCGCCGCCTCCTCCTCCGCCAAGCGGGAGAAGTCCCTCGGGGCCCGGCCCAGAACCTCCCGCACCCCCTCGGAGAGGCTCGCGTTGCGCCCGTCCAGGTTCGCCTCGAACAGCTCGACCAGGAACTCCACGGCCTCCTCCGGCTCCCCGAACTCCCGCAGCGCACCCCCGTAATCCCGCGCCGAGACCGGCACATACGCCAGCTCCCGCCCCGCCGCCGCCGCGATCTCCCCCACCGCGTCCCGGAACGACAGCAGCCGCGGCCCCGTCAGCTCCAGCACCCGCCCCGCATACGCCCCGGACGGGTCCGTGAGCACCGCCACCGCCACCTCCGCGATGTCCCGCGTATCGATGAACGGCTCAAGGACCTCCCCGGCGGGGAACACCAGCTCCCCGCCCCTGAGCCCGTCGAGCAGATGCCCCTCGCTCAGGTTCTGCGCGAACCAGCTGCACCGCAGCACCGTCGCGGGCACCCCCGAGTCCCGTACCGCCGCCTCGGTCGGCAGCGCCTGCTCCTCGCCCCGGGCGGAGAGCAGGACCAGCCGCCGCACCCCCAGTTCCCCCGCGAGCCGAGCGAACGCGCCCACCGTCTCGGCGGCCCCGGGCGCCCCCACGTCCGGCATGTACGCGAGGTACGCCGCATCGGCGCCGCGCAGCGCGTCCGCCCACGTCTCGCGGTCCTCCCAGTCGAAGCGGACCGCCCCGGAGCGGGAGGCCGCCCGCACCGTGAGGCCCGCCGCCCGTGCGGATTCGGCCACCCGGCGCCCCGTCTTTCCGGTGGCGCCGGTGACCAGCACGGTGAACTCGCTTGCGTGTGTGTTCGTCATGGCTTCAGTCAACTGCCGTGCCCCGCAAGGGAACATCCTCGAAGGGCTCACCCGCATAAGCGTGCGTCTACGCTGCACCCATGGACGCACTCGCGGGGTTGCTGGAGGGGCCGCGGGCCCGAGGGGCCTTCATGATCCGGGCGCTGTTCGACCCGCCCTGGGCCGTGCGCATCGCGGACAACGCGCCCATCTCCGTGATGGTCATGGTGCGCGGTGACGCCTGGCTGATACCCGGGGGCGGCGCGGGCGGGGAGCCGCAGCTCCTGCGCGCCGGAGACCTCGCCATCGCCCGCGGGCCCGACCCCTACACCTGCGCCGACGACCGGGCGACCGCGCCCCGCTCCGAGATCCTGGAGGGGCAGCGCTGCGCGCCCCTCGGCGGGTTCCCCGAGGGGCACTACGGGGATCTGGGGATGCGGTCGTGGGGGGAGTCCCTCGACGCCTCCGTGGAGATGCTGATCGGCACGTACCCGATGCGCGGCGAGATCAGCGCCCGCCTCCTGGACGCGCTGCCGCCGCTGCTCGTGCTCCCCACCGACGTGTGGGACTGCCCGGTGACGCCGCTGCTCGCGGAGGAGATCACCCGCGACGAACCGGGGCAGGACGTCGTCCTGGACCGGCTCCTGGACCTGCTGCTCATCGCCGCCCTGCGCGCCTGGTTCTCCCGGCCCGAGGCGGCCGCCCCCGCCTGGTACCGGGCGCTCGGCGACCCCGTCGTGGGCCCGGTCCTGCGGCTGCTCCAGGACGATCCCGCGCACCCGTGGTCCATCGCCGGTCTCGCCGCGAAGGCCGGGGTGTCCCGGGCCTCGCTCGCCCGCCGGTTCACCGAGCTCGTGGGGGAGCCCCCGATGACGTATCTGACCGGCTGGCGGCTCGCGCTCGCCGCCGACCTGCTGCGCGACACGGAGCTGACGATCGGCTCCATCGCGCGCCGCGTCGGATACGGCAGCGCGTTCGCGCTGTCCAGCGCCTTCAAGCGGGTGTACGGGGTCAGCCCGCAGGACCACCGGACGCGCCCGGCGTAGCGTGGACGGCGTGGAGACCGTGGAGTACGCCGAGCGGGCCTCCCGGCTGTCCGGTGCCGTCGTGTGGACCCGCACCCCGGGCGCGGCCGGGGACGGGGCCGGCGAGGCGCCCGTCCTGCCCGACGGATGCATGGACCTGCTCTGGACCGAGGGCCGCCTCTTCGTCGCGGGCCCCGACACGCACGCCTACCTCTCGGGTGCGCAGGCGACGGGCGGGGAGCGGCCGCGGCGCTACGTGGGGGTGCGCTTCCGCCCCGGGACCGCCCCCGCCCTCCTCGGCGCCCCCGCCCACGAACTGCGGGACCAGCGCGTCGAGTTGGCCGACCTGTGGCCCGCCACCGAGGTGCGCCGCCTGACTTCGGCGGTGGATGCCGCCGCCGACCCGATGGCCGCCCTGGAGGAGATCGCCCTGCGCCGGGCGGCCGACACGGCGGCCCCCGACCCCGTGCTCCGCCGTGTCGTGGCGTCCCTCCAGGCGGGCCGCAGCGTCGCCGCGACCGCCGCCGAAGTCGGCCTGGGCGCACGGCAGTTGCACCGCAAGGCGCTGCCCGCGTTCGGCTACGGACCCAAGACCCTCGCCCGCGTCCTGCGCCTCCAGCGCGCCCTCGCCCTGGCCCGCGACGGCGTGCCGTACGCGGCGACGGCCGCCCTCGCGGGCTATGCGGACCAGGCCCATCTGGCCCGGGACGTAAAGGAGTTGGCGGGCCGGACGCTCGGGGAGCTACTGGGCGGCGGCGTCCGGTAGCGGCGCGAACAGGTCGACGCCGTTGCCGTCCGGGTCGTGCACGGTCGCGTACCGCTGGCCCCAGAAGGCGTCGAACGGCTTGAGCTCGCCGTGGTACCCGGCGGCCGTCAGCTCCGCGTAGCGGGCGTCGACCCCGGCGGGGGAGCCGCAGTGGAAGGCGAGCCCCGATCCGCCCGGCGCTCGCCGGGGGCTGCCAGCCGGGGACGAAGGAGCGGACCGTCGCCTCCGTGTCGAAGGCGAAGCGCAGCCCGCCCGGCAGCGTGACCTCCACGTGCGGCTCCGACTCGGCGCCCGCCGGGAATTCGAGTCCCAGGCGCCGGTAGAAGGCGAGCGAGGCGGCGAGGTCGGCGGCGACGATGCCGATCATGTCGAGGTGCGGGGCGGGGTGGGTGCCGGTGGCCGGTCCGTCGGTGCTGTTCGTGTTCATGTGACCCAACGTAGGCGGCGGACCCGGCCCGGTCTTGAAGGAAACGGACACCCCGCACCTGACACGAACGGGCGCCTTGCACATGGCGCAAACGGACACCGCGCCTCTCCTTGCGGGGGCGCGCGGCCAGCCGTACACGGGAAGGGAGAGCGGGCCGACCCGCGCCCGCGGGGGAGGTGATCGCCCATGTCGTCCACGCCGATGACGAAGGCACCGGTGACCCACCCGATCAGCCCCGTCCGCCTGGAGGCGGACTACGAACCCGCCCTGTCCCGCTGGCTGTGGCTCGTCAAGTGGCTGCTCGCGATCCCGCACTACTTCCTGCTCGCCTTCCTGTGGATCGCGTACTTCCTGATCAGCGTCGTCGCGCTGTTCGCCATCCTCTTCACGGGGCGCTACCCGCTGCACCTCTTCGAGTTCAACGTCGGCGTGCTGCGCTGGACCTGGCGGGTGGAGTACTACGCGTACGGCTCGCTCGGCACCGACCGCTACCCGCCGTTCTCCCTGGACGACGACCCCGGCTACCCCGCGCGCCTCGACGTCGTCTACCCGGAGCAGCTGTCCCGGGGGCTCGTCCTCGTCAAGTGGTGGCTGCTCGTGCTGCCGCAGCTCCTCGTCGCGGCCTTCTTCTCCGGCGGCTACCGCATCAACGGCGGGCTCGCCGGCCTGCTCACCTTCTACGCCGGGGTGTGCCTGCTCTTCCGCGGCTACTACCCGCGCGGCATGTTCGACCTCAACCTGGGCCTGCACCGCTGGGTCATGCGCGTCATCGCGTACGGGACGCTGCTCACGGACGTCTACCCGCCGTACCGGCTCGACCCGGGCGAACGCGAGCCGACTTCCTGACCCTCCGGTCGCTCAACAGGTCGGCCAGCGTGCCCAGTTCCGCCAGATACTCCGCCGCGGCCAGCGGCCGCTTCGGCACCGCCGTGCCACCACGCCGCACCCCGGACGCCGCGAACACGTCCGTGTACCGCCGCCGCACCGAGCCGGTCTCCAGGAACAGCGTCACCGTCGGCCCCGCCGAGGCGCACCACGCGCGGTGCAGGGCGTACGGCGGCAGCGCGTACCCGCTGCCCGCCCCGTACCGCGCGACCTGCGTGAGCCGCAGGCGCGCCGGGCCCGCCGGTTCCAGCAGCCAGTCGCCCTCCCGCGCAGAGAGCGACTCGCGGTACCAGGAGGCCGGGATGGAGCCCTCCGGCGCCGTCTCGTACAGCTCCATGCCGAGGGCGCCCCGCACCACGTGCGAGGCGAGCGGCGAGCGGTGGTTGTGGATGTCCTCGCGGCTCTCCGTGCGCACGCCCGGATGCCAGATGTGCGCCCGCAGCATCCGGCACGGGCCGCCGTCGACGAGCAGCAGCTTGTCGAAGCCGAGCACATGGCGGTACGAGAGCCGGGCACAGCCCGCCGGGTCGCCCGCACCGGCCGCGAGGTCCCGCAAGAGCGGCACGAGCCGCTCCCGGGAGCCGAGTTCGGCGACGGCCGAGCACGCGGCGCCCATCAGGTGCCCCTCGGACAGCGCGGCCGCGTCGCTCAGGGACCCCTCGAGGAGCCGTAGGGCCCGCTGGACGTGCCGACCACCCATGCAGTGTGCCCCCTCGCTCGCGCGCCCGCGCCGCCCGGCGGGGGCCGGTCAGCCGCCCCGCCGCTTCATCCGTACGGCATGGGGTCCATCCATACGGCATGGGGCCACGCGCCGAAAGGCACTGACAGGTCATCCACAGGACACCCCGCTACTCGACTCGCTGTGCGTCGACGGAGCTGAGGACGAAGGCGAACTCGGCCTGCTCGGGCCGCAGTTGATGCTGCGGCAGCACACCGGGCCCGCACGACCCCGACCCCATGCCGTGCTGCCCGTGGTCGAGGTGGACCCAGACCGCCGGGCCGGGGGAGAGGTCCGTGCGGTGCCGGGCGGCGTCCAGCTGCTCGGTCGTCCAGGGCCGCGCGGTGAACCAGAAGGGCGGCTCCCCCTCCACCCGCACCCCGCCCCCGGAGAACCGGGTCCGCAGCTCGGCCCACCGCACCCCGGGCCGCGCACCGTTCTCCTGCGGCCGCACGTACGGCGTCTGCATCCGCCCGACATCCATGCACCAACGCCCCATGTGCGAGGCGGAGTCGGTGTCCGGATAACCCTCCTCGACGGCGCCGAACCAGTGCGCGTACGTCAGGGAGGCGGGCAGCCCTAGCCGCACACCGAGCCGGGGCAGCGGCTCGGTCCACTCGCCCTCGGGCGCCACGGACACGGCTAGGCGCAGCCGCTCCCCGTCGGACGTCCACCGGTACACGGTCCGCAGGGCCAGGTCGCGCGCGGCGGGAGCGACACGCGTGCGCACGACGAGAGCGTCCTCGGCCACCTCGACGGCGTCGACGCGATGGTGCATCCGATGCAGTCCCAAGGCCCGCCACCGCACGGCGAGTTGAGGGTCACGGAGCCAGGGCATTCCGTAGTCGTTGTCGGTAGGGGCACGCCACACCTCGAGCCGCGGCCCCGCGGCCAGCCGCATCCCGTCCAGGGTCCTGAGCTCACCGGTGCGCGCGTCGAAGCGCCCCGGGCCGAGCGCGAGCAGCCCGTCCGGGTCACGCCGCGGCGCCCGCCCCAGGGCGGCACGGAGCGGCGCCCGCTCCGACACGGCGAACTCACCACGCGCCACCACATGGTCCACCGGCGCCCACGGCTTCCCCTCCTCACCCACCATCGCGGTGAGGTGCAGCCAGGTCTCGGCGGAGCGGCTCAGGGCGGGCGGATCGGGCAGCTTCAGCTCGACGGAGGCACCAGGGGCAAGATCGGCGGGAACCGCCAACTCTCCTGCCTCCGAACTCTTTTCCTCACTGTCGAGGATGTAGTTCCACGCGAAGGACAGGCCGGAGAGGTCGGCGAAGTCGTGGAGGTTGGTGACGCGGACGGTGCCCGCGCCCGGGTCGTAGGCGAACCGCACGGGCTGGATGACGTGCTTGTACGCGCGCAGCCCCGGCGACGGCATCCGGTCCGGGAAGCACAGCCCGTCACAGACGAAGTTCCCGTCGTGCAGCTCCTCCCCGAAGTCCCCGCCGTACGCGTAGCCGTACTCCGGGTGGCTCAGGCCGTGGTCGATCCACTCCCAGACGAAGCCGCCCTGGCAGCGCTCGTACGTCTCGAAGAGCCGCTGGTACTCGTCGAGCCCGCCGGGTCCGTTGCCCATGGCGTGCGCGTACTCACAGAGAATGAAGGGCAGTTGAGCCCGCGCGGCGGATCCCCCCTCATCCTCCCGCCTCCCGATCCGTTCGACTTCCGGGTGGTCGGCGTACATGCGGGAGTACATGTCGGTGTCCTTGCAGGACGGGTCACCTTCGTAGTGGAGGAGCCGGTCCCGGTCACGGCCGCGGATCCACTGCGCCATGGCGGAGAGCCCGCGCCCCGTCCCGCACTCGTTGCCCAGCGACCAGACGACGACCGAGGGGTGGTTCTTGTCGCGCTCGACCATGCGGGCGGCCCGATCGAGGAGGGCGGGCGTCCAGCGCTCGTCGTCGACGGGATTGCCGCGCCAGCCGTTCTGCGCCCCGAACCCGTGCGTCTCCAGGTCGCATTCGTCGATGACCCAGAGACCCAGCTCGTCGCAGAGGCCGAGGAAGGCGGGGTGGGGCGGGTAGTGGCTGGTGCGGACGGCGTTGATGTTGTGCTGCTTCATGAGCAGGACGTCGGTGCGCATCGTGGCGAGGTCGAGGGCGCGCCCGGTGTCGGGGTGGAACTCGTGCCGGTTGACGCCGCGGAAGAGGATCCGGCGCCCGTTGACCTTGATGACCCCGTCCTCGACGGCGACGGTGCGGAAGCCGATGCGCAGGGGGATCCGCTCGCCGGGGAGGGCGAGTTCACCGTCGTAGAGGCGGGGCGTCTCGGCGGTCCACGGCTCGACGGGCGCGGTCACGGACTCGCCGGTGGCGACGTCCACGCCGAGCTCGGGGACGGTGACGCGGCCGTGCACGTCGGAGTCGACGCGGAGGGTGCCGGTGCGGGCCCGGTGGTCGTACGAGGCGTGGGTGAAGAAGTCGAGGGCGCAGCCTTCGGGGCGGTGCAGGAGGGTGACGTCGCGGAAGATGCCGGGCAGCCACCACTGGTCCTGATCTTCCAGATAGGACCCGGAGGACCACTGGTGGACGCGGACGGCGAGGACGTTGCCCTCGGGGCGCAGGAGGTGCCCGACCGCGAACTCGTGGGGCAGCCGGGAGCCCTTGAACTCACCGAGCTCGGTGCCGTTGAGCCAGACGCGGGCGCAGGACTCGACGCCGTCGAAGCGGAGGACGGAGCCGCCGGTGGCGGGCCACTGGGCGGGCAGGTCGAAGTGGCGGAGGTGGTCGCCGGTGGGGTTCTCGGTGGGGACGCGGGGCGGGTCCACGGGGAAGGGGTAGGGGGTGTTGGTGTAGATGGGGGTGCCGTGCCCCTGGAGGACCCAGTGGCCGGGGACTTGGAGGTCCCGCCAGGAGTGGGGGTCGGTGTCGGTTCCGGTGTCTGCGAGGAGTCGGGGGATGTCGGGGAGGTCGGCCGTGGGGGAGAGGCGGAATCGCCAGAGGCCGTTGAGGGAGAGGGAGGCGGCGTCGGAGGAGGCGTACCAGGCGCGGGGCGGAAGACAGCCGGTGCCGGGCGACGTGTCCTCGTGGTAGGGGAGCTCCATGGTCTCCATGAGACCGTGCGGGGTCGTCCCTGCGGGGCCTTTTCCCCAACCCCGCCCCTTCCCGCTGCATCTATTGGCGCGCTCCGCGCGCGCAGGGGGCTCCGCCCCCAGACCCCCGGACGGGCCGGCCTCTCAGCCCGTCCGGCGATTGAGGACGAGGCGCGTTCAGCGCCGATAGTGGGGTCTAGGGGCGCAGCCCCAGGAGGTCCGCTCGGGGCGACGGAGTCGCCGTATCGGGAAGGGGCGGGGTTGGGGAAAGAAGCCCCGCAGGGCAACACCCCACCCATCCCCAGGGTACGGATTTCGTAGCACGGCACCCAGCCCCCAGACCAAAACAGCACCCTCATGGCCAAAGCCCAGCGAAATCGGTACCTTCCCCAGGTGTGACCACCGAACAGCCAGAACAGCCCGACCAGCTCTCGCCCCGTCTCCCCGAGACACCCCGCACCCGCCACACCCGCCTGAAAGCCCAAGGCAGCCTCCATCGCCCCCACCTCGACGCCATCCTCGACGCCGGCTTCATCTGCCACCTCGGCGTCCTGATCGACGACCACCCCGTGGTCATCCCCACGGTCTACGGCCGCGACGAGACGAACCTCTACCTCCACGGCTCCGTGGCCAGCCGCAGCCTCGCCGCGAACCCCGACGCCTCCGTCTGCGTCACCGTCACCCACGTCGACGGCCTCGTCCTCGCCCGCTCCGTCTTCGAGCACGGCGTGAACTACCGGAGCGCGATGATCCACGGAGTGCCCCGCAAGATCACCGACCCGGACGAGAAGCTCGAGGGCCTGCGCGTGCTCACCGAGCACGTGACACCGGGACAGTGGGACTACGCCCGCCGCCCCGACCGCAGGGAACTCGCCGCCACCACCCTGCTCGCCCTCTCCCTCGAAGAGGCGTCCGTGAAGACCAGCTCGGGTCCGCCCGAGGACGGCGAAGGACCCGATGCCGAGCTCCCCGTATGGGCCGGAAACCTTCCGCTGACGTGGAGTTGGGGCACACCGGCGGCCGACCCGCAGCTCGCCCCGGGCATACCGCTGCCCCCGCACATCGCGGGTTTCAACCGCCCGTACGCATGACGGGGCCGCCCCGTACAGTGCCCGGATGACCTCGCAACCCGGCGACGCCACCCCACCGCAGCCCCGCGACCCTCACCACCCCCACGACCCCTACGCCCCCTGGGACCCCACCGCCCCTGGCATCCTCTCGCTCCCCTCCGGCCGTCTCGTCCGCGGCCGCGGTCTGCGTCACCCCCTGCCCGCGGGGCCCGTCCCCGAGTACGGCGTCTACCTCCTGGGCAGGCAACCGGCCGCCCAGCCCTGGGAGTTCCGCTGGCTGCGCTGGCCCGACTTCCGGTTGCCCGCCGACCGGGAGGAGGCCCGCGCCGTCCTCGTGGACGTGTGGGAGCGCGCGGCGCACAGCAGGGTGGAGGTCGCCTGCGGGGGCGGCCGGGGCCGCACCGGCACCGCGCTCGCCTGCCTCGCCGTGCTCGACGGCGTCCCGGCGGCGGAAGCCGTGGACCATGTGCGCCGCCACTACGACCGGCACGCCGTGGAGACCCCGTGGCAGCGCCGCTACGTACGCCGCTTCACGCGCTGAAAGCGCACCCGTCCCGCATGCGCTCACCTTGCGGCCGGGGCGGCGCGGCACCTCAGTTGAGCTTCAACTCCCCCGACAACACCCTCCGCGCAACCTCCGCCGACGGCTTCCCCTCCGAGAACGCCCGCGCCTTGATCAGGTCGAGCGCGTCCGTGACCGTGCAGCCCGCCTGTATGGAGAGCGAACCCGCCGCCTGGTGGACCGTGGCGCGGTGGTCCGTGTTGCCGTACAGGTCGGGGTCGGCCTCCGGGCCGAGCAGGATGGACTTCGCGAGGGCCTCGGCGACCTCGCGGAATGAGCCGGAGTCGCGCTCCGCGGCCCTCAAGGGCGGGTCGAAGAGGGTCAGTGCGCCGATGCACGAGGAGGAGACCGTCAGGGGCAGCGCGATCACCGAGTCGATGCCGAGCTCGGACAGACCGCACCCATAACTCGGCCAGCGCCGCTCGATGGCCGTGCCCGACGCGCTCACCCGCCTGCCACTGCGCGCGGCGTCGAGCGCCGGGCCCTCGCTCAGGATGTACTCCAGGTCCTGGGCCTCGCCCGAGCGGACGTCGGACGCGGCGACCGCGAGCTGGGTCAGATCGGCACCGAGGAGTGTCAGGGCGGCGCTGCGGGTGCCGCAGGCGTCCGCGACGCCCGACATGAAAAGGGGGCGGCGGCTCTCGCGGTTGCTGAACCAGCTCACTACGCCGTCGGCGAAGGAGTACTGCAGCCGGGACGCGGTGATGTGGCAGTGAGCGGTGCTGCGGTGCCGGTCCGCGAGTTCCGTGTGCCACGCGGTGTTGCGCTTGCTGCCCTCGGCGGCGAGGCGGTCGTGCCGCTCCGCGAGTGCGAGCTCGCGGGCGGCGCGTCCGGCAGCGAGGACCGCCCGGTAGAGGGCGGCGATCATCTGCCCACCCTCGGCCACGGCGTCCGAACCGCCAGGTGTGACCGTCATGTTGGACAGCGTACGGGCTTACGGTTCACCCGGCACCCTGGGCGGTGAGGTCTTCCATGAGCAACACCACCCCGCCGTTGTGCCCGTCGAACGGGGAGCAGATCACCGCGCACTGGATGGAGCGGCCGATGCGGTTCACGGACGGCACCTGGACCGGTCCGGACCGCTTGCCCGACCGGATGCACGTGTCGATGACCTCGCGCAACTCGTGGGTGGGCAGCCCGAAGTCGAGCCCGAAGAACGACTCGTCGAGCACCTCCTCGGGCTGCAGCCCCCACAGGTCGACCGCGCCGCGGTTCCAGCTGCGCACCGTCAGGTCCGCGGACAGCACCACCACGCCCGCCGCGATGCTGCCGACGACGCCCTCCAGGAAGGCCCGGGTCTCGTCCAGGTCCGAGGTGCGCACGCGCAGCTCGTCGTTCATCGTCTCCAGTTCCTCGTTGCCCGACTGGAGTTCTTCGTTGGTGGTCTCCAACTCCTCGTTCGTGGACTGGAGTTCCTCGTTCGTTGTCTCCAGTTCCTCGATGCTCGACTGGAGTTCTTCGTTGGTGGTCTCCAACTCCTCATTGGTGGACTGGAGTTCCTCGTAGGCCGTCTCCAGGTCCTCGCGGACCTTCTTCACCTCTTCCTTGAGGCGGGTCTGCATGGTGACGTCGGTGAAGGTGACGTTCGTCGCCACGGGCATGCCGGAGCCGGCGAGGACCGGCTGGATGACGATGTCGAGGTACTGCACGTCGTTGCTGAGCTGCCGCACCGCCCCGTTGATGCGCAGCGTCCGCCGCTCATGGGTGGCCTGGTCGACCAGGGAGCGCAGCTCGGTGGGCCGGTAGGAGATCTCCAGGTCCTGGAAGGGGCGGCCCACGTCGTTGGGGGTGAGCCCGAACTGGGCCCGCGCCTCGTTGTTGACCATCACCACGACGCCCGCCGTGTCCAGGGCGATGCTCGCGCCCGCGGACGTGTCCAGGATCAGGTCGCGCAGCTCGCGGGCGCGCGTGACGGCCTGCATCTCCCCGCCGAGCCCGGCCCGGAACCTCGGCGGCGCGGTCTGCTGCGGCGGGGCACTGACGCCGGGGCTGCGCTGGAAGACGCGCTGGCGCATGCTGATGGTCTCGAACCGCTCCCCGCCGTTCAGGAGCATCTCGGCCTTGCCGAGGAAGAGGAAGCCGCTCTCGCGCAGGGCGAAGTGGAAGCGGTCCAGGATCTGCTGCTGCGCCTCCACGTTGAAGTACATCAGCGTGTTCCGGCACACCAGCAGGTCCAGCCGGGAGATGGGGGCGTCCCGGGTGATGTCGTGGCGGCCGAAGATGACCCGGCGGCGCAGGTCCGTGCGGAAGGAGTACGAGGTGCCGTACTGCTCGAAGTACCGGTCGCGCAGCTCCGGCGAGAGCGCCTCCAGGCCCCGGCTCGGATACTGGGCCGCGCGGCCCTCGCGCAGCGCCTCCTCGTCGACGTCCGTCGCGTAGATCTTCACGCGCTTCAGGCACTCCTCGATGCCGAGCGCCTCCGCGAACATGATGGCCAGCGAGTACGCCTCCTCGCCGCTGGAGCAGCCCGCGCTCCACACCCGGATCTCGCTGTCCGGCTCCCCGGAGTCCACGATCCGCGGCACGATCTCGCGCTGCATCAGGTCCCAGGCGTCCACGTCGCGGAAGAACGAGGTCACATTGATGAGGATCGTGTTGAACAGCTCGTGGAACTCGTCCTGGTCGGTCTCCAGGCGGTCCCGGTAGTCCGCGTACTCCCCCAGCTCCACGTGGGCCATCCGCTTGCGGATGCGGCGGGTCAGCGTGGACCGCTTGTAGCCGGTGAAGTCGAAGCCCCGCGCGTCACGGATGAACTCGAGCAGGTCCTCCAGATCCTGAGCCGACCCGGTCGTCTCGGTCGGTTCGGGTGCTCCGGTCGGTTCGGGTGCTCCGGTCGGTTCGGGTGCTCCGGTCGGTTCGGGCGGCCCGGACTGATCGTTCATCACTGCCTCTTGGTCTCGACGAGCTCGCGGATGGCCGCGGCGATTTCTTCAAGAGGTAGCACGAAGTCGACGGCTCCGGTGTCCACCGCCGCCCCCGGCATTCCCCCGAACTGGGCTGTCCGTGGATCCTCCACGATGACCGTGCCGCCCCGCGACTTCACCGCGTCCACCCCCATGGCACCGTCCACGCCGGTCCCGGTCAGCACGCAGGCGATGGCCCGCGACCCGTACGCCCCGGCCACCGACTCGAAGAGCAGATCCGCCGACGGCCGGACGAAGTGGACGAGTTCACTGTCCGAGAGGGAGATGTTCCCCTCCGGCCCGATCAGGAGGTGCCGGTTCGGCGGCGCCAGATAGACCGTGCCGCCCTTGACCCGCTCCCGGTCCTCCGCGAGCTTCACGGAGAGCCGGGTGCGCCGGGACAGCACGTCGGCGATGAGCGTGCGATGCCGTGGATCGAGGTGCTGCACGACGACCACGGGCAGCGGGAAGTCCGCGCCGAAGGCACCGAGCACCGTGCTGAGTCCCTGTACCCCCCCGGCCGACGATGCCACGGCCACCACCGCGTACGGCTCCATCTCGTACGGTTCCGAGGTCACATGGCGAGCCTAGCGGAGCTTGGCAGGGCGGTTCCCTCCCAGATCACCCCCTTTCCGGTGCCGGCCCGGTCCTGGGCCTCCCCTGGCCCGCGCACAGGTCGCGGCCGGGCTCCGCCGTGGGGCCGCCGACGGCTCTGGTCACCGATCGACGATGGGGCGGTCTGTCAGTGCGGAGTCCTTGGCGCGGAAGCGGACCAGCCCGGAGTCGGCGGCTGCGGGGTTCTCGGGGGAGAGCAGGGCGAAGGCGAGGGAGATCCGGGACGGGTCGACGGTCCCGTCCGGGAGGAGCACGGCGCCATCGGCGTCCTGCGCGTCCAGGACCGGGTAGAGCAGGGCGATGCCCCTGCGGCCCGCCGTCCCCGCCGTCCCCGCCGTCCCCGCCGTGCCCGCCGTGTCCGCCGTGCTCGCCATGTCCGCCCGCAGCGCCCGGGCCGTGTTGCGATGGCCCGGATCGCTGATGCTGCCGAAGTAGGGCCCCCTGCGCCGGTTGCGGACAAAGAGGGAGAGCTCCGGGGAGCCGAGTACGGATCCGGCCCTGCGGTGCGGCGAGGCGAGTTGGGGAGCGAGCACCAGCCAGTCCTCGATGGGCGTCTCGGCCGCGCCGACCGCCTGGAGATACGTGAGGTGCGGCATGAAGTGGTCGGGGCGCGACCACTCCAGCCCACCGAGTACGTCCAGGAGCTGCGCGTGCCCGACGACGGCGGTGCGGGCGAGGAAGGGGCCGGTCCGGAGGGTGGCGTCGGCGGGGGGCGCGATGGTGCTCAGGGGCCCCTGGAAGGCATCGAGGACGGGCTGCCAGCGCTCCGTGTTCCTGCGCTTCGCGGCGGCCTGCGCGGGATAGGCCGACGGTTCGATCCAGCGTCCCGGCGACCTGACCTCCACGAGCTCCGCGTTGTACATCTTGCTCGGGCTGGTCGGCCTGAGCCAGGACAGGTGCTGGGCGATCAGCGGCGGGAGCTGTGCCGGGGTGACCATGGGGCTGCCGTCCACCAGGTGTGCGTAGTCGGCGAGTTGGGACCGGAAGTCCTCCTCGTCCCGGCACATCGCCGCGAACGCCTCGTAGAGGTCGACGTCGGAGTTCCCTGCCGCCTCGCTCCGGCTGATGTAGAGGCGGACCAGGTCGGCGTACCCGGGGCGGAAGCCGAACCAGCGGCCCATCTGCATCAGTGTGTCGGCCTGGGTGGCGGCCCGGCGGTAGTAGCTGACCGTGAGCCCCTCGACGGTGAAGCCCCGGGAGAGCTTGGCCCCGCCGACGAGGATCTTCCATACGGGGCGCCGGTCGAAGTCCACGGTGCCCCGCTCGATGTCCTTGTCGCCGTTGAGGACGACCACGGGCTTCTCCTCGCCCTGGGCGATGCGGGCGCGGGCGGCGTCGACGTACGGGACGAGCTCGTCGAACGACGCGGGGAACACGAGGTCACCGGCGCGGTGGGCGGAGACCGGCGCGAAGTCCCGGTCGTGCAGCTGCCGCAGCCGGTCGAGGGCCGGGCCGGTCGATGCGTCGGGCGCGTACCAGAGCCGGAGCAGACGGTGGGTGAGCTCACGGTGGTCGGCGATGCGCACGGACTCATGGACCAGCATGGTGTGGTGGCGGTAGCTGACACCGCTCGGGTCGTGGGCCTCGCGGTACATCTTGACCGCGCCGGAGAGGACGAAGGAGTCCAGGGCCTCCTGCAGGGAGGAGTCGTTGCCCGGGGCGTCGTCGAGGATGGGGCGGACATGCGCCCGCTCCTGGGAGTTGGCGACCGTCCGCTGCCCGGGCGGGACGGCGGAGTCGAGGTCGTGGAAGTCGCGTGCGCCCATGTATCCCGCCGGACGGGGCAGCGAGAGCACGAAGTCCTTGGGGAAGACGTCCTCGGCGTCGTGCGGGTCGATGAGGACGTTGGCGAACGGCGTGGCCGTGTACGCGACGTACTGGGCCCGGGGGAGCATCCTCAGCAACCGCGAGACGAGTGCGTTGATGGCGCTCCGCTCGACACCTTCACGCTGCCTGCCGGGGTGCACCGTGTTGACCGATCCGTGATCGGACTCGTCGTCCACGATCAGCGCCGGGATCTCCTGGAGCTGGCCACCGAGCCTGCGCAGATCCCTGACGAGGGTGTCGAGCACGGCCTTGTTCTTCTTGACCACCAGGAGCCGGGCGGCCGTGCGGTGCAGGTTGGCCGGGTGGTGGAGCGGCAGCGTGGGGTCGGCCTTCTCGAATTCGAGCGCGGCGATCCCCTGCCGCAGGGGCTGGTAGTCGCTGTTCAGGGTCGTGAGCCGGAGAACGTCGAACGCGCCGAGGCGGGACGGGAGTCCACCGTGTGTCAGGAACTCCCCTGCCTGCCACTCCGGGTCCGCGGCGTACTCGCAGTCCTCTTCGGGGGCATCGCGCAGGATGTTCTCGCGGCCCACCAGTTCCTGGTCCATGCGCCGCTGTGTCTGGGCGCGGAGGATGTTGAGCGAGCCGCTCAGGACGATGATCAACCGGTAGCCGACGTCGACGGCCTTGGCGACCACCCCCGTGATGTTGGCGGTCTTTCCGGACTGGACGTACCCGACGACCAGACCCTTGGCCTGGTAGGCGGAGGGATCGGTCGGGTCGGCGAGGCGCGCGACCACCTGGTCGGCGCTCGCACCCACACCGGCCGCCGCGTCCGGGGCCCACCCCTTGATCCGCGTCAAGTGGCGCTCGTACGCGGGCCAGTACCAGGGGGCACCGGGCCGGTGCGTGGGCGAGTACCACGGGGTGAACGCGCCGCCGATGACGATCGGTCCGTCGGTGAAGCAGACCGGGGCCAGCTGCGCGAGCAGTCTGCGGGTCTCCGGCTCCAGCGCGAGGAGGTCGTACACCGCGGTGCGGCGCTCACCGGTACGGGGCGCGGTGCCCGTCCAGGCGGGCCGCTCGGCGTGGTCCCAGGCGGCGAGGGCCTGCCGCCACATGTCGCGGAGGGGGCCCGTGCCGCCGCTCGACTCCAGGTGACCGCGGAAGGCGAACTCGCTCGAGTCGAACGCGTCCGATGTGCCGGAGGTATCGGAGGTGTCGGAGGTGTCGGATGTGTCGGGGGCCGTCGCGGACGGCCGGTCCTCGGACCAGTACGAGAGGGCCCGGGTGAGCGGCCGGGGTCCGTTGGCGCGCATGGCGCCCAGCGCCAGGGCATGGACCTCGACCACGCCCTCGTCAGGAGGCGTCTCGCCGGCGCCCGGCAACGGCACGAGCTCGTCGAGGGCGTCGCGGTGCAACGGACCGAGCTCCAGGCGCCGGTAGCTGGCGAGCCGTCGCTCCGGGGTGCCCGGCCCGGTGTCCGTCCAGGTCAGGACCGGGGCACGGTCGTGCTGGCGCAGGACGGTGCGCCAGCGGCGATGGGTGTCGGGCGACACACAGGTCACGGCGTCGCGGGCACCGGCGGTGCGCAGCGTGGCGTACCGCTCCAGCTCGGCGAGGCCGGGATCGGCCGGTTCGGCCAACGGCCCGCACGACAGGCGGAGTTGGGTCCGCAGTCCACGGTTCTCCGACTGGGCCCGGTACAGGGCGGCCATGGTCTCCCGGTGCTGCCGGGTGGCGGCCTTCTCGGCCTTGCGGCCGTGGAGCTGCCGCAGGGTCGCGGCCGCCTGCGGGCTGAGCCGGCCCCCGGCCAGCTCGATGACTTTCTCGACGAAGTCCCTGGGTGGGGTCCGCCGCCCGCTCAGATATCGGCTGACCGCCCCCACGTCCATGTGCAGTCGGTCGGCGTAGCTCCTGAGGGAGATGCCCATGACCTTGAACGCGGCGCGCAGCGCTTCGGCCAGGGCCCGGTCGAGTTCGGGCAGGTCCTCCCTCAGCTCTTGCAGAGTCCCCGCTGACCACTGTTCTGACGGCACCAGACAGTCCTACCGCGCGGCGAGCCGGCCGGTGTCTGTTGCCGGGGTATTGGCAACAGGCCCGGTCTGTTGCACCGGCGTCGGCAACGCGTTGCCTCGGGCGCAACAGGAGCCGATCGCGGAACGGTTCGGGGTACGGCCATGACCGTGGCCGCACCCCGAGGTGCGCGGCGCGCACGTGAGGAAGTCGAGCGATGGGCAAGCGTGCGAGGAAGTCGGCGGGCGACCGCGTGCGAAGGCAGGCGGGGACCGCCCGTCAGCCGGCACGTCGGTCGGCACGTCAGCCGGCACGTCAGCCGGCCCGCCGGTTCGGCCGGTTGGGCCGGTTGGGCCGGTTGCGCTGGTTGGGCCGGCCGGCCCGTGCGGTCTGGCAGACGTTCGGCCGGTTCGTACTGCGGGGCGTGGCCACCGCGTTGGGCGGCGCGCTCGCGGCATGGCTCGTCTGGTGGGTGCAGGGGTTGTGACCGGGCGGATGTCCCGGGCGGATGCCTCGGGGGATGCCCTGGGAGGGAAAGTGTCGGCACCCCCGCGGCGCCGCTCGGCCCCCAGGGCGCGTTAAGTAGTCGATCGGTGCCGGAAAAAGAGTTGGCGCGCCGCAGGGAGCTGCGTCTAAGGTTCCGGTTGTTCGGACGGCGGCCCGGTGCCGCTGTTGTCCGCTGAGTGTGATCCAGGAGGTGTGACCGATGGCTGTTGCCGCGATGGGCGTTGCCCGCAACCAGAAGTCCTCCCACCTCTCCGTGATCCCCGGCTGACCTTCCTCTTCCTTCCTCGCGAGCTCGCGCGCGCCGGGGTCACCTCCTTGAAGGGTCACCCCTTGTCTTCCTCTTCTTTCGCTTCTTCGTCCTCGTCCTCGTCTTCGTCGTCCTCGTCGAACTCCCTTGCCGCGTACGGCTGGGACGCCGACTGGGAGGCCGAGTTCGCCCCGTACGCGGCGCAGGGCCTGGTGCCCGGCCGGGTCGTGCGGGTCGACCGGGGACAGTGCGACGTGATCACGGCCGCCGGGACCATCCGGGCGGACACCGAGTACGTCACGCCGCGCGACCCGCTGAAGGTCCTGTGCACCGGGGACTGGGCCGCCGTCGACCCCGACGGCGACCCCCGTTTCGTACGGGACTACCTCACGCGCCGCACCTCCTTCGTCCGCTCCACCTCCTCGAAGCGGTCCGAGGGCCAGATCCTCGCGGCCAACGTGGACCACGCGATCATCGCGGTCTCGCTCGCCGCCGAGCTCGACCTCGGCCGGGTCGAACGCTTCCTGGCGCTCGGCTGGGAGTCCGGCGCCCAGCCCGTCGTCGTGCTCACCAAGTCCGACCTGGTGCCGGACCCCGTGACGCTCGGGCACCTCGTCCAGGACGTGGAGACCACCGCGCCGGGCGTGCCGGTCCTGGCACTGAGCGCCGAGACCGGGGACGGCGTGGAGGTCCTCGCGGCGGTCGTGGGCGGCGGCACCTCGGTCCTGCTCGGCCAGTCCGGCGCGGGCAAGTCCACGCTGGCGAACGCGCTGATCGGCGACGACGTGATGGGCGTCCAGGCGATCCGCGACGTCGACGGCAAGGGCCGGCACACGACGACGACCCGCAACCTCCTCGTCCTGCCGGGCGGCGGCGTCCTCATCGACACGCCCGGCCTGCGCGGGGTCGGCCTGTGGGACGCGGAGACGGGCGTGGGCCAGGTCTTCGCGGAGATCGAGGAACTCGCGGCCGACTGCCGCTTCCACGACTGCGCCCACGAGTCCGAGCCCGGCTGCGCCGTCCGGGCCGCCCTGGAGGACGGCACCCTGCCCGAGCGCCGCCTGGAGAGCTACCGCAAGCTGCTCCGGGAGAACCAGCGCATCGTCGCCAAGACGGACGCCCGGCTGCGCGCGGAGCTCCGCCGGGAGTGGCGGCTGAAGGGGGCGGAGGGCAAGGCGGCGATGGAGGCGAAGCGGGGGCGCTGGCGCTAGCGAACGGGATCGTGGGGCGTCCTTGAATGCGGAGGGCGCCCCACGGTCGACTGTCCGTGAGAGAGAACGGGGGGCGGGTGGGAGCACGCCGCGGAGCGGCGAAGAGTCGGCGCGGAGCGCCGTGGTGACGGGCGCGGAGCGCCGAGCATCCGGCGCGGAGCGCCGGAGGAAGACCCGCCGCCCACCAGAACGTCGCGTCCGAAATCCGCCAGCCCCACCCCCCGCGCCCCCGCACAATGGACCACGTGAACACAGTCGCCGCACAAGAAGACACCCGCTACGAGGCCGTCCGCAGCCGGGACGCCCGCTTCGACGGCGAGTTCTTTTTCGCCGTCGAGACGACCGGGATCTACTGCCGCCCCAGCTGCCCGGCCGTCACCCCGAAGCGGCAGAACGTCCGCTTCTACCCGACCGCGGCCGCCGCCCAGAGCTCCGGCTTCCGGGCCTGCCGCCGCTGCCGCCCGGACGCCGTCCCCGGCTCCGCGGAGTGGAACGTGCGGGCCGACGTCGTGGGCCGCGCCATGCGCATGATCGGCGACGGGGTCGTGGACCGCGAGGGCGTTTCCGGGCTCGCCGTCCGCCTCGGGTACAGCGCCCGGCAGGTCCAGCGCCAGCTCACCGCCGAGCTCGGCGCGGGCCCGGTCGCGCTCGCCCGCGCCCAACGCGCGCACACCGCACGGGTGTTGCTGCAGACCACCGATCTGCCGATCACGGAGATCGCCTTCGCCGCGGGCTTCGCGAGCGTCCGCCAGTTCAACGACACGATCCGCGCCGTGTACGCGCTCACGCCCACCGCCCTGCGCGCCGCCGCCCCCAAGAGCGGTGCCGCGCGGGCCACGCCCACCGCGGGCATCCCCCTGCGCCTCGCCTACCGCGGCCCCTACCAGGCGGGCGCCGTCTTCGACCTGCTGGCCCGCGAGGCGGTGGCGGGCGTCGAGCAGATCACGGGCGAGCCGGGCCGGCCGGGCGAGCCGGGCGGACGCACGTACCGCCGTACGCTCCGTCTCCCGCACAGCACCGGCATCGTCGCCGTCGAGGAACGCGCCCACTCCGGGTGGCTCGACGCCCGGCTGCACCTCGCCGACCTGCGCGATCTCACCACCGCCGTGCAGCGCCTGCGGCAGCTCTTCGACCTGGACGCCGACCCGTACGCGGTGGACGAGCGCCTCGCCGCCGACCCGGAGCTCGCCCCGCTGGTCGCCGCCCGCCCCGGCCTGCGCTCGCCCGGCGCCGCCGCCCCCGAGGAGCTGGCGATCCGGGCCCTGGTGGGCGCGGAGGCCGCCGAGGAGCTGACCCTCCGGTTCGGCAAGGCCCTCGACGCGCCCTGCGGCGGCCTCACCCACGTCTTCCCCGAGCCCGCGGCCCTCGCGGGCGAGCCGGGCCCGCTCGGTGCCCTCGCCACGGCCCTCGCCGACGGGACCCTGCGCCTGGACGCCGGGGCGGACCGGGACGACGCGGCGGCGGCCCTGCGGGACCTGCCCGGCATGGACGCGCGGACCGCCGCCGTGATCCGCATGCGCGCCCTGGGCGACCCGGACGTCGCGGTCCCCGGCGACGGTGAGCCGGACACGGAGGGCTGGCGGCCCTGGCGCTCGTACGGGCTGCGGCACATCTGGGTGGCCCGCGGCCACTGAGACACTGCGGCAACCGGACCGAACCAGAATGAACCAGACCGGACCGGACCGAACCAGACCCGACCGAACCAGACCCGACCGAACCAGACCCGACCGAACCAGACCCGACCGAACCAGACCCGACCGCCGCCCCCGGCCGACCGGTCACGCCTCCAGGTCGAGCCCCCAGCTGTGGATCCACTTCGGGTGGATCCGGATCAGCTCCTTGCTGAAGTGCGGGCCCAACTCATGCGGTCCGGTGAGGAGTTCGGCCTCGCCGCGGATCTCCACGCCCCGCACCTTCCACGGCTTGAGGCTCACGATGTCGTCGACGACGAGCGAAGTCCTCGGGTTCGACCGGAGGTTGCGCCACTTCTTCGTCGTGCCCATCGCGAAGCCGCCGATGAGGATCGTCCCGTCGTCCTGCGGATAGAACCCGACCGGGTTGGCCTGCGGCTGGCCCGAGGGGTCGACCGTGGCGAGCCGCCCGAGCCGCTGGGACTTCAGGTACGCGCGCTCCGCCTCACTGAATTCGCTCATGCCGCGAGCCTGTCACGCACACCCCCGCCACCACATCGGCGCGCGGACCTAGGCCGCGGGACCGAAGACCCGTGGACGTGCCGAAGCCCGTGGACGTGCCGAAGTCCCGTGGGCGCGCCACTACCCCCACCACACCGCCCCCAGCCAGGCCCCCAGGATCAACAGGCACGAGAACAGCTCCACCAGCACGCTCGTGCCGCCCGCCCGCATCGCCGTGCGCGTCGCCGTGGCCGCCTCCCCGTGGCCGCCGAGCCGCAGCCGCTCGCCGAGGTAGATGCCGCCGATGAAGCCCGGTATCGCGCCGAGCACGGGCACCACGAAGAAGCCGAGGAGCGCGCCCGCGCCCGCGAAGTACGCCATGCGAGGCGTGGCGCCGGCCTGCTTCAGGCGCCGGGGCGGGAGCTGCCAGCGGATGCCCTGCGCCGCGAGGAGCACCAGCGTGGCGCCGACCAGGACCCCCCACGCGAGCGGGTTCGGGCTCTGCAGCGCCCACCACAGGACCGCGGCCCACACCAGCCACGGCCCCGGCACCCCGGGCACCAGCACTCCGCACAGGCCGAGCAGCATGACGACGCCGACCAGCAGGAGTTCCCACGCTCCCATCTGCCCAGCGTGCAGGAGCCGGGGCAAAACCGCAGGTCACGTTAGGCCGAGCCCACCGGAGCCGCCGTGGTGCCGGTGGGCTCAGACGCGCGCCACCCAGCCCCGCTCGTACGCGTGCCAGCCCAGCTGAAGCCGCGTCGTCACGCCCGTCAGCTCCATCAGGCGCTTGACCCGGCGCTGCACCGTGCGCAGCCCGAGGTCGAGCTGTTTGGCGACGCTCGCGTCGGTGAGCCCGGCCAGGAGCAGGGAGAGGATCTCCAGGTCCGTGCCGTCGGGCCCGGCCGCGGCCGCCTCCCGCACCGTCCCGGACTCGCCGAGCCGCAGCGGCAGCGCGCCCCGCCACACCGCCTCGAAGAGCCCGGCGAGGGATTCGAGGAGGCCGCTGGCGTGCACCACCAGGGCGGCCGGTTCGGCGGCCTTCGAGGTCAGCGGGACCATCGCGAGGGCGCCGTCGGCGATCACCAGCTTCGTGGGCACCCGGTCGACCAGGCGGACCTGCTCGTCCCTGCCGATCGCGGTGGACAGTTCGGTCAGGCCGTGCGGGAGCGCGAGGACGTCCCGCTCCACGACCACGCGGTAGCTGACGCCCCTGCTGGTGGCCTGCTCCTCGGCCTTGTTGTCCATGCCGGACACGACGACGGGGTTGCCGGTCACCAGGGCGCACACCTCGGCGTTCGCGCCGAGCTGGAGCTGGAGGAAGCGCTGGGCGACGGCGTCGGCGCCGGTCACCACCTCCACCAGGTCGTGCACGGCGGGCTCGGCGGCCTGGGCGCGGTACTCCTCGGCGAGCAGGGTCGCCGCCAGCTCCGCCTTCTCCAGCTCGTGCCGCTGCTGGGTGAGCAGCGCCCCGAGGGCGACCCCGGGCGGCGCCGCCACCCAGCGGCCCGCGCGCCCCGACGCCTGCGCGGCGAGGCCGTGCCGCTCCAGGAGGCGCAGGGCCCGCTCCGTCTCCGGCTCCCCGAGGGTGAGCCTGCGCGCGAGCGCGGACACGTCGGCGGCCCCCACCGCCACCAGTGCCCGGTACGCCGATTCGTGTGTCTCGTCCAGTCCTATCGCGGCCAGCATGCGGCGACGTCCTCCCCAGGATCCGTTCCGGCGGTTCCGCGGCCGCGATGGCGGATAGCGGCCACGGCGTAAACCCGCCGCTCGACATCATCCCCGCACCTGCCGCCTCTCTGCGAGGGTGACGCCACCGCAGCACCAACCACCGCCGCGAATCAGGCCATTGGTCCGCATTCGCCGTGGTCAGGCGTGTGTGCCCGTCAACCCTGGGGAGAGCGATGCGTCGAAGAGCCCGTACGGCTTGGGGAGTGGCCAGTGCCGTTGTCCTCGCCGTCACCGCGGCCGTGCCGTCGATGGCCGAGCCGCACACGGACACCGCCCGAGAGGACGCCGCCCACCAGGGCCGCGAGCACCCGCTGACCGGGAGCGTGCCGCGCGGCGAGGGCAGTTCGGTGGTCACGCTCGTCACCGGCGACCGGGTCCTGGTGTCGTACGACGCGCGGGGCCGCGCCGCCGCGACGGCCCTGCCCGGCGAGGACGGCACCGCCCCCCTCCTGCAGACCCGCCAGTCCGGCAAGGACCTCTACGTCTACCCCGAGGGCGCCGACCACGCGCTCTCCTCCGGCCGCGTCGACGAGGAGCTCTTCAACGTCACCGGGCTCATCCGGCAGGGTTACGACGACGCGCACAGCACGTCCCTGCCGCTGATCGCCGTGTACGGCAAGGGTGTTGATGTCGCCCGCTCCGCGCCCGCCGCCCCGCGCGGAGCCAAGCGCGGCCTCGTCCTCGACCCCGTCGACGGCGTCGCCCTCAAGGCCGACAAGAAGAAGGCCGCAGACTTCTGGGCGGACGTCACCGGGGGCAGGTCCCGGGCCGCGTCCGGCCTGAAGAAGCTCTGGCTCGACCAGAAGGTCAAGGCCAGTCTCGACAAGTCGACGAAGCAGGTGCACGCCCCCGAGGCATGGGCGGCCGGCTACGACGGCAAGGGCACCGAGGTCGCCGTCCTCGACACCGGCGCCGACGCCGGACACCCGGACCTCAAGGGCCGGATATCCGCCGTCGAGAACTTCACGGACTCCCCGGACAACGAGGACCGCCAGGGCCACGGGACCCACACCACCTCCACCGTCGGCGGCACCGGCGCCGCCAGCGACGGCAAGAAGAAGGGCGTTGCCCCCGCCGCCGGCCTCCTCCACGGCAAGGTCCTCAACGACCAGGGCGAGGGCGCTACTTCGTGGATCATCGCGGGCATGCAGTGGGCCGTCGACCAGAAAGCCGACGTCGTCTCCATGAGCCTCGGCAACCCGGCGAAGACCGACTGCACCGACCCGATGTCCACCGCGACCGAGGAGCTCGCCCGGTCGGCGAAGAACACCCTCTTCGTCATCGCCGCCGGGAACACCGGGCCGACCCTCGACTCGGTCTCCTCGCCCGGCTGCGCGCCCAGCGTCCTCACCGTCGGCGCCGTCGACCGCGACGACTCCACCGCGAACTTCTCCAGCCGCGGCCCGGTCAACGGCTCGCACACCCTCAAGCCGGAGATCGCCGCGCCCGGCGTCGGCATCTCCGCGGCCAACGCGGGCGGCCGCGGCGTCTACGCCTACCAGTCGATGAGCGGCACCTCGATGGCGACCCCGCACGTCGCGGGTGCCGCCGCCGTCGTCAAGCAGGCCCACCCCGGCTGGGACGCCCAGCAGATCAAGGCGGCCCTGGTGTCCTCGGCGGACAGCCGCGCCACCGGCGACGTCCGGGAGACCGGCGGCGGCCGCCTCGACGTGAAGGCCGCCGTCGACCAGCGCGTCCTCGGCGCGCCCGCCGTCCAGGGCGGCAGCTTCGGCTGGCCGCAGGACTCCTCGGACCGCACCAGCGTCGACGTCCCGTACACCAACACCACCGACAAGCCGGTGAAGTTGAGCCTCAAGGTCCTGGGTGTCACCGGCAACGACGGGTCCGCGGTCCGCTCCTCCGTCGCCCGCCTCGCCAAGAGCAGCGTGACCGTCGCCCCCGGCGCCACCGCGAAGATCCCGCTGAAGGTCACCCCCGACGCGGACCTCGAGCGCTCCCAGTACGGCGACGTCACGGGCCGGATCCTCGCCACCGCCAAGGGAGTTCAGGTCACCACGCCGTTCGCCCTGTACGTGCAGCCGGAGACCGTGAGCCTGCGCGTGAAGCTCATCGACCGCAACGGCAAGCCCGCCGACGCCGGTTCGTCCGTCGACGTCATCGGCATGGACGACGCCAGCGGTGAGCGCCGCACGAACGAGGGCGCGGGCGACCAGACGTACCAAGTGCGTCCGGGCTCCTACTTCCTGTCGAGCTTCATCGCGACGCCGGAGCAGCAGGGCACCCTCGTCAACTCCCTCACCTACCTGGCCCGTCCGCAGGCCGAGGTGAAGAAGGACACCACGATCACCCTCGACGCCCGCACGGCGCACCGCCTGTCCGTCAAGACCGACAAGACGTCCGAGTCGAGCGGCGCCACCCTCGGCTTCGCCCGCTCCTGGGACGACACCTGGCTGCACACGGGCACCGCCCAGGGCGGCCGCGCCATCACCGGGTACTACGCCTCGGTCGAGGGCAAGGCCACCGACGGCACCTACGAGTCGGCGAGCTACTGGCGGGCGACCGCCCCGCTCATCTCCGAACTGGCCGTCCAGGGCGACGCGTTGAAGCTGCACCCGGTGACCGCCGCCACGGGCTCGGTCAACCTCGACGGCACCGGCAGCGCCCGCCTCGTCGACGCCGGGAGCGGCACCCCCGAGGAGCTCGCCGCCGCCGGGGCCAAGGGCAACATCGCCCTGGTCGAGGTCCCCGACAGCGGCAGCGCCCGCGAGGTGGCCACCGACGCGAAGGCGGCCGGAGCGGTCGCCGTCCTCACCCACCGCGAGGCGCCCGGGCGCTGGTACCCGAGCGTCGGCTTCGGCAGCGGCCCGCTGCCCGTGCTCGGCGTCCCCGCTGACGAGGCGGCGGCGCTCCTGAAGAAGCTGTCGTCCGGCCCGGTCACCCTGCGCTGGAAGGCCACCGCGAAGAGCCCGTACGTCTACCACCTGGCGTTCCCCGAGTCCGGGCAGATCCGCGACGACCGCACCTACCGGGTCCGTGACGCCTCTCTCGCCGCGAACAAGGCGAGCTACCAGGCGATGGGCACGGCCACCGACTACCTCGACACCCCCTACGCCGTCCGGCCCTCAGGGCTGAAGGCGTTCTTCGGGGACTTCCTGTCGGTGCCCGCCCCCGGCACCCGCACCGAGTACTACTCGGCGGGCGGCACGGGCTGGGGCCACGAGGTGTCCAGCAGCTTCCCGTTCGGGGAGTTCATGCAGGACCCGGTGCGCACCTACAAGGCGGGCGAACGGCGCACCGAGCGCTGGTACGACGGCGTGCTCACCCCCGCCGCCCCGCGCGAGGCAGACGGCGCCCTCGCCCTCGCCGCCGAGCGCCAGGGCAACCTCATCGGCGTCGCGCCCGGCTTCTGGGGCGACGGCGAACACGGGGGAGTCCAGGGCAGCTTCGGCGACATCGGCGGCATGCAACTGAAGCGCGACGGCGAGGTCATCGGCGACACCGGCTTCCCGTTCGGCGTCTTCGAGGTCCCGGCCGACGAGAGCACCTACGAACTCACCCTGCACACCGAGAAGATCGGCTCCAAGGTCTGGAACCGCTCCACGGGCACACGGACGACGTGGACGTTCCGCTCGAAGCTCGACGAGAACGCGTACTCGCAGGGGCTCGCGCTGCTCTTCCCGCGCTACGCCCTCGACGACGACGGCCTCAAGACCCTTGCCGCGAAGGACGGTCAGAAGATTGAACTGAGCGCGACGGGGCACGCGGGATATGAGCCCGGGAAGATCACCGAGGCGAAACTCGCGTACTCCTACGACGAGGGCACGACCTGGACGGACGCGGCCACCGCCGCGCACGACGGCCGCTGGAGCGCCACCGTGAACCACGCGGGCGCAGCGGGCAAGCAGGTCTGGCTGCGGACGACGCTCACCGATGCGCACGGCGCCGCCGTCACCCAGACGGTCGCCCGCGCCTACGACGTGCGCTGATTCCCGGCCGCGCGAACCGGGGCCGCCGGACGGTTCCCCCGTGGGGGGTGGGACCGTCCGGCGGCCTCTTTTTTCCGGATGCACCGTTTTCGTACGGCCCGTGCCGTGGACAATAAAAGGCATGAGCCAGCAGGGGGAGAGGCCCACCGGCCAGGAAGACGACTGGTGGGGTCAGCTGTACGACGACGTCACGCCCGACACGGGCCCCGCCGCCACCGGCGACACACTCGACGACCGATTCGCCTCCGCCGCGGGCACCGTGGACCGGGAGGCCCCCCAACCATCCCCGTACGCAGAGGAGTTCGGCCTCCGCGACCAGCAGCTCCCCGACGCGGTGACCCGCACCGACGACCCGCGCGCCGCCGCGGAGGAGTCGGCCGCCCCACCCCTCGTACCGGAACAGCGGCCGGAAGCGGAGTCCGCGGCCCCGGACACCGACACCGCCCCCGCCCCAGAAGAGGCGCCGCCCACCGCGCCGCTCGACTACGTGGGGGACGGCCCGCCCACCTATGACGCCGAGCCCACCATGCTGCCCGCCGCCGACCCCGACCACCTCGGCGAGCTCGTCGCGGACACCGTCCTGGACGGTGCGCGCTACGGCTCCAGCACGCTGCGCGCGGCCTCCGTGCGCGGCGACTCGGCCCGCTTCCGGGGCGAGCCGCGCCGCGACTCGCTGCTCACCGCCCGCTTCGGCGTCGGCGCGAACGCGCTGGTGCTCGTCGCCCTCGCGACCGGCGCCCGCGCCACCCCCGGCGCCCACCTCGCCGCCGCCGAGGTCTGCGACTGGATCGGCCGTGCGGTCGGCCGCAGCCACGCGCGGCTCGCCGAGGACATCCGGGCCGGGCGGCGCGGCGACCTCAAGTCGGGGCTGCACCGGCTCACCGACCGCAGCCTCGGCAAGCTCCGCGCGCACGCCGCCGAGATCGGCGTGGAGCCCGAGGAGTACGCGGCGTCGCTGCGCTGTCTGCTGCTGCCCGCCGACCCGGGCTGCCGCATCCGGGTCTTCTTCGGCGTCGGCGCGGGCGGCCTGTTCCGGCTGCGCGACGGCGCGTGGCAGGACATCGAGCCGCAGGTCGCGGAGGCCACCGGGGACGCGGTGGTCGGCTTCGGCTCGCAGCTGCCCGCCGAGACGGCCGAGGGCGACCGGCTCACCATGGACATGGGCATCATCACCCCGCCCAGCCCCTATGAGCCGGCCCCCGACCCGGCGCCCCGCGACCCGTTCCGCTTCCGCGCCTCGGTCGCCCGGCCGGGTGACGCGCTGCTGCTGTGCAGCGGCGGCCTGGCCGAGCCGCTGCGCGGCGAGCCCGAGCTCGCCGAACACCTCACCAGGCGGTGGGAGAAGACCGGCCCGCCCGGCCTCGCCGCGTTCCTCGCAGACATCCAGGTGCGGGTGAAGGGCTACGCGGACGATCGGACAGCCGCGGCCGTTTGGGAGGCGTGAGCCGACCCCCTGTGACTTCATGGACCTAAAGCGACACGCGATGAGTTATCAGCGATCAGCGATCAGCGATCAGCGATCAGAGATCAGCGATCAGAGATAAGGGTCCGGGCACCGAAGGGTTCGTGAAGTCATGGCCAAGCAGAACGTCGCCGAGCAGTTCGTCGACATCCTCGTCCGCGCGGGGGTCAAGCGCCTGTACGGGGTGGTGGGCGACAGCCTGAACCCCGTGGTGGACGCGATCCGCCGCAACTCCGCCATCGACTGGATCCATGTCCGCCACGAGGAGACGGCCGCGTTCGCGGCGGGCGCCGAGGCCCAGATCACCGGGCAGCTGACGGCCTGCGCGGGCTCCTGCGGCCCCGGCAACCTGCACCTCATCAACGGCCTGTACGACGCCCACCGCTCCATGGCGCCGGTCCTCGCCCTCGCCTCGCACATCCCGTCCAGCGAGATCGGCCTCGGCTACTTCCAGGAGACGCACCCGGACCGGCTGTTCCGCGAGTGCAGCCACTACAGCGAGATGATCTCCAACCCGAAGCAGATGCCGCGGCTGCTGCAGACCGCCATCCAGCACGCGGTGGGCCAGTCGGGCGTCAGCGTCGTCTCGCTCCCCGGCGACGTGGCCGACGAGCCCGCCCCTGACAAGGCCGCCGAGACCGCCCTGGTCACCTCGCGGCCCACCGTCCGCCCCGGCGACGCGGAGATCGAGAAGCTCGCCGCGATGATCGACGAGGCGGACCGGGTCACGCTCTTCTGCGGCAGCGGCACGGCGGGCGCGCACGCCGAGGTCATGGAGTTCGCCGAGAAGATCAAGTCCCCGGTCGGGCACGCCCTGCGCGGCAAGGAGTGGATCCAGTACGACAACCCCTACGACGTCGGCATGAGCGGACTGCTCGGCTACGGCGCCGCCTACGAGGCCACGCACGAGTGCGACCTGCTGATCCTGCTCGGCACGGACTTCCCGTACAACGCGTTCCTGCCCGACGACGTGAAGATCGCGCAGATCGACGTCCGGCCCGAGCACCTCGGCCGCCGCTCCCGCCTCGACCTCGCGGTCTGGGGCGACGTCCGCGAGACACTGCGCTGCCTCACGCCGCGGGTCTCGCCGAAGACCAACCGCAAGTTCCTCGACAAGATGCTGAAGAAGCACGCCGGCGCCCTCGAAGGCGTGGTCAAGGCGTACACCCGCAAGGTCGAGAAGCACGTTCCGATCCACCCCGAGTACGTGGCCTCGGTCCTGGACGATCTCGCCGCGGACGACGCGGTGTTCACCGTCGACACGGGCATGTGCAACGTCTGGGCGGCCCGCTATCTCTCCCCGAACGGCAAGCGCCGCATCATCGGCTCCTTCACGCACGGCTCGATGGCCAACGCGCTGCCGCAGGCGATCGGCGCGCAGTTCATCGACCGGAAGCGCCAGGTCGTCTCGATGTCCGGCGACGGCGGCTTCTCCATGCTGATGGGCGACTTCCTCACCCTCGTCCAGTACGACCTGCCGGTGAAGGTCGTCCTCTTCAACAACTCCTCGCTGGGCATGGTCGAGCTGGAGATGCTGGTCGCGGGCCTCCCGTCGTTCGGCACCACCAACCACAACCCGGACTTCGCCGCGGTCGCCCGCGCCGCCGGGGCCTACGGCGTCCGGGTCGAGAAGCCCAAGCAGCTCACGAGCGCCCTGAAGGACGCCTTCGCCCACAAGGGCCCGGCCCTCGTCGACATCGTCACCGACCCGAACGCGCTCTCCATCCCGCCCAAGATCAGCTCCGAGATGGTGACGGGCTTCGCGCTCTCCGCGAGCAAGATCGTGCTGGACGGCGGGGTGGGCCGCATGCTCCAGATGGCCCGCTCGAACCTGAGGAATGTGCCGCGACCCTGATCAGCCCGTCCGGCGATTGAGGACGAGCCGCGAAGCGGCGATACGGGGGCCCGGGGGCGGAGCCCCTGGACGGCGCCCCACCCACGAGTGTCCGGTGGCCCGTATGGGTGGAAGACACCGTCACACGGAGGCTTCAGCCGACCTACGCGGAAAGTGTCACGAGGTGACCATCACACTTTCTCCACAGGAAGGTCTGTGACCCGCATGTCCTCGTACCGTCGCGTCTCCGCGGTCGCCGTCGCCGCGCTCCTCATCTCGGGCGTCACCGCCCCCGCCGCGCTCGCGGCGACCCCCGAAAAGGCCCCGGCCGCCACCACCGTCGCCCCCACCCCCGACACCCCGCTGATCGGCGCGGGTCTCTCGCTCGACCTCAACGCCGCCGTCGACCTGGAGGCCCACGGCATCGTCGCCGTCGGCATCGGCGGGGCGTCGGACGACAACGGCACCGTCAGCCTGACCGTCGGCAAGGGCAGCCGGATCACGCACAAGAACCACAAGATCGTCAGCGGCAAGGTGCTGCTCCAGGGCGGCATCCAGCTGTCCAAGGGCGCCAAGAAGGTCGTCGTCTCGAACGTGGCCGTCGACGTCAAGACCGGCCTGATCACCGCGAAGATCGGCGCCAAGGCCAACGTCCGGATCGGTACCGTCAACAACCCGGCGGAGGCCAAGGTCGAGCTCCTCGAGGGCTCCACCAACGCCACCCTCAAGCTCGGCGAGCAGGGCATCCACCTCAACGCCGGGCTCTTCGCCGACCTCGACGCCCAGCTCGGCACCTGCCTGACCTCGGACATCGACGCGTCGGCCGGTGTCGACGTGGACGCGGTCCTGGACGTGGACGCCAACCTCGCGGTCGGCGCCAAGCTCAACACCGACCTGATCGTCGCGCTCGGCCTGGACGCCGACATCGACCTCAACCTCGGTGTGCAGGGCCTGCTCGACGCCGTCGTGGCCGTCGACATCTCGCTGTTCTAGAGCTCGGGGTTCGCACACGCCGGCGCCCGGTCCCTACTTGCTGGGGGGACCGGGCGCCGGCGCGTGCGTGCCTCCTGGCGCGGGCTACGCGGGGCGCAGCCGCAGCGTCAGGATCTGGAAGGGGCGGAGCGACAGCGCCAGACCCTTCGCGGACGTCTCCGCGGGGCGCAGCGGGCGCTCCAGGAGGTCCGTCACCTCGGCCGCCGCCACCGGGAACGACGTCGTCAGCGTCGCCGCCGCCCGCCCGCCCCGGGACTCGTAGAGCCGCACCACCACATCGCCGCTGCCGTCGTCGGCGAGCTTCACCGACTCGACCGTGACCGCCGGATCGTCGAGGCGCACCAGCGGCGCCAGGTCCGGGGCGGACGCCTCCCGCAGCGGCAGATTGAGCGCGAGCCCCTCCGCGACGGCCGCCCCGACGTCCGCGCCCACGAGCAGCGCGTACGTGAAGCGGTGCGCGCCGAGGTCGGTGTCCGGGTCCGGGCTGTGCGGGGCGCGCAGCAGGGTGAGGCGGACCGTCGTGCCGAGCCCGTCCGCGTGTTCGGCGCGGGTCACGTCGTGGCCGTACGTCGAGTCGTTGAGGACCGCGACGCCGTAGCCCTCCTCGGCGACCCGCAGCCAGCGGTGCGCGCAGATCTCGAAGCGGGCGGCGTCCCAGCCGGTGTTGACGTGGGTCGGCCGGTGCACATGCCCGAACTGGATCTCGGCCGCGGATCGTTCGGCGTGCACGTCCAGCGGGAACGCCGCCTTGAGGACCTTCTCCGACTCGTGCCAGTCCACGTCCGTGACGACGTCGACGCGACGGCTGCCCGCCGCGAGCCGCAGCTCCTGGGTGATCCGGGAGCCGTCGCCGAAGGCCCGCACCACGCGGACGGCGACCCGCAGCGGCCCGTCCTCGACGAGCTCCACCGACTCGGCGCCGGTCAGATCGGTGTGCCGGTGGCGGTAGTGGCGGTCGAGGTCCCAGGCGTCATAGTGGCTGGGGTGGTCGGGGTGGAGCTGGAGGAGGTTGCCGCGGCTGCCGGGGGCGAGCACCTCACGGCCCGCGTCCAGGTCCCGCACGGAGCTCAGCAGGCCGTCCGCGTCGATGGTGACGCGCACGTGCTCATTGGCCAACTGGATGGTGTCTCCCGCCTGGTGGGCGGTGGCGCCGGTGCCGGGGGAGCGGGTGTGCCCGGCCGCCTCGGCGAGGCTCCTGGTGGCGAAGCCGTCCACGGCGACATGCACGAGCGAGCCGTCCTCGCGCTGCACCACCTCGCTGCGCGCGTAGGGGGACGCGTTGAGCACCGACGCCTCCCCGGCGCCGAGGTGGCGTACGGCCTGCGTGGTGAGCTCGTCCAGCTCGGCGAGCACACGCGCGTACGTATCGCGTGCCTCCCGGTGCACCCATGCGATCGACGAGCCCGGCAGGATGTCGTGGAACTGGTGCAGCAGCACCGTCTTCCACAGCCGGTCCAGTTCGTCGTACGGATACGCGTACGCGGGGTCCCGCAGCGCCGCCGCCGTGCACCACAACTCGGCCTCGCGCAGCGCGTTTTCGCTTCTGCGATTGCCGCGCTTCGTCGCCGCCTGCGTCGTGTACGTGGCCCGGTGCAGCTCCAGATAGAGCTCGCCCGACCACACCGGGGCCCGCTCCCCGTACTCCTCCTCGGCGGCGGCGAAGAACGTCGAGGGCCGCTCGATCTCCAGGCGGGGCGAGCCCTCCAGGGAGCGCAGACGGCGGGCCTTCTCCATCATCTCGCGGGTGGGGCCGCCCCCGCCGTCGCCCCAGCCGAACGGGATCAGGGAGCGGGTGGCGCGGCCCTTCTCGGTGAAGTTCCGCTCGGCGTGGGCGAGTTCGGCGCCGTGGAACTGCGCGTTGTACTTGTCGGCGGGCGGGAAGTGCGTGAAGACACGGCTGCCGTCGATGCCCTCCCACCAGAACGTGTGGTGCGGCATCTTGTTGGACTGGTTCCAGCTCAGCTTCTGGGTGAGGAACCAGCGGATCCCGGCGAGCCGCGCCAGCTGCGGGAAGGCCGCCGTGTAGCCGAAGGAGTCCGGCAGCCACACCTCCTCCGTCTCCACGCCCAGCTCCTCGCGGAAGAACCGCATGCCGTGCGTGAGCTGGCGCGCGAGGGCCTCACCGCCCGGCATGTTGGCGTCCGACTCGACCCACATCGAGCCGACCGGAGCCCAATTCCCCTCCGCCACCGCCTTCTTGATGCGCTCCCAGATGTGCGGCTGGTGCTCCTTCACCCACGCGTACTGCTGCGCCTGCGAACAGGCGAAGACCAGCTCGGGGTAGTCGCGGGCGAGCGCCGTCACGTTGGCGAAGGTCCGTGACGCCTTGCGCACCGTCTCGCGCAGCGGCCACAGCCACGCCGAGTCGATGTGCGCGTGCCCGGTCGCCGAGAGGCGGTGCGCGCTGGCGTGGGCGGGCCGGGACAGGACCTCGGTCAGGCGGGTGCGGGCGTCGGCGGCGGTGCCCGGCACGTCGTGCAGGTCGAGGGTGTCGAGCATGTCCTCCAGGGCGCGCAGGATCTCGTGGCGGCGCGGCCGGTCCGCGTCCAGCTCCGGCATCAGCTCCGCCAACACCTCGATGTCCAGGACCAGTTGCCAGACGTCCTCGTCCAGGACGGCGAGGTCGGCGGCCCCGAAGCGGTAGAGGGGGCGGTCGCCCGCGGTCAGGACGTCGCCCAGCCGCGTCGGCACGAAGTCGTGCAGGACCGTCGGGTTGGCGGCCGCCTCCAGGAGGAGGTGCACCGGCTCGCCGCCCTGCGCGCGGGCCGCGACGGGCACGTACTGGTTGCGCGGGTGAATGCCCTTGAGGGGCACACCGGAGGCGTCGTACGCGAGTCCCTCCGCTTGGAATCCGGGCCCCTCACCCGTGAAGCCGAGGTCCACGACGACCTCGACGCGGCGCCCCTCCCACTCCTTCGGCACCGTCCCCTCCAGCCGGAACCAACTCGTCGACCAGGGCTTTCCCCACACCTCGCCCGGCTCGAAGGGCGCGTAGTCCGCCGCCATCGCCTCGGCCACCGGCACGGGTTCGCCCGGCGTGTGCCACACGGAGAGGGTGAGCGGGGTGCGGTGCGCGTACTGCGCGGGGCGGATGAACTGGCGCAGCGCGCGCTCCAGGCGGTCCTCCACCTGGCGTCGGTCGTCGTGCACGGCGGCTCCTCGTACGGCGTGGGCGGGCGGCTCGGGGGTGTCCACCGCTTCACTTCCCTGCCGACGCTCGGCGCATCCACTTTCATGGTTCATGAATGGACCTGTGTGCCGCCGGGCGGGGCGGGAATGCATCCCGTGAGCGTGTTCGAGCAGGGAGGAAGCCATCGGTTTGTGGGCGGGGGTCATGACGAGGCAGGTACGGCGAGGAGGCCCGGGGACGAGAGGGGCCGCTTCAGCGAATGCGGACGTATGGAAGCAACAGACCGAAGAGGCATGGGCGTTGGATGCCGTGACGGATGAGTCCGGCCGCGTCCAGCTCCAGCGCAGGCTCGGCCGCTCCGACCTGAGGGCGGTCCCGGAGGTAAGAAGAGCGCTGCGCGAGTTCCTCGGGCGGTGGGGAAGGCCCGGCCGCTCCGAGGTGGCCGAGCTGCTCACCAGCGAACTGGTCACGAACGCACTGGTGCACACCGACCGCGACGCGGTCGTCACCGCCACCGTGGGCCCGCGCGGACTCCGCGTCGAGGTACGGGACTTCGTGGGGCGCCGCCCCAGGATGCGCGTACCGGACGCCGAGGAGGGCACGCACGGCCGGGGCCTGGTGCTCGTGCAGTCCCTCGCCGACGCGTGGGGGGTACGGGCGCACGGCGTGGGGAAAGTCGTGTGGTTCGAGCTGGACGGAGGCCACGCCTGAAGAGCCGGGCGGATGCCTGACCGGCGGACGCCTGAGGCGTGACCACCGTCCAACAAGGGCCTGGGGCAGCCGAGTCGAGCTGTCCGCTGCCGACCCGTCTCATGCGCGGACGGATCGGGCGGATCAGCCGAACTGCTGCTCCAGGTCCTTCAGTTTCTGCTCCAGCGTGTCGAGCCGGGGCAGGGTCTGCGTGTCGTCCTCCGCAGTGAGGTCGACCGTCAGTGGCTCAGTGCCGCCGTCCTTGACGGCCTGCAGGGAGGGACGCGCGCGCACCGGCAGCTGTTCCTGTGACGGCGCTATGGCGGGGTCCGCGACTTGCGCGGACCCGGCGGCCGGAGCGACGGCCTGTACCTCGACCTGACGGCCCCCGGTGCGCCCGGGGAAGGGGCGGTGGCCCCTGCTGAGCGCCTTGAGCTGGGCGCGCTCCAGCTTCTCCTGGTCGCGTCTGCGCAGCCGGGTGCGCTCCTTCTCGCGCCGGTCCTCGCGCACCTCCTCGACGGCCTCGTCCAGGGTGCGTACGCCTTCCAGGAGCATCAGCGACCAGGCGTCGTACGTCTCCCGGGGCGCGCGCAGCCACCGCACGATGCGGATCTGCGGCAACGGCCGTGGCACCAGGCCCTGTTCACGCAGGGCCGCGCGGCGGGTCTGCTTCAGGGCACGGTCGAAGAGCACGGCCGCGGACAGCGACATCCCCGCGAAGAACTGCGGGGCGCCCGCGTGGTCGACGCCGCGCGGGGCGTGCACCCAGTTGAACCAGGCGGCCGCGCCCGCGAACGTCCACACAAGGAGTCGCGAGCCGAGGGCCGCGTCGCCGTGGCTGGCCTCGCGCACCGCGAGCACGGAGCAGAACATCGCCGCCCCGTCGAGCCCGAAGGGGACGAGGTACTCCCAGCCGCCGGAGAGGTTGAGGTTCTGCTGGCCGAAGCCGACCAGGCCGTGGAAGGAGAGCGCGGCGGCGACCGCCGCACAGCAGAACAGGAGCACATAGGAGGCGGTGCCGTAGATGGCTTCCTTGCGGCGGCGGCGTTCCTCGCTGCGCTCCCACGAGTCGTCGCCCGTGGCCGCCTTCTCCCCGGCACGCTTGCCGCGCGCGAGCACCGCGACCGCCACCAGCATGCCCAGGAGCAGGATGCCGCCGGGAAGGAGCCAGTCCAGCGATATGTCGGTCAGTCTCATCAGGGATCCCTTGCATTGCTTCGCGTGCGTCGCCTCGCGGCGGGGCGTTGGCGTTTTCGGGCGCCATAGTGCCCCCATCCCGTCGCCCCTCAGAGGGGTTTCGGGGCAAGAGACCGCCTAAGGGGTTGCACGGGGCGCCGCGTGCGCCCTTTCACTCGAACTCGCGCCCTGACCACGGCAGTTGAGTTCGATTACCGCCCCACGAAAGGGGGGTTCGGGATCAGGCGGCCTCGGCGGGGGCGCTCAAACGCTGGACGCGCTCCGCGTCACAGGTGCGCGGGCAGGTGACGCAGGTGTCCTCGGGGCGCAGCGTGTAGAACATGCAGCAGCTGGCCCGGTCGCGGGTCGGCAGCGCCTCGCCGTTCGGCCCCGTCAGCTCGCGGAACCCGGCGTGGCCCACATACGGCTTCGTCGCCCCGGGCAGCAGCCGCTCCAGGTCGCCCATGGCCCGCTGCTCCTCGCCGAGCAGATGCGCGACGTACCAGAGGCCCTCGACGATCTCGTCGGTGGCGACGCTCCACAGGGCGCGCGAGCGGCGCCGCATGCGGGGCCCGAAGCCGTCCAGGACGGGACCCATGTGGTCGGCCACGGCCGCGCGCAGCTCGGCCATGAGGGCTTCCTCGTCCGGCACGACCCGTGCGCCCGGACGGGTGGCGGCCGGGTCGCCGGGCAGGCAGGCGAAGCCGTCGGCGCGCACCGAGAGCCGGCCGAGCTCGCGCTGGAAGGAGACGTGCGCGACGTCGAAGCGGGGCACGCGGCGGTGCAGGAACCAGGGCACGGTGAACAGCAAGGTGGCGGGCCAGGCGTACCGGTGGAGGCCGAAGCTCGCGATGACGTCGGGGCGCCCCTGCTGCCCGTAGTCCTTCAGCACCTGTGCCGCGTCCCATGCGAGAAATGTCTCGAGGTCGGCCCCGCCCGCCGCGAGCTGGTCGGCGGTGATCCAGCCGTCGCCCCGCGGGGCCCGCTCCTCGTGGCCGAACTCCTCGATGCGCAGTCCGGGGAACACCTCGGCGAGGCGGGCGTAGGAGTCCGCGAGGGCACTTCGGGTGCGTGCGGCCAAGGTGGGAACGGACATGCGGGGGACCACCGAATCGCGATCGATTGCAGGTAAGCCTTACCTTACCCAACCTGATCGAGGTTTCAACTGCGGTCCTGTCCGCCTATGGTGCCTCTCGTGCCTCTCGTACCCATCTGGTCGAGCGGCTGTTACTCAGAGGACCGGCGGACCGGAGGGACCCAGTGGAGCAGGCCAGGGCGCGGGCGGCGGACGCCGCCGGTGTGCCGCGTCCCCGGGTGCCCGAGCAGCCCGTACGGGGCGAGCACACGCACAGCGAGCCGCCCGCACCCCCGGCGGTGCCGCGGCCGCGCAAGGCGGTGCAGCGCAATTCCGTACGCGGTCAAGTGCTCGCCGCGCTGCGGGCCGCGCTCGTCGGCGGCGAGCTCACCCCCGGCGAGGTCTACTCGGCGCCGGTCCTCGGCGAGCGCTTCGGCGTCTCCGCGACCCCCGTGCGCGAGGCGATGCAGCAGCTCGCCCTCGAAGGCGCGGTGGAGGTCGTCCCGAACCGGGGCTTCCGTGTGACCGAGCGCAGCGCCCGCGAGCTCGGGGAGCTGGCGGAGGTGCGGGCCCTGATCGAGGTCCCGGTCATGCTGCGGCTCGCGCGGACGGTGCCCGGGGACCGGTGGGCGGAGCTGCTGCCGCTCGCGGAGGCGACGGCCGTGGCGGCGGCGAGCGGGGACCTCGCGCGGTACGCGGAGGCGGACCGCGCCTTCCACGGGGCGGTGCTCGCGCTCTCGGGCAACGAACAGCTGGTCCAGGTGGCGGCGGATCTGCACCGCCGCGCGCAGTGGCCGCTGGTGAGCGGCCCCGTCTCCGGCCGCCGCGCGGACCTCGTCGCGGACGCGGCGGAGCACATGGCGCTCCTGGAGGCGCTGGGGGAGCGGGACCTGGGCGTGGTCGCGTCGCTGGTGCGGGAGCACTTCGCGGGGGCGGCGGGCTGAGGTCGCGGGGCGGCGGGCCGAGCGCCGGCCGCGGCGCGGTTAGGCCGTGGCGGTGGAACGGTCGGCGTGGATCACGTGGATCACGTGACACAGAGTGACATCGTGGTCGACTTCGGTCGCACGCTGAGCGACGACTCCTTCGACGGGTTCGAGGGTGCGCGCTGAGCGACCGAAAGGAACTGCCCATGTTCAGAACGGTGTTCATCGGTGGCGCGACGGCGGCTGTCCTCGCTGCCTTCACCCCGACCGCGGGGAGCGCGGAGGCCCCGGCAGCCCCCGTCCCGCCCGGCAAGGTCACCATCGACCTCGTCTCCGTCAACGGCTCGGGGTGCCGGCCCGGCACCGCCAAGGTGGCCGTCTCGCCGGACAACACGGCCTTCACCGTCACCTACAGCGAGTACCTCGCCCAGGTCGGCAAGGGTTCCAAGCCCACCGACTTCCGCAAGAACTGCCAGCTCGGCCTGAACGTGCACGCCCCGCAGGGCTTCACCTACGGCGTCGCCAAGGCCGACTACCGCGGCTTCGCGCATCTGGAGGAGGGCACGGTCGGCTCCCAGCAGGCCAGCTACTACTTCCAGGGGATGTCCGCCACCACCACCCAGCGGAGCAAGAACTTCATCGGCCCCATGGAGGGCAACTGGCAGGTCACGCACACCGTGCCGTACCAGTCCATCGTCCACAAGAAGTGCGGTGAGCAGCGGAACATCAACATCAACACTCAACTGCTCGTGAACGGCGGCTGGTCCGACACGGACGCGACCAACAGCTTCATGGCGATGGACTCGACCGACGGCAGCCTGAACACCAAGTACCACTTCTCCTGGAAGAAGTGCGAGCGCTGACGGCGGGCTGACTACGCCGCCGGTTTGAGGTGCTGGGCCAGCCAGGACGGGACGCCGCCCAGGAGGCGGAAGAGACGGGCCGCCTCCGCGCGCAGGTGCGACGCCTCCGGCTCGGGCTCCGCGTCCGCGAGCGCCGCGAGCGCGGGCGCGGTGCCCACCAGGTAGCCCAGCTCCTCGCGCAGCCGCAGCGACTCCGCGAATCCGTGCCGGGCCTCCGCCAACTCGCCCTCGCGCAGGGCGAGTCCGGCGAGGTGGCGCCAGGTGAAGGAGAGCAGGAGGGAGTCCGCGTGCACCGTCGCGCCCGCGTGGGCGCGACGGTAGGCGGCCTTCGCGGCCTGCGGCGAGTCCGCGATGTGCTCGGCGATCAGCCCGCGGCGGAAGTCGAGGAGGGGGCGCCCCGCCGCGTTCGGGGCGAGCAGCGCCGCCGCCCGGCCGAGCGCCGTACGCGCCTCGTCGGCCCGGTCCCGTACCCCCAAGACCGTTGAGGCGTACGCGAGTTGGCCGCGCTCGCAGGCCGCCACGCCGCGGTCGTCGTCGCCCGTGGCGAGCGCCTCCGCGCCCCGCAGGCTCTCCTCGGCCTCGGCCCAGCCCTCGCCGGTGAACAGGCAGCGCTCGACGAGCAGTGCCGTCCGCTGCAGTGCGGGAGCCACGCCCTCGCGGGTGGCCAGCAGCGCCGCCGCGTCGGCCCAGCAGGCGCGCGAGCGCAACCGCCATACCGCGGTCTGGAGTGGATCGTTCTCTTCGTTCGTTCCCGTACCAGACATGGCGGTATGCGCCACGTTGCCCTCCCCGAGCACACCATTGAGCTGTTGAGTCGTGGGCGAATCTCAGCATGGATCGGCCGGTGCGGCCAAGGGGGTGGGTGAAAGATTTCACAAAGGGGGGACCAGGAAATGGCCACCTTCGCCCCGCTTTTCGGCGGGGCGGAGGACCGGTCCCGGCGGGGCGGAGGACCGGCTCGTGCCCGGTGATCGGCCCGCGCGCCTCAGCTCATGCGCAGGGCCAGGAAGAAGTCGAGCTTGTCCTCCAGGCGGGAGAGGTCGCGGCCCGTCAACTGCTCGATGCGGCCCACCCGGTAGCGCAGCGTGTTGACGTGGAGGTGGAGCCGGGTCGCGCAGCGGGTCCAGGAGCCGTCGCAGTCCAGGAACGCCTCCAGGGTGGGGATGAGCTCGGCGCGGTGGCGGCGGTCGTAGTCGCGCAGCGGGTCCAGGAGGCGGGCCGTGAACGCGCGGCGCACGTCGTCGGGGACGAAGGGCAGCAGCAGGACGTGGGACGCCAGCTCCTGGTGGCCCGCGGCGCAGACCTGCCCGGGGCGGGCGGCCGCGACCCGGCGGGCGTGCCGGGCCTCCTCCAGGGCGCCGCGCAGCCCCTCCGCCGAGTGCACGGAGGCGCTGACGCCGAGGGTGAGGCGGCCGTCGTCGGCGAGGCCCGCGGAGAGCGGTTCGCGGACGGAGGCGAGCAGGGAGTCGGCGAGCAGACCCGGCTCGGTGTTCTCGCTGTCGGTGGCGACGGCGGGGAGCGGGACCAGGGCGATGGCCTCGTCGCCGGTGTGGGCGACGGCGATCCGGTCGGAGGTGTCGGGGCCCGCCGGGACGGGGCCGCCCTTGGCCGCGTCGGCGCGGGAGCCCGGGGAGGGGTCGACGAGGATCTCCTCCAGGAGGGACTGGGCGACCGGGCCGCCCTCGATCTCGCCCGCCCGTCTCCCGCCACCACCCTCAACCGAGGGCCCTTCGGGCCCGCCCCCCGGAACGCCCCACTCGACCCGGGCCACCACGACCTGCCAGTGCGGGGCCGCGCCGAGACCCGGCAGCAGGACCGGGGCGGCCACGCGCAGGCGGGCGGCGATCTCGGCGGGGGCGGCGCCCGTCTGGACGAGTTCGAGGACCTCCTGGGCGAGGCGGCGGCGCACCGTGCGGGCGGCGTCGCGGCGGTCCCGCTCGACGGAGATCAGCTGGGTGACGCCCTGGAGCAGGTCCAGGCGCTCCTCGGGCCAGTCGCCCGCGTCGGCCTCGACGGCGAGCAGCCAGTCGGACAGGACGGTCTCGCGCACGTCGCGCGTGGCGGAACCCGCGCCGCGGCCGCTGCTGCGAATGGGGAAGAGGGAGTACGTGGTGCCCTCGATCGTCACGCGGTGCGGGCCGCGGCGGCCGGTGCGGACGGCGGCCAGGTGCTCGGCGGCGAGCTTGGTGCAGACGTCGGCGGGCAGCGCGGGGCCCGAGGCGCTGGACCCGGCGATGGCGCGGCCCGCGGGGGAGAGCACCCAGGCGCGCAGGTCCAGGTCGGAGCCGAGCAGGTCGAGCACCACGTCGGGGCCGCCGCCCGCCGGACCCGAGGTCATCAGGCGGCGGTGACGGTCCACCACGGCGGCCAGGTCGCCCGCGCGCTCGCCGGAGACCTGGCGCACGACGTGCTCGGTGATCGTGGCGAAGGCCACCGACTCGTGGACGGCGAACAGCGGCAGGCGGTGGCGGGCGCAGGCTTCGACGATGTCCTCCGGGATGGGGCCGAGCTCGGCCTCACCCGCGGCGAGGGCCGCGACACCGGCGTTCGCGAGGATCCGTACGAAGGGCTCGGTGTCCGCCGCGTCGCGCCGCCAGGCAAGCCCGGTGAGGACCAGCTCGCCGCCGGTGAGGTAGCGGCTGGGGTCCCGCAGGTCCGTGGTCATCACACCGCGCACGGTGCGATCCAGCTCGTCCTCGCCGCCGAGCAGCCTGAGGCCCAGCGCGTCGGTGTCCAGGAGTGCGCGCAGCCGCATGGGTGGTCGCCGCCGATCTTGTCTCGAATTGATCTGTGGTCAGGCGTGTACCGGGAGTTACGACTGTCTCCGGGTCTGCCGTTTCTTGGGGCGCTTTTGGTTTCCAAAGGGAAACCGCGAGGTCTCTGAGGCCCGTTCTTCATACGAATCTACAAGACGCGCCCCATGGCCAGCCAACTCCTTCATGTTTTCCGTGACTGACCGCACCGGTCGGCAGGGCGGTGTACTGAGCCCACTCCGCGTTAACAGCACGTGAACGAGTCGGCCAGGGCACAACGGCCTACCTGGCTCGAAACGAACGACCCCCCCGGCTACAGCGAACGACCCCGATTCGAATGAAGAGAGCCACTCATGGATTCCGTCCCCGGCAGCTGATCCCGCCCGGCGGGACCCCTCAGTCCCTCCGGGCGGTGCGTGCCCTTCCAGGAACGTCACACTTCCCTCGGCCCGCACCGCCCGGAGCACTCAACCACCGCTCCGCTCGCGGACGTTGAACGCAAGCACTCTCAGCTGAACGCAAGTCCTCTTAAGCGCAGCACCTTCACGTTCGTCTCGGGCCGTCCCCCGGGTCGTGCAGCCAGCACCATCCCAAATCCCGCAACGCAGCGGGTGCCCCTGTGAACCTTGGGAGTAGGCACCATGACCCAGTCCCCACCCGAGCTGAAGACCACCGCCGAGGACGCGGGCCACGGCTCGCGCGTCCCCGCCGGCAGATCTTGGCTCGACCGGTACTTCCACATAACCCAGCGCGGATCCACGGTCGGCCGGGAGGTGCGCGGCGGCATCACCACCTTCATGGCGATGGCGTACATCATCCTCCTGAACCCGGTGATCCTCTCCGTGCCCGACTCCACGGGGCACCGGCTCGACGGTGACCAGCTCACCACCGCCACGGCCTTCGCCGCGGCCGCCACCACCATCGTCATGGGCTTCATCGGCAACGTGCCGCTGGCCCTCGCGGCGGGCCTCAGCGTCTCCGCCGTCATGGCCTTCCAGGTCGCCCCCGAGATGACGTGGGGCAACGCGATGGCGATGTGCATCATCTACGGCCTCATCATCGTCCTGCTGGTCGTCACCGGCCTGCGGTCGCTGATCATGGACGCCATTCCGCTCGCCCTGAAGCACGCCATCACCATGGGCATCGGCATGTTCGTCTGTCTGATCGGCCTGGTGCAGGCGGGCTTCGTCACCGGCATGCCGAGCAAGCACGGCGACATGGGCTCCAAGCCCATCCAGCTGGGCATCGACGACAAGCTCATCGGCTGGCCGGTCCTCTGCTTCGCGGTCACCGTGCTGCTGATCTTCGCGCTCCAGGTCCGCAAGGTCCCCGGCGCCATCCTCATCGGCATCGTCGGCGGCACCGTCTTCGCCGCGATCGTCAACAAGGCCGCCGGCATGAGCGCCGCCGACTGGGGCCTGAACGCCCCCGAGATCAAGGGCTCCATCGTCTCCTCGCCGGACTTCGGCCTCTTCGGAGAGGTGTCCTTCAAGGGCATCGGCGACATCGGCGGCCTCACCGTCGGCGTCATCGTCTTCACCCTGGTCCTCGCCGGCTTCTTCGACGCCATGGGCACCATCATCGGCATCGGCCAGCAGGCCAACCTCGCCGACAAGGACGGCAAGATGCCGGGCCTCAACAAGGCCCTCGCCATCGACGGTGCGGGCGGTGTGGTCGGCGGTCTCGCCGGCGCCTCCGGCCAGACCGTGTTCGTCGAGTCCACCGCGGGCGTCGGCGACGGTGCGCGCACCGGCTTCGCCAGCGTGATCACCGGTCTCGCCTTCTCGCTCTGCCTCTTCTTCAGCCCCCTCGCGCAGGTCATCCCGACGCAGGTGGCGTCCGCGGCGCTCGTCGTCATCGGCGCGATGATGCTGACCAACGCCCGGCACATCGACTGGAACGACCAGGCCACCTCCATCCCGGTGTTCCTGACCATGGTCCTGATGCCGTTCACGTACTCCATCACCGTCGGTATCGCCGCCGGTGTCATCGCCCACGTCGTCATCAAGGCCGTCCAGGGCAAGGTCCGTGAGATCGGCTGGCTGATGTGGGTGCTCGCCCTCGTCTTCCTGGCGTTCTTCGCCCTCCACCCGATCGAGGGGTGGCTCGGGGTCAAGTAACGCCCCCTACCAGTCCGTGCGCATGCCGCCGCCTCCTCCGGTGCGGCGGCTTTCGCACGGACCGGCTCCGGGCCCGCCGAGTCCGCCGGCCGCTCAGCAGTCGTACGGCCTGACGGTTCGTACGGGGGCGGGCTCGGCGGGCATCCGGAGCCTGGGCGGACGGGCTGCGCTGCGGGCAGCCCGTCCCCTACGGGAGTTGCTTCTCGTACGGGGAGGTGAGCAGGTTGTCGACCGCGCGCCCGAAGAGGGTGCGGGCGACGGCCGCCAGGGGGCGGTCACAGCGGCGGGGCAGGCCCCGGATGCGCAGCTCCTCCCGCCAGACGACGGTCGCGCCCGCCGACCCGGCCGGGTGCACCTCGATCTCCGCCCAGCCGGTGATGAAGGAGCCCCTCTTCTCCAGCCGGCACCACTGCGGCGGGCGCCAGCCCACGACCTCCATCGTGTCGTCGAAGCCGAGCGGGCCCAGGGCGCTGCGGGCGACGAAGACGGTGCCTTTGTGAGTGCCGGTGCCTGTGCCGGTGCCTGTGTCTGGCGGCGGGGGTGTGCGGAGGGTGACCCGGGTCAGCGGGACGGCGTCTGCGTGCCGCTCCCATGTCGTGAGCCTGAGCCAGGTCTCTTCGGGGGAGTGGGGGGATGCGCGGACGATGCGGAAGAGTGCCACGTGTGGATGGTGACAGGTCTTACCGGCCGCTCCGCGGTCTTGCCTTTCCCGTCTTCTCCCGAGTCGCTCCGCGACGCTTTGCTTTTCCCGGTCGCTCCGCGACCCTCTTTTCCCCGGTCGCTCCGCGACCTGATCTCCGCCGCTCCGCGGCGGGTCCCCCACCCGCCCGCCCTTTTGCCGCTCCGCGACCCCCGGCGCTCTGCCGCTCCGCGGCAATCAGCGGCACCATGCCTCTGTGGATTCTCAGCAGCAGGGTCAGCAGAATCAGTCCGCGTATCAGCAGGACCAGCTCGACGCGCTCTGCCGCGACCCCTATCCCCTCTACACCCGCGCCCGCGCCACCGACGGCCTCACCTACGTCCCCGAGCTCTGCGCCTGGCTGGTCGCCCGCGACGCCGACGTGCGTGAAGTCCTGCGCCGCCCCGAGGACTTCTCCTCGGCGAACGCGCTGAGCCCGCCGATCCTGCCCGCCCCCGCCGCACTCGCCGAGCTGGGCCCCGCGTTCGGCGGCCAGCGCTTCGTGGTCAGCGCCGACGGCGCCGAGCATGAACGCCTCCGCGCGCCCCTGACCAGGGCGCTGTCCGCGACCCGGGTCGCCGCCCTCGTCCCGTACGCGGCCGAGCGCGCCAACGCCCTGATCGACGACTTCGTATCCGAGTCCGGGGCCGAGTCCGAGTCCGCAGGGCGGGCCGAGCTGATGGCGGCGTACGCGATGCGGCTGCCCGGCGAGGTCATCGGGCGGGTCGTCGGCCTCGACCCGGTGGACGTGGAGCCCGTGCTGCAGGGCGGACACCGCGTCGTGGAGCTGCTGTTCCGGCCGCTGAGCGAGGCGGAACAGGTCGCCGCCGCCAAGGACGTCGCCGCGATGCACGCCGTCCTCGACACCTACGTACGCGCCCGGCACGCCGAGCCGCGCGACGACCTCTGCTCCGTGCTCGTCGCCGACATGCTGCCGGGCGAGGGCGAGGGCGAGGGCGAGGGCGAGGGTGAGGGCGGGATCGAGGGCGGCAGCGGTGGTGAGCTGACCGTGTCGCAGTCCGGCGACGTGGTCGCGCACCTGCAGAACTTCCTCCTGGCCGGGCATCTGACGACGACGGCCCTGATCGGCACGATGCTGCTGCATCTGCTGCGCCACCCCGCGCAGTGGGAGCTGCTGTGCGCGGAGCCCGAGCGGATCCCGGCCGCCGTCGAGGAGGCCGCGCGCTATGACACCGCGCTGCAGGCGTTCCACCGCGTCACCACGCGCCCGGTCACTCTCGCGGGCAGTGAACTGCCCGCGGGCGCCGACGTGTTGGTGGCGTTCGGCGCTGCGGGCCGCGACGGGGCGCGCCACGAGCGGCCCGACGCCTTCGACATCGAGCGGCCGCCGGAGGGCCGGCGGCACCTCGCCTTCGGGCTCGGCGTGCACGGCTGCGTGGGGGCGCGGCTCGCCCGCGAGCAGCTCCGGCTGACGCTGGAGCTGTTCACGCGCCGCTTCCCGGGGCTGCGGCTCGACGAGGAGCGGCTGCCGGTGACGATGCGGCCGAGCCTGATCCACCGCTCACCGGAGGCGCTGCACGTGAGGTGGTAGGCACACCGCGGTCCATGGCCGTCGCCCCGCAGTCCAGGGCCGCTGCCCCGCGGTCCAGGGCCGGCGGCCGGAGGCCGGCCGTCAGCGGTAGACCTTGCCCGCCTCCGCCTTGCCCGGGGCGAGGAGCTGGGGCACGGTCACGAAGACGTAGCCGCGTGCCTTGAGCTCGTCGATGACGCCCGGCACCGCGGGCACGGTGCCCTTGTAGATGTCGTGCAGCAGGATGATGCCGTCCCGCTTGGTCTGGTCGACGACGCGCTTCTGGATCAGCTTGCTGTCGTTGGTCGTGTAGTCCTTGGCCGTGACGGTCCACAGGACCTCGGCGAGGCCGAGCTCCTTGGAGAGCTTGTTCACGTCGTCGTTGGTCCGGCCCTGCGGCGGGCGCATCAGGGTCGGCTTCTTGCCTATGAGCTTCTCGATCGCCTCGTTGGGGCGCTCCAGCTCCTTGCGCGCCTCCTCCGGCTTGATCTTCGTGAGGATCTTGTGGGACCAGGTGTGGCTGGCGACCTCGTGGCCCTCGCGGTCCATCTGCTTCACGAGCTCGGGGTACTTCGCGACGTGGTTCTTGCCCAGCGTGAAGAAGGTCGCGGGCACCTTCTTCTCCTTGAGGATCTTCAGCAGCCGCGGCGTGTTCTCGCTCGGCCCCGCGTCGAACGTGAGGGCTACGCACTTCGCCTTGCGGCAGTCGACGGTCCCGAACTTGCCCTGGTCCTTCGGCTTGGCGTCGGCGGCGTCCTTGCGGACCGTGCTCGGCGAGGTGGTGTCGAGCTGGGTGCAGCCGGTCAGGGCGAGGGAGGCGGCGGCGGCCGTCGCGAGGGCGAGCGCGGCGGTCCGCACCCGGGCCGTGCGGGACTTCGTCTTGTTGATCGTGGGAGGCATGAGAGCACTGTACACACCGTGTATACGTCTGGTGCATAGAGGTCTGGTCTCGATAAAGAGAAGCTGTGAGCGTGGTGTGGAGGGAGCGGTGGAGCGGCGGAGCGGCCGAGCCCCGTACCCGGCCGCTCCCACGGTCCGTGATCTCACTCGTCCGCGACCCAGCTCCCGTGCAGTCCCATCGGCACCCGCGTCGGCAGGTGCACGCGGGCGAGGGGCTCCCCGGTGAAGTCCTGCGCGGAGAGGATCACCAGGTCGGTGGCCCCGCGTTCGGGATTGGCGACGTACGCCATCGCGTACCCGTCGTCCTCGGCGTCCGCTCCGGCGCCCGCTCCGGCGGCCGGGACGAAGACGGCCTCCCCGGCCGTGGCGTGCCGAGGCAGCCGGTGCACCTCCGAGCGTCCGCTCTCCAGGTCGTGCTTGATGAGCGCGTTCTCGTACGTGCGGGTGCCGGGCAGCCCGTCGACCGAGTCGTAGCCCTCGTACAGCGGGGCCGTGGACGCCATGTACCCGAACCGGTGCCGCCGCGACACCAGCGACTCGTTGATACGCGGGAACTCCTGCGGCCGGTCGTCGATGCGGCGGGTGTGCACCCGGCCCGCCGCCAGGTCCACCGTCCAGCGGTCGAGGGACGGGGTGCCACTGGCGGAAGGGCCGCCGGAACCGCGTCCGTTGACGAGGAAGGGAGCGGGGAAGGTGGTGAGATCGACGACGACGGACTCGCCACCGTTGCCGTCGCTGTGGTCGTAGGCGTTGAGGGTGTGCGAGTAATAGACGTTCTCCGTCTCGAACCACCGCATCGGTCCGCCCGACCGCGCCATGACCCCGACCCGCGCCGGGTGCTTCTCGTTCCACGCGTACGGCACGGGCTCGCCCGCGCGGGCCGCCGCCGGGTCGAAGGTGACGGGGATGTCGAGGATCACGACGTACTTCTCGGTCAGCGCGAAGTCGTGCAGCATCGGGCTGTCGGAGACCGGGATACGGGTGGTCCGGGTGACCTTTCCCGCCTCGGTGAGGACGAGGTGGCGGACGTGGTCCCAGGCCGGGTGGTAGGTCACCGCGTGCAACTCGTCGGCGGCGGCGTCGTATTTGGTGTGCGACATGAAGGACCCGTCGAGGGTGCCGCCGAAGTCGCAGGGGCCGATGGTGTTCAGCTCGCCGTCGATCTCATAGGGCTTGGGTCCCGCCTCCTGGAGGGTGAGGATCCGCCCCTTGTACCCGATGACATGGGTGTTGGGCGCGAAGTCGTTCTCCGGCCGCACCCACGGATAGGGCTCTCCCAGCTTCGCGGCCACGGACGCCGACCGCACCCACCGGTTCCGGTACCACTCGGCCTTCCCGTCCCGCAGCCGCACCCCGTGCACCATGCCCTCACCGAGCATCCAGTGGTGCGCCTTCGGATCCTCGACGCCCAGCGCGTTGGGGCCGACACGGAGGTAACGCCCGTTGAGCTCGGCCGGGATGCGCCCGGTCACGGGGAGGTCGAACTCGGTGAGCTCTTCCCGCAGGGGGGTGTAGGCGCCTTCGAGGAAGGGGTGTCCGGGCTCTTGGGCGGGAGTCGTGGGGCGGTTCGGGTGGGCCGTCTGCTTCGTCATGCCCTCAACTCTGCTGGCGCGCGGCGATCTTGTCGTTGGGCCTGGGGCCCCTCTCGGGGGTGGTGCCAGGCCCCCAGGAACAGCAGGTACGCGGTGCCCGGCTCGGGAACTCCGGCATCACGTGCAGGAGTTGAGGATCACGTACGAGAGGTGATGTGGAAGGCTGTCGCCAGCCGAACGCGGGTGGCCGGGAGTGTCCGGGCCGTGGCGGCCGCCGAGAGGAGCGCAGTATGAGACAGGACGGCTTCCGCGCCGAGCAGATAGACACCAGCAGGCCCCACCCCGCACGGATCTACGACTACCTGCTGGGCGGCAAGGACAACTACGAGGTGGACCGCGCCGCCGGTGACGAACTGGCCGCCGCGGCCCCCGAGGTGCGCATCGGCGTGCAGGCCAACCGCGACTTCCTGCGCCGCGCCGTCCGCCACGTCGTCGGCGCGGGCGTCCGCCAGCTCCTGGACGTCGGCACCGGCCTGCCCACGTCGCCGAACGTGCACGAGACGGCTCAAGAGGTGGCGCCGGGCGTGCGCGTCGCGTACGTGGACAACGACCCGATCGTGAACACGCACGCCAACGCCCTGCTCGGCGGCGTCGGCGCGAGCACCACCACCGTCCTCGCCGACCTCCGCGACCCCCGGGCCATCCTGGAGCACCCCGATGTCCGCAGTCTCATCGACTTCGACGAGCCGGTGGCGCTACTCCTCGTCGCGATCGTGCACTTCCTCACCGAAGCCGAGCGGCCCGAGGAGATCGTCGCCACCCTGCGCGACGCCCTCCCGCCCGGCAGCTACCTGGTCCTCTCGCACGCCACGGGCGACTTCGCCGACCGCCGCGACGCCCAGGCGGTCTACAAGGGCGCCACGGCGTCCCTGAACCTGCGCTCCCGTACGGAGGTCATGCGGTTCTTCGACGGCTTCGAACTGGTCGAACCGGGCCTGACCCAGGTCCCGTTCTGGCGCCCGGACGAGACGCCGCCGGGGCGGTCGGCGGAGATCGGCATTTACGGGGGAGTGGCCCGCAAGACCGGCTGACGGGGGACTTTCCCGGGGCTCGGGGCTCGGGGCTCGGGGCTCGGGGCTCGGGGTTCGGGGTTCGGGCTCGGGGTTCGGCTTCGGATCTGGGCTCGGGGCTACGTCCGGGCGGCGAGGGCCGCGAGGACCTCGGCGCAGATGGTGAGGGCGGTCTCCGCCGGGGTGCGGGCGCCGATGTCGAGGCCGATCGGCCCGTGAATGGGGCTCAACTGCTCTTCGGTGAGGCCCGACTTGAGGAGGTCGGCGCCGCGCCGTGCCTGGGTGCGGCGGGAGCCGAGCGCGCCGACGTAGGGGACGCCCCGGGTGAGGGCGGTGCGCAGGGCCGGGATGTCGAGGTCCTGCTCATGGCTGAGCACGATCAGGCAGGCGCTGCGGGGCCGTTCGGTGAGCAGCCGCTGGGTGTCCTCGTCGCGGCGGACGACGTCGGACTGCCAGCCGAGGATCCCGGCCTGGACGCGCAGCAGCTCGGCGAGTTCGCCACCGCCGACGATGACGAGGTGAGGGACGGCGGGGCAGCTCTCCACCAGGACGAGCCCCTCGCCCGGGGCCGGGCCGGTCTCGCGCCCGGCCCGGTGCCGGGCGAGCAACTGCCGCGCCTGCTCGGCGGCTTGGACGGACGGGCCGCCATTCCCCGGGCCGCCATCCCCCGGGCCGCCCTCCGCGCCATCCTCCGAGCCGCCCTCCGCGCCATTCCCCGCGCCGCCCTCCGCCTCGTCCTCCCGCCCGTCCGGGGCCAGGGTGACGACGGAGCTGGCCGCCTCGCTCCGCCCCGCGTCGAGGCGGGTGAGGAGAGCGGCCGAGGAGCCCTCGGCCAGCAGGTCCCACCAGCGGGCGGGCACGGTGTCGAGCGACTGGAGCAGCACCTGCGCCTGCCCGCCGCAGGTCATCCCGGCGCCCTCGGCCGCCTCGCCGTGCAGGGACACGTCGCACACGCGAGCCGTGTGCCCGGGGGCGAGGGCGGCGGCCGCACCGACCAGCTGCGCGTCGAAGGCGCCCAGATACAGGGTGCCGACACAGGTCCCGTCGGCACCGATGAGGAGGGCGTCCGCCGGGTGCCGGGGCCCGAACCCCTGCTCACTGACCGGCCGGGCCAGCACGGCCGACCGGCCCTCGCTGATCCACTTCCGTGCGGTCTCCGCCAGCTCACGCATGTCCGAGATCCTCCCCGATCCGGTCGGCGGGGCACTCCGGCGCCCCGTTCCGGTGCCGACCCTAGGCCCTGGCCGACGGATCCTGCCGAGGCCGTGGTCTCCGGCACTCCGGCACTCCGGCACTTCCCCAGGCTCTCAACTCCGTGCGAGCAGGGGAGGCCCCAGGCGCGAGAGGGCGCCGCAGGAATCATGCGGCCTGAACCGCCGGACAGGCCGCCCCAGCGGCGTCTCGCGATCCGACCGCCCCTACTCGGCGAGGACGTGATCGGTTACAAAGGGCAGGCAAGCCCCCTTTCACCGCCCACTCACAGAGGTTGTCCGCCCATGCGCGCCGCCGCAGCTCCCTGGCTGCTCCTCGCCGTCTTCTCCGGCACCCTGATCTCCCTGCAGGCCCGCATCACCGGCGAGCTCGCGGCCGGACTCGGCGGCGACGGCTTCACTGCCGCGGTGATCTCGTTCGGCTCCGGCCTCGTGGTCCTGACCCTCGGCCTCGCGGTGCTGCGGAAGCCGCGCCAGGGGGTCGGCACGGTGCTCACGGACGTACGCGGCGGTCGGCTCAAGTGGTGGCAGGTGCTCGGCGGCTTCGGCGGTGCGGCGTTCCTGCTGGCGCAGGGCCTGACGGTGGGGGCGCTCGGGGTCGCGCTGTTCACGGTGGCGATCGTCGCGGGCCAGGTCACCGGGGGACTGCTCTTCGACCGGATGGGGCTCGGCCCGGCGGGGCCACAGCGCCCGACGCGGCGCAGGGTCGTCGGCGCGGTGCTCGTGCTGGCGGCGGTGGGCCTGTCGATGGCGGACAAGCTGGGCGGCGGCTTCCCGTACGCGATGCTGCTGCTTCCGCTGGTGGCGGGCGTGTGCGTGAGCTGGCAGCAGGCGGTCAACGGACATGTGCGCAACGCGTCCGGCTCCGCGTACACGGGCACGTTCTTCAACTTCGTCGCGGGTACGGCGGCGTTGACGGTGATCTTCCTGATCCACGCGGCGGCCACGGGCTTCCCCACCCACCTCCCGACCGAGCCCCACCTCTACCTCGGCGGCCTGGTCGGCATCTCCTTCATCACGATCGCGGTGGCGACGGTCCAGAAGCTCGGCGTCCTGATCCTCGGCCTCTGCACGATCACCGGCCAACTGGTCGGCTCCCTGGCCCTCGACCTCCTCCTGCCCCGCGGCGACACCCACGTCACGACGGCCACGGTCGCGGGCGTCGCCCTTGCTCTGGTGGCGATCGTGGTGGCGGCGCTCGCGGGCGGGCGGACGGGGCGGGTGGTCGCGTCGTCCGGCGAGGCGACGCACGCAGAGACGGAGCCGGAAACGGAAACGGAGACCGAGGCGGAGACGGAAACGGAGACCGGGGCGGGGGCGGAGACGGTGGCGTCAGCACCACCCCCGTCCGGGCCTCAGCCCTCCTGACCTCCGCTCTCCGACGGAGCAGCCTTCTTCCTGTGACCAGTTGTCACCGGGCACGAGTCCGACGGCGAACGGGGAGAGGCGATGAGCAGTCATACGCGACGGAGGGTTCTTCAGGGGGCGGCGCTCGCGGCGGCAGGGAGTGTCGTCGGGGCGTATGGGCCGGGGCGGTACGGGGCGGTGGCTCAGGCCGCGGAGGGTGCGGCCGACGGGGCAGGGGGTGGGCGGGCGTCGTCGCTGCCCTTCCTGGAAGGCGCCTTCGCCCCGGTCACCGAGGAGTTGACCGCCTTCGACCTGAAGGTCACCGGCCGTGTCCCGCGCGACCTCGACGGCCGCTATCTGCGAACCGGCCCGAACGCGCTGGGACTTGAGGACCCGCGCGCCCACCACTGGATGCTCGGCGACGGCATGGTGCACGGCGTGCGGCTGCGCGGCGGTCGCGCCGAGTGGTACCGGAACCGGTGGGTGCGGTCGTCGCAGGTGGCGAAGAAGCTGGGGGAGACGTATCCGGGACCGGTGCCGCCGGACGACTTCGCGTGCAACACGCATGTGATCCCGTACCGGGGGCGGATCCTCGCGCTCCAGGAGGGCGGCCCGCTCCCGTACGAGCTGGACGGTGAGCTGGGCACCCTGCGCCCGTACGACTTCCGCGCCACGCTGAAGGGGGCCTTCACCGCGCACACCAAGTACGACGCCGCGGCCGACGAGCTGCACGCGGTGGCGTACTACCCGACCTGGGACCACGTGCGGCACATCATGATCGACCGGACCGGCCGCATGGCCCGGACCCACAAGATCCCCGTGGCGGACGCGCCGATGATGCACGACTTCGCGCTCACCGAGAAGTACGTGGTGATCGTGGACGTCCCGATCACGTTCGACGCGGCGGCGGCCGAGGCGGGCGCCGTGGTGCCGTACATCTGGAACGAGCGGCACCCGATGCGCGTGGGGATTCTGCCCCGGAGCGGTGGTGGCAGGACGCGCTGGTTCGAGGTCGATCCCGTCTACTACTCGCACACCCTCAACGCCTACGACCTGGGCGACACGGTGGTGGTGGAGTACACCTCCATGCCCGCCCCCTTCTACGCGGCGGGCCGGGGCCACGGCGGCCCCTCGGCGACCGGGGCCCCCACCCTCGACCGCTGGACCATCGACCTGCGCTCCGGACGGGTCGCCGGTGCCAGGCTCGACGATCTGCCGCAGGAGTTCCCGCGCGTGAACGAGTCCCTGGTCTCGCGCCGCCATCGCTACGCGTACACGGCGAGCGCCGCCGAGATGTGGCGCGCGTACGAGATCGCCGACGGTGTGCCGCCGGACGACAAGTTCACCAACTGCCTCGTCAAACATGACATGTTGCGTGATCGGCGGCAGGTGCATCGCTTCCCTGCGGGGGCGGCTGCCAGTGAACCGGTGTTCGTGCCGCGCCGGGGCGCCCGGGACGAGGACGACGGCTACGTCCTCGCCTATGTGAACGACCCCGACCGTGGCGCGTCCGACCTCGTCATCCTCTCGGCGCAGGACTTCACGGGCCGCCCGCTGGCCCGCGTCCAGCTGCCCGGCCGGGTGCCGCTCGGGTTCCATGGGAGTTGGGTGGCGGACGCGTAGCCGGGCGCCCGGCCGCTTGCGGCTCCCGGCTCACGGTCCCTGAACCGCCGCCGCCATCCTGCGCACCCCCTCGGTCAGGATCTCCGGCGAGGTGGCCAGGTTCAGCCGGACGAAGCCCGCTCCGCCCGTGCCGAAGCTGGTCCCCGCGTTCACGGCGACGCGGCCCCGCTCCAGGAAGGCGGCCGCGGGGTCGTCGCCCAGGCCGAGCGCGCGGCAGTCCAGCCAGGCCAGGTAGGTGGCCTGGCCGGGGCGGTGGCGCACGGCCGGAAGGTGCTCGTGCAGCAACTCGCCCAGCAGACGGCGGTTCTCGTCGAGCCCGGTCAGCAGCGCGTCGAGCCAGTCGCCGCCCTCTCGCAGGGCCGCGGTGTGGGCGATGATGCCGAGGTGGCTGGGGCCGTGGCTGACCTCCTCGGGGATGCGGGCCAGGTCGTCGCTCGCCTCGGGCCCGGCGACGGCGACGGCGGCCTTGAGCCCGGCCAGGTTCCACGCCTTGGAGGCGGACATGAGGGAGAGGCCGTCCTCGCCGCCCGGCACGCTCAGATACGGGACGAAGCGCGTGCCTGCGGCGACGATCGGGGCGTGGATCTCGTCCACCACGACACGGACGCCGTACCGGTGCGACAGCCGTGCCACGTCGGCCAGTTCGGCGGCGGTGTGCACGGTGCCGGTGGGGTTGTGCGGGCTGCACAGCAGATACACGGGCCGCCGACCCGCTCCGCCTTTGCCTTCGCCTCCGCCTTCCCCTCGGCCTTTGCCGACGGCCTCCTGGAAGGCGGCTTCAAGGCTGTCGAAGTCGATCCGCCCGTCCCCGTCCAGGGGCGCCTCGATGACCGGCCGTCCTGCGCTGCGTACGAACTGGTAAAAGGGCGGGTACACCGGGCAGTTGACCACGACGGGGTCGTCGGGGCCGGAGACCAGCTTGAGCATCTCGACGATGCCGAGCATCACGTCGGGGACGATGGCGGTCCGTTTGACGGCGAGGCCGTCCCAGTCCCAGCGCCGCGCGGCGAAGTCGGCGAGCGCCTCGGCGTACGCGGTCCCCGCCGGATAGCCCGTGTCCCCGCGCTCCACCGCGCCACGGACGGCCCGCGCCACCGGCTCGGCGAGCGGCACGTCCATCTCCGCGACCCACAGGGGCAGTACGTCGGCCGGGTAGGTCCGCCATTTCATGCTCGTCCGCTCGCGCAGCTGGTCAAGGGAGAGCTCACGCAGCGGATTGGCGACCCGGGTGGTGGTGGCGAGGCGGTTCGGGGAGGGGTCCATGGAGGGAGCGTAGGCAGAGTGCCCGTCAGTTCGGCAGGTGGCTTCGGGAGAGGCGCGTGAAGGCCGTCGGGGTCGGCCGGCGGGCAGTGGACGCCGACGAACACCACGTCCTCGGGCGGCAGCACCGCCAGACAGTCGAGCAGCCGCCACGGCTCGCTCAGCACATGGTCGACCACGATGTCGTTGCCCACCTCGGCCATGGCGGCGACCGACCGGTGAAAGCCCTCCCTGGTCCGCCGCAGCGCCGCGTCGAGCTGCTCCTGGCCGAGCTCCCTCTTGCTGCGCATCGCGTTGAAGCCGTCGACCGACAGATGGAAGAAGACACCGTCGTCCAGGACCTCCAGAAGCTCCCGGGCGATGCTCGACTTCCCGGAACTGGAGGTGCCGTTGAGGAAGATGATCCGCCCGCGCCCGGATTCCGTGCCGGGTCCCATGCCGGATGCCGTGCTGGACCCCATGCCGGATGTCGTGGCGGATGTCATGGCGGCATCCTCACACGCGCCCCGCCATGACTCCGCGCCGGGCGGCAGGGAGCGCGCCGGGGCGGCGGGGAACGCGGCGGGGCGTCAGGCGGCGTGAGTGTCCGTCAACTCCGGCTCCCACGCCGCCGCCGGGGTTCAGCTCTCCGGGCGGACGAGGCCCCTTTCGTACGCCTTCACCAGGCGCTGCGGAACCAGGTGCACGGATCCGTCGACCGTGACCGGGACGAGCTGGGAGGGGCTCGCCTTCCACTGGGCGCGGCGGTGGCGGGTGTTGCTGCGGGACATCTTGCGCTTGGGGACGGCCATGGTGGCTCCTCGGTCTGGGGTGGTGGGCTGTTCGAGAGGGGGGAGGCGTGCGGCGGCGCCTGCGGGTCCTACCAGGACGACTTCGTCACTCCCGGCAGGAACCCCGCGTGCGCCTGCTCCCGCATCCGCACCCGGGAGAGGCCGAACCTCCGCAGATGGCCGCGCGGGCGGCCGTCCACGCTGTCGCGGTTGCGTACGCGCGTGGCGCTGGCGTCGCGCGGCTGGCGGCGCAGCTCGGCGAGGGCGGCCTCGCGCTCGGCGGGCGTGGTGGCCGGGTGGCGGACGACCTCCTTGAGCTCGGCCCGCCGGGCGGCGTACCGCTCGACGATCTCCTTGCGCTTCTCGTTCTTCGCGATCTTGCTCTTCTTCGCCATCAGACCTTTCCTCCCCGTGCGCGGATCCGGGCCACGGCGGCCTCGACGCCGATCGCGTCCACCGTCTTGATCGCCTTGGCGCTCAGCGTCAGACGGACGTGCCGCCCCTCGCTCGGCAGCCAGTAGCGCTTGTGCTGGATGTTGGGGTCGAAGCGGCGCGAGGTGCGCCGGTGCGAGTGGGAGATGGCGTTGCCGAATCCCGGCTTGGCGCCGGTCAGCTGGCAGTGGGCGGACATGGGTGGTGCTGCCTCTCTCGATGGGGCGGGGTGACGGGCCGGTCGTGCTGTGAGCCGGGAGGACCGGCTATCGGAAATGAAAACCGTTGTCATATACTAGCCCCATGGCACGCAACGAGATCCGCCCGGTCATCAAGCTCCGCTCCACGGCGGGCACCGGGTTCACCTATGTCACGCGCAAGAACCGCCGCAACGACCCCGACCGCCTCGTGCTGCGCAAGTACGACCCCGTGGCCGGCCGGCACGTCGACTTCCGCGAAGAGCGCTGAACCCCGCCGGCCGGCCCCTGACCCCCGGCCCCTGACCCCCGACTCCTGACCTCCGACCCTCGAAAGGTCCTGCCATGAAGCCCGGCATCCACCCCGCCTACGGGCCCGTCGTCTTCCGCGACACGGCCTCCGGCGTCGCCTTCCTCACCCGCTCCACGATGACCAGCGACAAGACCGTCGAGTGGGAGGACGGCGCCACGTATCCGCTCGTCGAGGTGGAGACCTCCTCCGCGAGCCACCCCTTCTACACGGGCACCGCTCGCGTCCTCGACACCGCCGGCCGCGTCGAGCGCTTCGAGCGCCGTTACGGAGCCCGTTGATGGCGGGCCACCAGCGGCTTCCCGTCGTCATCGTCGCCGGGCTGCACGCCGACGCCCGCAAGGAGGTCGTCGAGCGCCTCCTGCAGGGCGTGCCGGGCAGCGTCGCCCTGCACCACGACCTGACCGAGGCCCGCGACGGTACGGTGCTCCGGCTGATCCGCGACGCCTCCGGCACCCTCTCCCGGGGCGAGACGCCCCTCGTCAACGACTGTGCGTGCTGCGCGCTGCGCGAGGACCTGGTCCCGGAGCTGGCGAGGATGGCGGACGGGGGCCTGACCCGGCTCGCCGTCGTCGAACTGTGGGACTCGGTCGAGCCGAAGGCCATGGCCGAGGTCGTCGCCGCGCACGGCGGCGACCGGCTGCACCTGGCCGGTGTGCTCACCGCCGTGGACCCCGCGCTCGTCCTGCCGTACCTCGCCAACGGCGACGACCTGGCCGAGACCGGTCTCGCGGCGGCCCCCACCGACCGGCGCACCGTCGGCGACACCTGGGCCCGTCAGCTGGAGTACGCCCCCGTCCTCGCCGTCGTCGACAGCGACGAGGCCGACGACGAGGACCACGCCCTGCTCGCCCAGCTGCACCCCACCGCGCGCCGGGTGCCGGCCGCGTCCGCCGAACTCGCCCGGGTCGCGCTCGGCGGCTTCGACGTCGAGGCGGCCGCGGCCGCGCAGCACCCCGCGTGCGCGCTCCTGCCGCAGGACGCCGACGAGTCGGGCGTCGCCACCTTCGTCTGGCGGCGGCGCCGTCCGTTCCACCCCGAGCGCCTGTACGCGGCACTGGAGGATCTGTGCTGCGCCGCCGCCCGCAGCCGCGGCCGCTTCTGGCTGGCCGAGCGCCCCGACACGCTGCTGGCCTGGGACGCGGCCGGGGGAGCCCTGTGCGTGGAGAACGCCGGGCCGTGGCTGGCGTCCCTGCCCGACGCGGCCTGGGAGCTCGTCCCGCCCATGCGCCGGGCGGCGGCCGCGCTCGACTGGCACCCCGACCACGGCGACTGCTGCCAGCACCTCGTCTTCACGTCGCCCGGACTGGACCGGGACGGGCTCGAACGCCTCCTGGACTCCTGCCTGTTGACGGACGCGGAGTACGCGTCGGGGCGCGACGCCTGGAAGAGCCTGCCGCCCGCCTTCGACTCCCTGCTGGACGCGGCCTGACCCACCCCGAGGCCACCGTCAGCCCCACCACGACGGCCTCGGCACCTGCACCCAAGCACCCAAGCACCCTCAAGCACTCCCAAGCACTCAAGTCCCCAAGGAGAAGCACCCTTCATGGCCCGTCGCCACGACCCCCGCAAGCCCACCACGTCCCGCCCCGGCCTGCTCGACGCCGCCGGGATCACGTACATCGACTACAAGGACACCGACCTGCTGCGGAAGTTCCTCTCCGACCGGGGCAAGATCCGCAGCCGCCGCGTCACCCGTGTGACGGTCCAGCAGCAGCGGGACCTGGCCGTCGCCATCAAGAACGCCCGGGAGATGGCGCTGCTGCCGTACGCCGGCCGGTGAGGGGTGCCGCCGGGGCGGCGGCGCCGAGTGCCCCTGCTCAGTAGTGGGCGTGCAGCCCGTCCAGCACCGGACGGTTGCCGTGCTGCCAACACGTGGGCAGCGATGCGGTGTTGACCACGTGCAGGTGGTCGGGCGCGACGGGGGCGGTCCCGTGGGCGCGCCCGGGCTCGACCGCCGCCGCTGCCGTCCCCTCCCGGACGGGCCACAGCCGCACCGCCGTCACCGCCGCGACGAGTGCGATGCCCCCGAGCGCGACCACGGCCCACACCAGTCCGGCCCGGCCGCCCAGCCAGCCCGCCAGGGGGTAGGTGAGGAGCCAGCACGCGTGCGACAGCGAGAACTGCGCCGCGAACGCCGCCGTCCGCTCCCGGGGCGGCGCCGAACGCCGGATCACCCGGCCCGTCGGCGTGAGCACCATCGAGCACGCGGCGCCGAACACCGCCCACGCCGCGAGGAGCGCGGGCCAGCGCCAACTCCCGCCCGCCGAGGCGGTGATGACGCCCACCCCGGCGAAGACCAGCACGAGCAGCAGCGCGCCCCGCAGCATCACGGCCCGGTCCGACACCCGGTCCAGGATGCGCGGCAGCGCCAGCGCGACGGCCATCGACCCGGCGCCGTACGCGCCGAGCGCCAGCGACAGTGAGCCCGCCGAGAGGCCGAACACCGACCGCACGTACACCACGGAGTTCACGGTCACCAGGGCGCTCGCGGCGGCGACCGCCATGTTCAGCGCCAGCAGGGCGCGCAGCTGCGGCAGGCGGAAGAAGAGGCGGCTGCCCGCCGTGGCCTTGGCGTAGACGGAGGCAGGGCCGGACCTGGACTTGGCGCTGGAGCTGGAGCCGAGCCCCGTGGCCGGCTTCGGGAGCGCCACCGAGACCACCAGCACCGCCGAGCCGATGAAGCCCACCACGGTGCCGGTGAACAGCCAGTTGTACGTCATCACCGTCAGCAGCAGCCCCGCGAGGGCCGGGCTGAAGAGGCTCTCCAGGTCGTAGGCGAGGCGGGACAGGGACAGGGCCTGTGTGTAGTCGCGCTCCTTGGGCAGCACGTCGGGGATGGCCGCCTGGAAGGTGGGCGTGAACGCGGCCGACGCGGACTGGAGCAGGAAGATCAGGACGTACACCTGCCAGACCTGCCCGACGAACGGCAGGCACAGGGCGACCGCCGCCCGGATCAGGTCGGCGCCCACCAGCAGGGTGCGGCGCGGCAGCCGGTCGGCGACGGCTCCGATGGCCGGGGCGATGAGCACGTACGCGCCCATCTTGATCGCGAGCGCCGTGCCGAGCACCTCACCCGCGCCCGCGCCCGCGATGTCGTACGCGAGCAGGCTCAGCGCGACCGTCGCGAGGCCGGTGCCGGTCAGGGCGACGACCTGGGCGGTGAACAGGTTGCGGTAGGTGCGGTTGCGCAGGACGGACAGCATGGGGCGATCACTCCTGACCGGGTGGCACTCCTCGGCCGGTGGGGGCGGCCGATGCCACTACCGTACTCCATATGTGCGCACCTGCGCACATAAATGGTGCGACTGATGGCCGGGTGAGATGCGACCGGTGGCCCGGCGCGGCCGCGCTCTAGGCTGGGTCCATGGCCGACCGCGACGCCCTGCCCGCTGCTCCTTCAGCCGCCCCTTCAGTTGTGCCTTCGGCTCTGTCCGACGCGCATGCGCATCTGCGCGCTCCCGACGGCGCGCGTCTCGCCGAGGCGACGGAGGTCTTCGCGCTGCTCTCGGACGCGACGCGGCTGCATGTGCTGTGGCTCCTCGCGCAGGAGGAGTCGGACGTCGGCTCGCTGGCCGAGCGGATCGGGACCTCGTCCCGGACCGCCGTCAGCCAGCACCTGGCGAAGCTGCGGCTCGCGGGTCTGGTGGAGGCGCGGCGCGAGGGCCGCCACATGTACTACAGCCTGCGCGACGGACATCTGCGCCGACTGGTCATGGAGGCGCTCAGCCATGCCGACCACCGGGTGAGCGGGCAGGCGTCGCACGACTGATCTCGCGCGATCTCGCAGAGAATCACTCGGCCACCTGGGACGGGCACATACGAACTCGCCGCCCCTTTGCAGGTGGCTTCTTTTGCTTCGTCATCGGCCTTTGCCTTGCATCTGCGGCTTCCCGTGGGTGATGCCTCCTCTCTTCGCCTGGAGATCCTTGGAAAGCAGGGCGGGGGAGCGTGAGGGCCTGCATTTCATTGCCGAATAGCGGCATTGGATCTATGAATGAGTGCAGGGGGTGGTGGTGGCGGGTGCATCTAGAGGGCGAACTGTCCGTTTTGGGGTATCTAGTAGGTATGCCATGGGTTCCGCTGGATTCCATGCGGCCGCTTGACCCGTGGCCCCACGGCGTCGTAATTTCGACGAACCGGCCAGTGAGTTATTGAAAGGAGGCGAAGTCGGATGTCGATCATCTCCGACCTGCATCGCCTCGCTCAGCGGGCCGCCTGGGTTCCGGGTCGCGTGGCGCACGGCTGCTGACCAGCCCCCCTTTGTTCCGGCATGCCCATTTTCGGGCTCCGGATTCTCTTGATCTCCTTCACTGTCTCAGGCACGTCGCTGCGTGCTGATTTGCGCTCTGGGTTCTCGGGCTGCGCGACCGAAAGAGAAAGATCCTTTAATGGCGACTAGGATAGTTAGATTGACCGCGCGAAATGAGGATGTGCCATGGTAGAGGCGCGGATCACGGTCAACGGGAAAGAGCAGCCGATTTCACCGGCGGCCCCCCACACCACGGCGCTGGATTTCCTGCGCGAGCGTGGTCTGACCGGAACCAAGGAAGGCTGTGCCGAGGGTGAATGCGGCGCCTGTTCGGTCCTCGTGGCCCGGCCCGGCGTGAACAAGCCCACGGACTGGGTGGCGGTCAATGCCTGTCTGGTCCCGGCGGCGGCGCTCGACGGCCAGGAGGTCATCACCTCCGAAGGTCTCGCCACCCCCGGTGCCCCCGGAACGCCCGACACGCTGCACCCCGTACAGGAGGAGATGGCGGTCCGCGGCGGTTCGCAGTGCGGCTACTGCACCCCCGGGTTCATCTGCAGCATGGCCTCCGAGTACTACCGGCCCGACCGCTGTGCGCACGGCGACGCCGACGAGGCCGCCAAGACCGTGACGGACGACAAGGCCCACGAGGTCGACGGCGAGCACGGTCCGAACGGCTTCGACCTGCACTCGCTGAGCGGAAACCTGTGCCGCTGCACCGGCTACCGCCCGATCCGGGACGCCGCCTTCGCCGTCGGCGAGCCCACCGACGAGGACCCGCTGGCGCAGCGCCGCGAGCAGGCCCCGCCGGAGCCGGTCGCCACCGAATACACCCGGGACGACAAGGTATTCGTCCGGAAGAACACCCTCGCCGAAACGCTGCAGTTCCTGCGCGAGCGGCCCGACGCGGTCGTCGTCGCCGGTTCCACCGACTTCGGCGTCGAGGTGAACATCCGCTCCCGGCGCGCGGATTGCGTCGTCGCCATCGACCGGCTCGCCGAAATGCGTGAGCTGCGCGTCGAGGACGATTACCTGGAGATCGGTGCCGCGCTGACGCTCACCGAGATCGAGCGCCGGCTCGACGGTGAAGTTCCGCTCCTCGCCGAGCTCTTCCCGCAGTTCGCGTCCCGGCTGATCCGCAACAGCGCGACCTTCGGCGGAAACCTGGGTACCGGTTCCCCGATCGGTGACAGCCCGCCGGTCCTGCTGGCGCTGGAGGCGTCGGTGGTGCTCGCCGACGCCGACGGTGAGCGCGTGGTCCCGCTCGCGGACTACTTCACCGGCTACCGGCAGAGCGTCCGCCGTCCCGACGAGCTGATCCGCGCGGTGCGCATCCCGCGGCCGCTGGCGCCCGTCACCGGATTCCACAAGATCGCCAAGCGGCGCTTCGACGACATCTCCAGCGTCGCGGTCGCCTTCGCGCTCGACATCGAGGGCGGGATCGTCCGCACGGCACGCATCGGTCTGGGCGGCGTGGCCGCCACCCCGATCCGTGCGCTCGCCACCGAGGCCGCCCTGGAGGGCAAGCCCTGGTCGGCGGAGACCGTCGAGGCCGCGGCCAAGGTGCTGCGAGGCGAGGGCACGCCGATGAGTGATCATCGCGCCAGCTCCCTCTACCGCTCCGCGATGCTCGGCCAGAGCCTGCTGAAGCTGCACGCACAGACCACTGAGGCGGTGTCGTCATGAGCCATCTGTCCGAGCGTCCCGAAAAGCCTGTCGTCGGTGTCTCGATGGCGCACGAGAGCGCCCATCTGCACGTCACCGGCCACGCGCTCTACACCGACGACCTGGTGCAGCGCACCAAGGACGTGCTGCACGCCCACCCGGTCCAGGTCATGAAGGCCCGCGGCCGCATCACCGCGCTGCGCACCGAGGCCGCGCTCGCCGTGCCCGGTGTGGTCCGGGTGCTGACCGGCGCCGACGTGCCCGGCGAGAACGACGCGGGCATGAAGCACGACGAGCCGCTCTTCCCCGACGAGGTCATGTTCTACGGCCACGCCGTCGCCTGGGTGCTCGGCGAGACCCTGGAGGCGGCCCGGCTCGGTGCCGAGGCCGTCGAGGTGGAGCTCGAAGAGCTGCCCTCCCTGGTCACGGTGACGGAGGCGATCGAGGCCGAGAGCTTCCACGGCGCCCGGCCCGTGATGGAGACCGGCGACATCGACGCCGGCTTCGCCGAGTCCGCGCACGTGTTCTCCGGCGAGTTCACCTTCGCCGGCCAGGAGCACTTCTACCTGGAGACGCACGCGGCCCTCGCCCAGGTCGACGAGAACGGCCAGGTGTTCATCCAGAGCAGCACCCAGCACCCCTCGGAGACCCAGGAGATCGTCTCCCACGTGCTCGGTGTGCCGAGCCACGAGATCACGGTGCAGTGTCTGCGCATGGGCGGCGGCTTCGGCGGCAAGGAGATGCAGCCGCACGGCTTCGCGGCCGTCGCCGCGCTCGGCGCCAAGCTCACCGGCCGCCCGGTCCGCTTCCGGCTCAACCGGACCCAGGACCTGACGATGTCCGGCAAGCGCCACGGCTTCAACGCCACGTGGAAGATCGGCTTCGACGCCGAGGGCCGCATCCAGGCGCTCGACGCCACGCTGACCGCCGACGGCGGCTGGAGCCTGGACCTGTCGGAGCCGGTGCTCGCCCGTGCGCTGTGCCACATCGACAACACGTACTGGATCCCCAACGCGCGGGTCGCCGGCCGCATCGCCAAGACCAACACCGTGTCCAACACGGCGTTCCGGGGCTTCGGCGGACCGCAGGGCATGCTCGTGATCGAGGACATCCTCGGCCGTGTCGCCCCGAAGCTCGGCCTGGACGCCATGGAGCTGCGCGAGCGCAACTTCTACCAGCCGGGCCAGGGCCAGACCACGCCGTACGGGCAGCCCGTCACCCAGGCCGACCGGATCTCCACGACCTGGCAGCAGGTCCAGGACGACGCCCACGTCGCCGACCGCAAGCGCGAGATCGCGGCCTTCAACGCCGCGCACCCGAACACCAAGCGGGCGCTCGCGATCACCGGCATCAAGTTCGGCATCTCGTTCAACCTCACCGCCTTCAACCAGGGCGGCGCCCTGGTGCTGATCTACAAGGACGGCTCCGTCCTGATCAACCACGGCGGCACCGAGATGGGCCAGGGCCTGCACACCAAGATGATGCAGGTGGCCGCGACCACGCTCGGCATCCCGCTGCACAAGGTGCGGCTCGCCCCGACGCGGACCGACAAGGTGCCCAACACCTCGGCCACCGCGGCCAGTTCCGGCGCGGACCTCAACGGCGGTGCCATCAAGAACGCCTGTGAGCAGCTGCGCGAGCGCCTGCTGCAGGTGGCCGGCACCCAGCTGGGCGCCAACTCCTCGGACGTGCGCATCGTCGAGGGCGTCGCGCGTGCCCTCGGCAGCGACAAGGAGCTGGCCTGGGACGACCTGGTGCGCACCGCGTACTTCCAGCGCGTCCAGCTCTCGGCGGCCGGTTACTACCGGACCGAGGGGCTGCACTGGGACGCGAAGACGTTCCGGGGCTCGCCGTTCAAGTACTTCGCGAACGGCGCCGCCGCGACCGAGGTCGAGGTGGACGGCTTCACCGGCGCGTACCGCATCCGGCGCGTCGACATCGTCCACGACGTCGGCGACAGCCTCTCGCCGATGATCGACATCGGTCAGGTCGAGGGCGGGTTCGTGCAGGGCGCGGGCTGGCTGACGCTCGAGGACCTGCGCTGGGACACCGGCGAGGGCCCGCACCGCGGCCGGCTGCAGACCCAGGCGGCGAGCACGTACAAGCTGCCGAGCTTCTCGGAGATGCCCGAGGAGTTCAACGTCCACCTCCTGGAGAACGCCACCGAAGAGGGCGCCGTGTACGGCTCCAAGGCGGTCGGTGAGCCGCCGCTGATGCTGGCGTTCTCGGTGCGCGAGGCGCTGCGGCAGGCCGCCGCCGCGTTCGGGCCCGCGGGGGTCAGCGTGGATCTCGCCTCGCCCGCGACGCCGGAAGCGGTGTTCTGGGCGATCGAAGCGGCCCGCGGCGGCGACGCCTCGGGCAGCGACACCGAGGTCCCCAGCACGGCAAGTGCCCTGAGCAATGCCTGACATGACGTGGGTGGCCGCGGTCGCGCGGTTGCGGGCTCGCCGGGAGACCGGCGTGCTCGTGACCGTCGCGACCGTGCGCGGCCACGCACCCCGCAAGCCCGGTGCCAAGCTCGTCGTGGGCGAGACCGAGACGTGGGGTTCCATCGGCGGCGGCAACATCGAGGCCGTCGCCGTCGACCGGGCGCGCGAGCTGATCGCCGCGCCCGGCGCGGAGCCCGAGCTGATGGACTTCGCCCTCAACGACAAGGTCACCAGCCGGCACGGCGTGCAGTGCTGCGGCGGCGCCGTCAGTGTGCTGCTCGAACCGCTGCCGGTGGTCCCGGCGGTGGCGGTCTTCGGTGTCGGGCACGTCGGTTACGAGCTGGCGCGCATCCTGGCCCGCCACGACCTGGACCTGCATCTGATCGACACCCGCCCGGAGATGCTCACCGAGGAACGGCTCGATGTGCTCGACGACGCGGTGGCGCAGGTCCATGTGCACCACACTCCGCTGCTGCCGGAGGAGGTCCTTGAGGAGCTGGCGCCCGGCACCCACGTGCTGATCATGACCCATGACCACGCCGAGGACGCCGCGCTGTGCGACGCCGCCCTGCGCACCCCCGAGCTCGGCTCGATCGGCCTGATCGGCTCGGCCGCGAAGTGGGCGCGCTTCCGCAAGCGGCTGTCCACCGAGGGCGGTCACGACGACGCCACGATCGACCGGATCAAGACCCCGATCGGTCTGCCCGAGATCTCCGGCAAGGAACCGGCCACGATCGCGGTGAGCGTGGCGGCGGACCTGCTGCAGACCTTCCAGTCCGCCCGGTCCGGCCGGTCCGCCGAGTCCGCCGCCACATCCCGGCCCGACCGGCCGGTGGCACAGGCCGAGCCCTCGGTGCGAAGCCTGCCCGTGGCCGGGTAGGGCCGGGAGTCCGGGAGTCGGGTCGGGAGTCCGGGAGTCCGGCCGGGAGTTACGACCAGCGCTGGTACTTACCGCCGGCGTCGATGCCCGTGTAGACCGTGTGCTGGCCGTTCGACCCGAGGGTGAGGCCCGTGGCCTTGTTCACCAGGCGCCAGCCGCCCGCAGTCTTGGTCTCGTGCCACTTCTGGTTGTTCCCGCCGTTGCACTGGATCGCGTAGACCTTGCCGGCCTTGTTGCTGTCGAGGCAGTAGCCGTGGATCTTCAGCGTGAACGTGCCGTCGGACTGCTTGGTCTCGTACCAGTTGCCCGCCGACTTGCCGCAGCCGCTGCCCGTGAGCACCATGCCCGGCGCGTACATCAGGCACAGGCCGTTGCCCTTGTTCTTCCACTGGACGTTCCCGTTGGCGGCTGCCGTGCCCGAGGCCGCGAGGAGCAGGGCCGGAGCGACGACCGCCGCCGCTGCCCAGGTGCCGATCAGGCGCTTGTTCATGAGTGTCCCCCTGTTGTGTGGAGTGGTCGGAGTGGCCCCTTATCGCGCATTGGCGCGCATTTAGGCGCCGTTGACACTAACCGCGCAAGATCAACATTCGCAAACGAGGGTCATCTGCCGCTCCTGGGTGCCCTGTTGCCCCGCCACCCAGGTGCGCGAGTAGGGTCGATGGCTCGTGGCCCCCGGGCCCGTACCCCCCACACAAAGAGCCGCGCGTGCGCGGCTGCAGATCAGGAGCAGCAGTGCAGGGCATCCCCCACATAGCCAGCACACCGCACGACGGGCGATCGTCGCCGATACCCCCTGCGCGCAGGGCGCAGTACCGGGACGAGCCCCAACTCCCCATGGACGAGCCCCAACTCCCCATATTCGTCGACCCGTCGGGCTGGCGCAGGCGGACCCTGCGCGGCATGGCGCTGGTCGTGGGCCTCGTCTGCCTGGGGTTCCTGCTCTTCGTCGGCATGGTGGTCAGCGGGCTCCGGCAGCCCGTCGGCTCGCAGCCGCCGGGGACGAACGGCTCGGCGCCGTCCGGAACTTCCGGAACTTCAGGGTCTTCCGGGACTTCGGGGGCAGATGCCGACAGAGCGGGACCGGCGCCGGCCGGAGGCATTCGGCAGTGAGGCGGGGCGCCGCCGTCCGCCGACCGCCGCGCGGCCACTGGGTCGTCCTCTTCCTCGTGCTCCTGGTGGTCGCCGTCGCCCTCCTCTTCGAGGGCTGGACGACCCATCAGGTCGACGCAGCGCGCACCAAACCGCCGTGCACCCGCCCGATCCCGCGCGAGGCCGACGACGGGAAGCCGCTGCTGCGGTTCGGCCCGAACGGCGTGACCACCGCGGCCATGCCGCGCGGGACCGTCGCGCTCACCTTCGACGGCGGGTTCGACCCGAAGTGGACGCCGCGCCTGCTGGACCTGTTGCGCAGGCACCACGCGCGGGCGACCTTCTTCGTCTACGGGAAGGACGCGGCCGAGCAGCCGGAGCTGCTGCGGCGGATCCTGGACGAGGGCCACGAGGTCGGCTCGTACACGTACAGCGGCGGCGATCTGGGCGTGGCCTCGCCGCTGCGCGCGCGCCTCGAACTGTCGCTCACCCAGAGCGCGTTCGCGGGCGCGGCCGGGATCAGCACCACCCTGCTGCGGCTGCCGCACACCACGGCCGCGGACACGCTCTGCGGCCCGCAGTGGCCGGCCGCGCAGCGCGCCGCGGAGCAGGGGTACCTCGTGGTCGCCTCGGACCACAAGGACCGCAAGCCGTGGCGGGGCCTGGTGACGCAGCACAGCCAGACGGACCTGGGCTACCACGAGGCCGAGGACCTGCTGCGGGACCGGAGCGTGAAGCGGTTCACCACGGTCAGCAAGGGGCTCGGCCGCCCCTCCTTCGTCGACGCGGTGCCGGTCGCCCAGGAGGTCAAGGGGGAGGGACTGATCTGGTCGCAGCGGCTCGGGCACGCCTTCCTCACCGTGATGGTGTGGACGCTGACCCTCACGGGGGTGCTCGGCGTCCTGCGGATGCTGCTGTTCGCGCTGTTCGCCCGGCTCCATGTGCGCAGGCTGCGCCGCTACCGGCCGGGCGCGCCCCGGCTGCGCGAGGTGCGGGACCCGGTGACGGTCCTGGTGCCCGCGTACAACGAGGAGGCCGGGATCGCGGGGACCGTGTACTCGCTGCTGGCCTCCACCCACGCGCACCTGCAGATCATCGTGATCGACGACGGCTCGACCGACGCCACCGCCGACATCGCCGAGAGCATCGACGACCCACGGGTGACGGTCATCCGGCAGCCCAACAGCGGCAAGCCCAGCGCCCTCAACACCGGCCTGGCGCACGCCCGGTACGACATCGTGGTCATGGTCGACGCGGACACCATCTTCGAACCCGAGTCGCTGGCCCGGCTGATCCAGCCGCTCGCCCACCCCGCGGTGGGGGCGGTCAGCGGCAACACCAAGGTCGGCAACCGGCGCCGTCTCCTGGGCAAATGGCAGCACCTGGAGTACGTCCTCGGCTTCAACCTCGACCGGCGGATGTTCGAGGTCCTCGAGTGCATGCCGACGGTGCCGGGGGCGATCGGGGCCTTCCGCAGGGACGCGCTGATGGGCATCGGCGGGGTCAGCGACGAGACCCTGGCCGAGGACACCGACCTCACCATGGCGCTGTGGCGGGCCGGCTGGCGCGTCGTCTACGAGGAGTCGGCGGTCGCCTGGACCGAAGTGCCGACCAGCGTGCGGCAGTTGTGGCGGCAGCGCTACCGCTGGTGCTACGGCACCCTCCAGGCGATGTGGAAGCACCGGCACGCGGCGGTGGAGGTCGGGCCCGCCGGGCGCTTCGGCCGCCGCGTCATGCTCTACGTCACGCTGTTCCAGATCGTGCTGCCGCTGTGCGCCCCGGTCGTGGACATGTTCGCGCTGTTCGGGGCCCTGTTCCGCGACCCCGTGGAGGCGGCCCTCGTCTGGTTCGGCTTCCTCTCCGTCCAGCTGGTCACCGCCGCGTACGCGCTGCGGCTCGACCGGGAACGGCTGCGCGTGCTGTGGGTGCTGCCGCTCCAGCAGTTCGTCTACCGGCAGTTGATGTATCTCGTGGTCATCCACTCCGTGACCACTGCGCTGCTCGGCACCCGCCTGAAGTGGCACAGCATGAAGCGCACGGGGACCGCGGACCCGTATCTGCTCGAAGCCCCGGAAGCGCCTGGAGTGTCTGAAGTGCCGCAGGAAGGGCCGCGGCAAGGACCGCCGGAAGGGCCGCCCGAAGAGACGCGGCCGAGTCTGCAGGGGAGTTGATCATGACAGAACCGGTTCTGGACGACTCCGCCGCGCGTGAGCGGTTCGCCGAGCGGCCCAGCTCCCACTACGGGCCCCGGCGCGCCCACGCCCGGCAGTCGAAGGTGAAGCGCAGGAGGCTGCGGCGGGTGGTGCTCACGCTGCTGGCCGTCGTGGCGGTCGCGGTGGGCGGCACGTACGGCTGGGCCGAGACCCGGCTCCAGCGGGACGTCGACCTCGGCGCGTACGGGGACCGCCCGGCGCCCGGCGAGGGCACCAACTACCTGATCGTGGGCTCGGACAGCCGCGACGGGCTCTCCGACGGCGATGTGAAGGACCTGCACGCGGGCGGGGGCGGCGGGCGGCGCACCGACTCGATGATGCTGCTGCACACCGGGGCCCACGGCACCAGCATGGTCAGCCTGCCGCGCGACTCGTGGGTGACGGTGCCGGGCCGCCTGGACACGCTGACGGGCAAGACGAAGCGGCCCGAGGGGGACAAGCTCAACGCCGCCTTCTCCTACGGGGGCCCCGAACTCCTCGTGCACACCATCGAGAAGAACACCGGCCTGCGCATCGACCACTACGCGGAGATCGGCTTCGCCGGGTTCGTGAACATCGTGGACGCCATCGGCGGCGTCGAGATGTGCCTGGACCGCGACATCAAGGACAAGAAGTCGGGCGCCGACCTGCGCAAGGGCTGTCACACCCTGAACGGCAAGCAGGCGCTGGCCTTCGTCCGCCAGCGGCACCAGGAGAAGGAGGGCGACCTGGGCCGCTCCAGGAACCAGCAGAAGTTCCTGGCGGCCCTCGCCCAGCAGGCCGCCCGGCCCGGCACGCTCTTCGACCCGACGGAGATCGGCCCGGCCGTGCAGGCGGGGCTCGACACGCTCATCGTCGACAAGGACATGAGCCTGCGCGAGCTCAGCACGATGTTCCGGGCCGTGCAGAGCGTGGCGGGCGGCAAGGGCAAGCAGATCAACGTGCCCGTGTCCGGCATCGGCGTCCCCACGTCCAAGGGCAACGTCCTGAAGTGGGACGCCAAGAGGTCGGCCCGGCTCTTCGACGATCTGCGGCACGACCGGCCGCTGACGGAGAAGGGGGGCCGGACGCGACCTCTCCGGCCCTGACGGGAACCGCGGCCCGGGCGGGCCGGATCGGGCCCGGGCCGGCCGGATCGGGCCCGGGCGGGCTAGATCAGCTCGGGCTGCGGTTCCAGCGGCCGCGCAGGAGCGGCCTTCGGCTCCCAGGCCCTGGTGGTCCGTACGTATCCGTAGATCACGGAGGCCATCGCCAGCAGGACCAGGGGGCCGAACAGCCAGGGCTGCGCGGCCATGTGCTGCGGCAGATAGCGGTACGAGAGCAGGAGCGCGGCGAAGACCACGGTGCCGTGCGCGACCAGCCGGACCCCCGCCCGGTCCCAGCCGTGGTCGTACGCGCGCAGGGCCGCCTCGACGGTGAGCACGAACACCACGCCCGCGACGAGGTCCACGCCGTAGTGGTAGCCGAAGCCCAGCGTCGCGCAGAGGGTGGCGACCAGCCAGAACGTGCCCGCGTACCGCAGCAGACGGGGGCCCTTGCGGGAGTGGATGAAGATCGTGCATGCCCACGCCGTGTGCAGGCTGGGCATGCAGTTGCGCGGGGTGATCCCGTCGTACGGCACCGGGTGCGGGACGCCGATCGACGGCGCGGTGTGCGGCCACACGTTGGCCACCGCCCACTCGACGCCGCCGGTGCCCGAGGTGCCGGGACCGTACGCGAAGATCGGCCCGACCACCGGGAAGAGCATGTAGACGCCCGGCCCGATGACCCCGATCACCAGGAAGGTGCGCACCAGGTGGTGGCGCGGGAAGCGCCCCTCGGCCGCCACGTTGCGCAGCTGGTACACGGCGACGACGACCGCGGCCACCGCGAGCTGCGCGTAGACCAGGTCGAGGATGTGGGTGGTGACCGGGCCGCTGGCCTCGAGCAGCCGCCCGGCCAGCCACGACGGGTTGCCCAGCGCGTGATCGGCGGCCGCCACGTACGGGTCGAGGACGGTCGGGCGGGTCTTCGACGTGATGAGCAGCCAGGTGTCACCGGCCTTGCGCCCGGTCACCAGGAGCAGGCCGAGGCCCACGCCCTTCAGCAGCAGAAGCCTCTCCTGGCCGGTGCGGCGCGTCAGCGCGAAGACCGCACAGCCGAGCATCGCCCACAGCGCGCCATTGCCGAAGAACTGGTCCTCGGGCACCTCGACGCCGGCCGCCCACCGCACCAGGATGAAGACGAGGTCGATGCCGACCGCGGCGCCGGCCGCGATGAACCGCTGCCGCCAGGTGAGCACCACCATCATCAGCCCCAGACCGCCGTACAGCGGCCCCGGCTTGGGCGGGAAGATCACCTCTCGCGCCTGGTTGGTGATCGGCCCCGGCACGCCCCCGTAGTGGCGCGCGGCGATCTCCAGGGCGACGAGGAACCCGAGGGCCACCGCGCTCGCGGCGATCCACAGGACTCTGCGGTCAATTCGCGAAGAATTCCGCGAAGCTATAGGTATCAATGGTTTGGCCGTTTTGTTCGATGCGGTGTGAAGAGGTGCAGAGCCCCGATCATGCCACCTGCCCTCCATCGGCCCGTGGCCGAAGGTGGCCCCTGCGCATCAGCGGTCCCCGTGAGGCGTGTTTGCATGGGTTCATGATCGTTAACGCACAGGGAAGAGCAGAGCCGCGGACGTACCTGGACCGCATCCTGGAGCACTGGCACAAGGACGAGAACGCCGAGGCGCTCGTCCAGGGTGCACAGCGGCTGACCCGGGGGGAAGCCCGGAGGCGGCTGTTCCGCCTGGGGCACGCGCTGCGCCGCCAGGGCCTCGTGCCCGGCGACGGAGTGGGATTGTTCCTGGCCAACCGCGTGGACTCCGTCCTCGTCCAGCTCGCGGTGCACCTCATAGGCTGCCGCGTCGTGTTCCTGCCGCCCGAGCCCGGGCCCGGCGAACTCGCCGCCCTGGTCGAGCAGTCCGGGGCACGCGCGGTGATCACCGACCCCCTCTTCGCGGACCGGGCGGCCGACGCCGCGGGCCGCAGCCTCCACTCACCGGCGCTGCTCAGCCTCGGGCCGTGTGCGCGGCAGTGCACGGACGTGCTGGCCGTGGCGGACGCGGCCGACTGCCCCGAGACACGCCCCGACGGCGTGCCCGCCCCGGGAGCGGACGAGGCCGTCACCGTCCTCTACACCGGCGGCACTCTGGGCCGCCCCAAGCTCGCCGCGCACAGCCACCGGCTCTACGACGTGCTGGTGGACCTGGCGGAGGAGACCCCGCAGGACGGCTCCTCCCCAAGCACACGCTCCACGGGCTTCTTCCCGCCCATGACCCCGGGCACGGACCGGGTGCTCGCCGCCACGCTGCTCACGCACGGCAGCGGCCACCTCACCTCGATCCAGGCGCTGGTGACGGGTTCCGCCCTCGTCGTACTGCCCGAGTTCGAGGCGGGCGCGGCCCTCGCGGTGCTGCGCGAGGAGCGGATCACCACCACCATGTTCGTGCCGCCCATGCTGTACGCGGTGCTCGACCACCCGGAGTGCGAGCCGGGCGTCCTGCCCGAGCTGCGGCGGATCGTCGTCGGCGGCGCGGCCACGTCGCCCAGCCGTCTGCAGCAGGCGGTCGAGGTCTTCGGCCCGGTGCTCGGCCAGGGTTACGGGCAGTCGGAGGCGCTCGGCATCGCCGCGTTCGGCGCGGACGACCTCGCCTCGGAGGCGGCCCGGCGGCCCGAACTCTGGCGCAGCTGCGGCCGCGCGATAGCCGACGTCGACATCGAGATCCGCGACGAGGACAGCGCGGTGGCGCTGCCCGTCCTGCAGGTCGGTGAGGTGTGCGTCCGGGGCGACACGGTGATGCTCGGCTACTACGAGGACCCGAAGCGCACCGCGGAGGCGCTGCACGAGGGCTGGCTGCGCACCGGGGACATGGGCTACCTCGACGCCGAGGGGTACCTCTACCTCGTCGACCGGGCCAAGGACATCATCGTCACCGGCAGCACCAGCGACAACGTCTACTCCCGCGTCCTGGAGGACTTCCTGCTCACGCTGCCCGGTGTGCGCAACGCGGCGGCGGTGGGCGTACCGGACGAGGAGTACGGCGAGGCCGTGCAGATCTTCCTCGCCACGGCGCCGGACGCCGACGTCGACCCGGTCGCGGTCGCCGCGGCGGTGACCCGCGAGTTGGGCGACCTGTACACGCCCCGCAAGACGGTCCTCCTCGACCGGCTGCCGACGACGAAGGTCGGCAAGGTGGACAAGAAGGCGCTGCGCGCGGAGTGGACGGGTGGGGGCACGGTCACGCCGTAGCACGCGCGAGGGGGTGCCCGGGCGCCTGGCAACCTGCCGGCCGGGCACCCCTGTTGAGTTCGTCCGCGCCGTTACGGGTTACGGTGCGGAGCCCCGCTGTCCGCGCCGCCTGCCGGACAGCAGCCGACTGCCCCTGCAGCCCTGTAGCCCCGCAGCCCTGCAGAGCCGGCACCGCCACGGCGCCCCCGAGCAGCGGCCAATCTGATCCAACAGGTTCCTTTTCCAGACAAGTCGGGGCCGACGTCCCTTGTCGTGATGTGAGCGCCCCAGGTGAGCGCACTGTGCGACCTCAGGTCACGCGACCTTCCAGGCCGCCTCGATCATCTGGAAGATCTCGTCCACGGCGGCCTGCGGGTCGGCCGCCTCGCGGGCCAGCGCGTAGGCGTCGATCACGAACCGCGCGATCGTCCGGCAGGCCGTCGCGCTCTGCGCCAGTCCGGGGTCGTCGACGAGGGCCGTGGCCAGCGACTCCGCGTGGCGCAGCCGCATCGACTCCTCGTACTCCCGCAGGGCACGCGACTCGTCGATCATGCGGTAGATCGGGGCGGAGCCGTCCGCCGTGCAGTGCCGGACCATCGCGTGGATCTCGCGGCGCAGCGCGGGGATGAGCGGCTCGTCCGGAGCCCGGTCGGTGACCGCCTGCGTGAGGCGCTGCTCGAAGCTGTCGTCCTGCTCGAAGACCAGGGCCTCTTTCGCGGCGAAGTGGGAGAAGAGCGTGGTGACGGCCACGTCGGCCTCGGCCGCCACGTCGCGGATGCCCACCGCCTCGTATCCCCGTTCCAGGAAGAGCCGCAGGGCGGTGTCGGCGATCTTCTGGCGGGTCGCGGCCTTCTTGCGCTCGCGGCGCCCGGTCGGGGTCGGGGTCGGGGTCGTGGCGGACATGGGCTGCGGCGCGGTCATGCCCTGACGCTATCAGGTGCATAGCTGTAACAGTTCCAAAACGCTAACCGTTAGTGTTACGGTCGGCGACATGAAGAGAGTGAGCTTCGCCGAGTTCGGCGGCCCGGATGTCCTGCACCTCACCGACGCCGAGGAGCCCCATGCGGGCCCCGGCCGGATACGCGTCGCCGTGCGGGCGGCGGGCGTGAACCCCGTCGACTGGCGGATCCGTGAAGGCCAGTTCCAGAAGGTCCGCCCGGTCGAGCTGCCCGCCGGAGTCGGGCAGGACGCCGCCGGGGTGGTGGACGAGGTCGGCGCGGGCGTCGATGGGGTGGAAGTCGGCGACCTCGTGTTCGGGCGCGGAGAGAGTACGTACGCCGAGTCGGCCGTGCTGTCGGCCTGGGCCCGCATCCCGGAGGGGCTGACTTTCGAAGAGGCGGCCGGGTACCCCTCGGTGGTGGAGACCGCGCTGCGCATCATCGGCGAAGCCGGTGTGGAGCCCGGGCAGACGCTGCTGGTCAGCGGCGCGTCCGGGGGAGTGGGATCGGCGGTGCTGCAGATCGCCCGCGACCGAGGCATCTCGGTGATCGGCACCGCCGGGGCCGCGAACCAGGACTACGTACGGAGCCTGGGTGCCCTCGCCACGACGTACGGGGAGGGCTGGGGCGAGCGGGTACGGCGGCTCGGCCGGGTCGACGCGGCGCTCGATCTGGCCGGCTCGGGTGTGATCCGCGAACTCGTCGAACTGACCGGGGATCCGCGGAAGGTGGTCTCCATCGCGGATCTCGGTGCGCCGGAGTTCGGTGCGCGGTTCTCCGGCGTGACGGGGGACGTCTCGGGGGCGCTCGCCGAGGCGGTCGATCTCATCGCGCGGGGGAAGCTGCACATCCCGGTCGAGAAGTCGTATGCGCTGGCCGAGGCCGCGGCGGCGCACGTCGACAGCCGTGCCGGGCATGCGCGTGGGCGGCGGGTCGTAGTCGTCTGAGCGGCTGATTGCTGGCGGGGGGTGCGGGTGGTGCGGGCGGGTGCGGGTGCGGGCCGGTGGGTGGGGCGGGGTGGGGACGCGGCGGTATGTCCGTCCTCGAAAAGCCGGGGGCGCCGGACGAGTTCATGAGTACTGGGGTGGGTGGGGTGCTGTACC